>CAZSDN010000076.1:0-13587 GCA_964605595.1 uncultured Flavobacterium sp. | reverse complement strand
TATATCCTTTTCTTTTTAGCTGGTCCGCTATTGCTTCGCCAGTTCGAGCAAAGCTCTCAGGTCTGGGGCTTCCGTAAGTTTGACTGCTTAGATCAAAAACTTCTTTTATTAAATCTGTAAATAGACTATTTTCTATAAATCTATTAGAAGGACCACCGCTGAACCATCTATAATAACTGCTTCGGCTTACTTTTAAAACGCTGCACATCTTTTCAATAGGATATAAATGTTTATAGCTGACTATAAATTGGTAGATTTCCCATCGCTCTTGGAAAAGATGTGAACGGTCTTTTTTAATATCTCAAGCTCTAATTCTTTTTCTTTAAGAGCTTTGCGCAGTTGTTTTACTTCTAAAGAATCTGTCTCTGTCTTTTTGGAAATAGTTGGTTTTGGATTGGTAAATGTTTTTTGAGATGATCTCCATTTGGAATACGCTCTACCTGGATGCCTAGTTCATCTGCTAATTCTTTGATGTTTTCCCGCTCGTAACTTAATCGTACTGCTGATGATTTAAACTCAGCACTGTAAACTCGTTTTTTCATAATTCTAAGATATTTATTTTTATCTAAACAGTCTTACAATTTATGTCTCAGTAAATGTAGCAACTCCAGTTTCAGAATTGACCGAGAAGTAGACACAAATCAAGCTGCTCAGATTTGAAAGATGCTGATGCTATGGTAACGCCAACAGACCTTCATTTTAGTATTATTACAAATATTGACACAAGAACAAAAAGCCCGTAAATCTTATGATTTACGGGCTTTTAAGACCTTTTGTATTTTAACTTGTGGGGAGAGCAGGATTCGAACCCTGCTTCTAAATGTATGATTTACATTAGTTTACAAAACTAAAATTAAAAAGGTCTCGATTTTGCATCGCTGGTGCAAATGAATCCAAATCTTATATTGTAAAGATAAGAAAATATCAGCTTGCAACAAACTATTTTGGTTGTAATCATACTAAATTTTGAACTAGTTATTGGTGTACTTGGTGGTGTTGGAATCCTCGTTTCCTTGGTATTTGCAGATATGTAATTTAACCAAATATGACTTTTTCAACTTCCTCAATGTTTAATCCAGTGTGGTCACAGAATTCTACGATTGTAATGAATTTAATAGCTTTATTTAGGTTATTACCGATTTCATGCAACACTCTCAGACTTTGACGATAACTTTGCCCTGTAACGAGTTCTACGTCGTTAGGGGTTATGCATATCCTCCTAACTTTAGTTTTCATACACTATCCATACTTTTGATTAGGCTTTGGTATGCACCATTGTGCCGTGATCATAATATTATCCCGAAATAAAAATAGTAAAATTATTCTGATATCTGGAAGCGGCAATTTAATCAGTTTTTGGTTGGTTTTACGTGACAATTTTGTTTATAAATGACAATTTTGTCGGTATGGGATGTCTGGGCGATGGTGCCCTTTTTTTTATGGTTTTATAATACAAATTTTGTATTTAATCATTCGGATTTAGTTGCAACGATTATCGAAATGAGGAGCGAAAATGGAAGTGAGTATTAATCGTAAAAATTAGAGATTATGGCTAGACAGACTGGCATAATTAAGCTGAAAGGTACTATCGGGGATATTACTTTTTACAAGACGCAGGACGGGCATTTGGCTCGTGAAAAAGGTGGGATCGATGCAAGTAGAATTGCGAGTGACCCGGCGTTCCAGAGAACGCGTGAGAATGGTGCCGAGTTTGGCAGGGCTGGAAAGGCCGGAAAAACTTTGCGAACTGCATTAAGAGCATTGCTAATTAATTCTGCAGACCGTAGAATGGTGGGAAGGCTTACAAAGCAGATGGTAAAAGTAATTCAAGCTGACTTAACGAATGATCGTGGTTTGCGAAATATTATTGACGGTGAGGCAGAACTCTTGGCCAACTTTGAATTCAATATTCGAGGTAAACTTGGAACGACTCTTTATGCTCCGTTTGTTGGTGCAATTGACAGGGTGTCGGGGGAGATCACCCTTGATGTCGCGTCATTTAATCCGTTGACGATGATTGCCGCTCCATCAGGGACTACGCACTTTAAGATCATTTCAGCAGGTGCAGCGGTTGATTTTGAAGCTGAAAGCTTTGTTGTTGATTCAAATGAAACGGCAATTTTACCATGGGACGCGACACCAACTGTCGCAATCAGCCACACCAACGCAGTTACGGCAGCAAGCACAAAGCCTTTGTTTTTGGCTTTAGGCATTGAGTTCTATCAGCAGGTAAATGGTTCCATGTATCCATTGAAAAATGGGGCATACAACCCTCTTGCGCTGGTTCAGGTGAGCGGTGTTTAAGTAATTTAGATATTCCCCGAAAGGCAAGCGAAGCTCAAATGTGAGGGAAGATTGGAAACGATTCCCGATGAAAATGAAATTTAAGAGCACGAAATGCCTGGAGGGGATTTTGTTTAATCATTTAAAAATATCAGTATGAATATAGTTAAAAGGGCGAAAGCCCCAACTCCGAAGTTCTTTAAAGATTTGCGATCAATCGGGCTGGTTTTACTCGCTATAAGCGGAAGCGTCATGGCTTCGCCTGTAGTTTTGCCGGCAACGATCGTAGCTGTAGCAGGTTACCTTGCCGTAGCAGGCGGCGTCCTGTCTGCGGTTAGCCAGGTAACGGTTGATGATAAAAAAGGTGGTGACAAAAAGAATGCAACAGATGGAAACTAATACGTCTCTAAAAGCAGGAACTGCGAGTGGAACGATCCTCAGTGTTATTCCAAATTTGATTTCTGAGGATATCATCCGAACAGTCCTGTTGGCTGTTTTAGGTGCTACCGTAAGCTTCGTGGCCACGCTGCTTTTAAAATGGCTAACCCGTTCTAAAAGGAAATAATCCGGTTTTGACTGGTAATCTTTTTCGGATAAAACGAAACGCCTGATCAATGATCAGGCGTTTTTAATTTGAGCTCGTTATTAAATTTACGCAAAGTCTCTTTTCTTGCCGAGACCAATTGTACCTGTCGATCCTCCCGAACTTACTCCAGTTCCTCCAGACTGTTGTTCCGTATTACAATAGTCCTTCTTTTTACCCAGGTCAATTGTACCTCCGACAAGGGTGCTCCCAGTGCCGCCTGACGCAATTTGGAGAGCGGGTTTAAAATCCTCTTTCTTTCCCGACAATTTTATTGGCTCTCCTTCAAATTGATAGGAAATATTTGCGAAGTCTTTCTTTTTTCGGTCACCTGCCTGAATGATAGGATCTCCGTATAAATCAGAACTTAGCGAAACATCATGCTTCTTACCCCCGAGAGTTCCAATTGTTGCCCCGGTTCCGGTTCCTCCACTAAAAGTCGCTTGCATGCCTAGTGTGTTTTCTGCTAATAAATCATTTTTTTTGCCAGTGTTCCCAACTACGTGACCATTACCACCGGAATCAAACATAAAAAATTGTGCTACTGCACATGCTAGAATTAAAAATTTTGTTTTCATGTATTCATATTTATAAATTGCATCTACTTTCAGGTTTCTTAATGTCGCTGTTTCGATTTTTCCGACATGCAAAATTTGCTTTGAGATCTCGGATTCAAATTATTTAAAAACCCTTTATTTACAAGGGTTTTAGGCAACATTATGTTTGTTTGGTTTTGTTGTATTTGGACTTTTTGGAGATGTAAAAAACATGCTCATTTGTGTGGAAATAGTACGTTTTGCAGCATAACCGAAGAATTGGAATTAAATCACGGTTTTTAGCCTGAAGTAAAAATCCGGTGAAAAACGTCTTGTAAAGACCAGTTGCCCATACTAAATGCATTTTTGGCGAAGAAGATTTTGAATATAAAAGCCAAGTCGGAGACCTGGCTTTACATTTAACCCGCCATCTTCATCCTGTTTCCAATTTGATGCAGGTTCCTGGTAACAAGATTGAGGATTTGCTTATTATAGGGCGATGCCTTATTTCCCTTGCCTCTTGATTGCAATATTTCGAGATTATTGAGCGAAACCTGTACTGTCTCCATAGGAATGCCGTTGACTTTGGCGGAAAGAATGAGGGAGTTTGTCTTTTTATAGTATTCATTTGTGAATACGCAATGGTTATGAATACATCCTTCTTCCAGAAAATCCTTAACCGATTCGATTACATTTACGGTAATACCTTTGTGTGAAAAAAACAACCCGAAGAAATGTTTTTTTGCTTTGAAGTAGTGGATTTGGTTTTTAGCAATTTGTAACTTTTTTTCATCGAAAGTTTTGTTAAGGATTTCCTTCTGTTTCCTTTCCATCAACTTGTCATGCGCCTTTTCCAAGACTGTAGGGCATAAATATTTCGGACTCTTAATATCTTTCCAGTAAAATTCAAGTAAATCAATATAATCAATCCAAAGCTTGGCGTCTTTTATAATGTAGTTTTTCCTCATACAGATTTTTAAAGCATTCCAGTAAATCCCATCCCGCTTTAGTGCTGTATTCCGGATATGATAATACAACATATCGAATTGCCCCGCTTTGAGTAGCGTTTCGGCAATAGAGTCAGTAAGAATGGCTTTGAAAAGCAACTGAGGCGCAATACTGTGAAAATTGCCTTTGAAACCGTTACGCTTTATCATCGGAATTATCTTTTTGTTCGGGAAGACATAAGCCGGGCATAAACTGAACCGTATTGTTTTGACATTTGGTTTCAACGTCAGCGCGCTTCCAATTATCCATTGGTCGTAATATTGCGACATTCCCATAACATTTTTTGACAAGTAGCGAGAGTTGCCGTTTTGATCGATAAATATCTGCATCACTTCGTGCGCAAAATAGGAACTTCGGGCTTTCTTCTTCATTGTTTTGGTTATGCATACCATTCTTACAATCTGGAAGCCTTTCAAGGCTGTAACAATTTGATAGTAATTAGTTTCTTTAATGCCGTTTTTATATTTATCGTTCAGTTCCAATTTTTTTCCACAATTCACACACGTAATTTTTTGCAATAATTTCTTTTGCTGTTGTTTCCATGCATGGCCACACTCAAGGCAGAAAATACTGTTTCTTGACTGTACGGCGTAGTTGGCGAAACATCTGGGCAATGCGGATTCATGGTACTTGCGGATAATTGGCGGTAAACTGTTGCTTATTGTGACTATGGTATTTTCTAATGCTGTTTTTGGTTTCATATGAATAGTGAGGTTTGGTTGGCGTTGATTGATTTTGAACTGGATTTGTCACGCTCGCTCTTTTTTTGTTCGGGAGCGGCGAGGGGTTGGTTTATGACAACCTTTGCAGATATTTTCTTACCAACTTCTATATCATTTTCGTCGTAGTAATGAATTGCCATGCCATATATTTCAGCATCATCAAATCCTTGCCTTTTACTTTTCTGAACCGTATTTAAAATGTAGGTGACGCAATCGTCTATGTTTTTGTTTGCTTTCGCTAAAGTTTTCGCAAACAGCTCGTCTTTGGATGCCAGTTCCTGCAAATGGGTGGAAATGGCTTGTTTGAATGGGTCGTTAGTTGTTTCCATATCTATAGATTTAATGGCATTCACATAAATTCAGTGTCACTTCCTCAATTACTATTTTGGAATCGGTTGTTTTTAAGCCGTGATATTTTGCGCAATCATCGGCTTTGGTGCGGCTGTCGAATACTCCGAAAAACACTCTTGAAGTTTTTGTTTTCCAGATGTCTGTTTGGTAGAGAATAAATAGTTTCATGGTATTGATTTTATATTAGTACTTCGTGATATAACTGTGTAAGATTGCTCGCCTCATTTCTGAAATGAGGGCAAGATTTTTATTGAATTGTGATTCTTTTGCTTCTAGTAGTTTTAAAGCCTTTACATTTTTTATATGCTCTTCGTGCTCTTGCATCATTATTTTCGTTCTTCCATCAAACTCATTTTTGAAATCATTGATGCGCAAGAATGAAATGACGGAACCAACCATGAAACGATGCCAGAATTTTGCTTTCCATAGGCTGTAAGCAAGCCAGTAATACGACTCTTTGGCATCTGCTGTTGGGAAGACCAACACGAAACAATTTGGACAAGGTTCGTAAAGCGGTTTTCCGCTGTTCATGCCTTTGTTCAAAATGAAAATGACTTCACCCATATATAGGGTTGATGGTTTGTGGGATTTGATAATAAAGCTTTGCATGGCTTGAAGTGTTAAGTGAAACATCGGTTTATCCTTTGTTTTTCATCACTTTTTCAAAAGAAAAAAAAGAAAAAAAAGAAAGTCGTTTTCAGAGCTGCGCAATCATATAAGGGAAGTTTTTTACAAAAAATACTACCCGGTTTTGTTACCGATTTTTTCAGTTTTACAACTCTTTTGATAAGGATTGGAAAACTTAAGGAAGCAATACAAGGAGGGTGGAGATTTTTTTTAAAACCCGAAGGGCTTGAACTGGACGTTATGAGAGCGTTGCTCACCTTTGCTTTCTTTTATTTATTTTTGGAAGTAGTAGACTTTAAGATTGATATCACCAGGGTAGTGACCGAATCGTAGATTTGAATTACAATCATTGGAACAGTGGACGTTTTCGGCATTACTAAACGTTCTGGGGCAGTCTAACACCCCCAAGCACCGCAGAAAAATAAATGTAGCTTGCGGAGTTTATTTTTTGAGGAGCGCCGCGGCGGTGTTGCGGCAATTGACCCGCCGCCGCAGGATAGGAACGCAACGTAGCCTGCGAAGTGAAGAGGAGTACTGCGAGCGTGTAACGGCAGGGAAAAATTATGGACTGCCCAAAGGGCTAACCTTGATTTAGGCCAAACGGAGTGAGGCGACCCTAACGGCGCGGGCATGGAGGCAACCGCCAAATTAACAAGGGGCGGCAGACGCAGACACTGAAACCGAAGCTTGTGGAGGTTTTTGTGTTGCGGATGCAGCAGCCCCGACGAACGACGCAGTGAGCCGTGTGAAGACAACGACGAAAAAAGGCAAACGCAAAGTGCTTATTTTTCAAGCTTTTTGTGTTTGCCTTTTTGAGTGAACTGCGGAGTGGAAAGAGGAACGACTGACCGGAGCAGCGTTGCGGAACTAAGGAGAACAAGAAGAGAGACCGCTTGATTGCCAGTGAAAAGAAGAAAAAACCTTCCGGCGTATAATCTTTTCTATAAAAGTCCTAGTATGACAGCTAAGAGCTCTGTTCTTTCATGAATTTCAAAAGTACTCTTATAAGAAATGAATGCCCTGCTCACTTGAAGGAGGCAGGGCACATACTATTTATCGGTGTTTAATTCCAAGGGTCGAGAACTACTTTTACGCAACCATCTTCCCGTTTTTTAAAGATGTCATATGCGTGAGCGATCTCTGACAAAGGTAACCTGTGAGTAATGATATCATCGAGTTTCACTTTTCCCTGCACCACATATTCAAGTAATTTGTCAATATGTTTGTGCGCTGGTGCCTGTCCGCCCTTAAGGATAATTCCTTTGTCGAAGAACTGACCCAATGGAAAATTATCATAATTTACCGGATACACTCCCAACACGGAAACAATACCGCTACGGCGCACGGCACTCATACAGGCTTCGAGTACCTTTGTAGAACCTTTTTCGAAATTGATTGTTGCCTTTACACGGTCGATAATGTTCCTATCAGGCTCAAAACCTACCGCCTCTATGCATACATCAGCTCCACGACCTTGCGTAAGTGCACGGATCTGCTCGATAACATCTTTTGCGCCATCTTCCCATAAAATTGTAGTTGCACCAGTTGTGGCCTTAGCCTTGTCCAGCCTAAATTGCAGCGTATCAACAATTATAACCTGTGCGGCACCACGTAACCAGGCGCTTTTTGCTGCCATGATGCCTACCGGACCTGAACCGAATATGGCAACGGTTTCCCCGCCTTTTACTTCGCCCCAGTCCACACCCGTATAGCCGGTAGGAAAAATATCGGTCAGAAATAATACTTGCTCATCGGTCATGTCAGCCGGTACTACGCGCGGACCATGGTTTGCATAAGGCACTCGCACATATTGTGACTGACCACCATCATACCCGCCATAGAGATCCGTGTAACCAAAAAGCGCACCTCCTTTTTCTGTAAGGATTCCACCTTCAGGCCCGTAGTGTTCCGGATTGCTATGCTCACAATTACCCGGAACGTCATGATTGCAGAAGAAGCAGTTGCCGCATGCGATAGGAAATGGGACTACGACGCGGTCACCCCGCTTAAGATGTGTCACGTTAGAGCCAACTTCTTCAATAATGCCCATAAATTCATGTCCCAATACCATTGGTCTGGGCTGCGGCAATCCGCCGGAATAAATGTGCAGGTCGGAACCGCAGATAGCGGTTGATGTTACCTTGAGGATAATATCATCTTTTTCTTTGAGTTTTGGATCATCGACGGTATCATATGTTATGCTACCAGGACCATGGATTACTGCTGCTTTCATAGTTGTGTATTTAAAGTTTTAAGGAACACTAAATAACATCTTATTCAATTACAATCACTTACAACATTACACCTAACTATTGCAACATTAGGTCGAATAATATTATAAGATTTGAAACGAATGCTATAAAACATTTCTGTGTGCTAGGGAGTAGCTTTGGATAACATTAAAATAAACTAAATAGCACTACCATGAAAACTTCCACAACTACAAAAAAAAGTACTTCAAAAAGTAACGCTGCGAAATCACCGACTTCTAAAACGGCAACTGTTAAAGGGCAAGTAAAACCAAAATCTTCAGCTGCTGAGGGTCTGCGTGAATTGTTCGTGGACTCGCTGAAAGATATTTACTGGGCTGAGAAAGCGCTGACCAAGGCATTGCCAAAAATGGCGAAAAATGCTACCACTGAAAAACTGGTTATGGCAATAAACGAACACCTTGCAGTCACGGAAGGACAGGTAACACGACTGGAACAGGTATTTGAAAGTATTGGTGAAAAAGCCGTAGCTAAAAAATGTGATGCCATGGAAGGACTGATCAAAGAAGGTGAAGGTATTATGGAAGAAACTGAACCGGGCGCAGTGCGTGATGCAGGCATTATAGCAGCGTCGCAGAAGATTGAGCACTATGAAATCGCTTCTTATGGAACACTTGCCGCCTTTGCCAGGACTTTAGGCGAAGAAGAGGCCGTTGGGCTTTTGGAACTGACACTACAGGAAGAGAAAGATGCTGATGTTACACTTACCGAAGCAGCTTACAACGATATTAACTTCGACGCCGTTGAAGGCGAAGAAAAGTAACAATTACCTTCATAATTGGAAAAACCTGCATTGCTTTTCGTGGTGCGGGTTTTTTTGACGCTAGCGAGGGCGTGAATTTGAAAAACCTTAATAAAACGATCATGGAAAGTAAAACTACAATCAGCAACGGGGCGATAACTTCAGGCGACAATGTCAGCTATTGGATTGACAGTTCTCCGATACTCGCTTATGAGAAGATATACCATAACATTAAAACCGACGTATTGGTAATTGGCGGCGGGATCGCAGGATTAACCACAGCGTACCTCTTATTGAAGGCAGGCAAAAAAGTTACGCTCTTAGAGGATGGCTTTATAGGCAGTGGTGAATCAGGGCGTACCACTGCACACCTTAGCTACGCACTGGACGACCGATACTACTACCTTGAAAACACTCACGGGAAGGACGCCGCCGCGCTGGCTGCAGAAAGCCATAAGGCTGCAATTGATGAAATCGAGGCCATCGTTACCCGCGAAAACATTGACTGTTCCTTCAGGAGATTAAACGGTTACTTGTTTTTGCATCCATCCGACAAAGAAGAAAACCTTGATAAAGAGCTGGAAGCCACGAAACGTGCCGGTTTAAAAACGGTAATGCTTAATGGCATTCCTTCCTTAGAGGGGGGACTTAATAAAAGATGTATTGCATTTCCGAATCAGGCGCAATTTCATATCCTGAAGTACTTAAAAGGACTCGCAGACGCGATCACGGCGATGGGCGGATTGATCTATACGGAATCCCGTGCAGAAAAAATATCCAAACATGGAGCTGAATCAAACGGCTATACTATTGCTGCCAGCCATGTCGTGGTTGCAACCAACTCGCCTGTCAATGATATACTCACGATGCATACCAAGCAGCATGCCTATCGCAGTTACGTTATTGCCGGAAAGGTAAAGAAAGGCAAGCTTCCTTATGCGCTGTGGTGGGATACCGGGGATATGGAATCGCAATGGGTATCGCAACCATACCACTATGTGCGGATGGAACCTTTTGACGAAGAATATGACCTGCTGATTTCAGGTGGTGAAGACCATAAAACAGGTCAGGCCGATGCCGAAAAGATACCGGAGCAGGAACGTTATACCCGGCTTGAAGCGTGGACAAGGGGATTATTCCCGATGATGGGCGATATAGCCTATCGATGGTCTGGGCAGGTAATGGAGCCTGTCGATTCATTGGGGTATATGGGCAGGAACCCAGGAGATGACAATATTTACATTATTACTGGTGACTCAGGAAACGGAATGACACATACCACGATCGGTGCCTTGATTATCAGGGACCAGATAATGGGTGCAACTAATAAATGGGAGAAGATTTATGATCCGTCCCGTGTAACCTTTAATACCGCAAGCGACTTCCTGAAAGAGGCAGGCAACATGGCAATGCAATACCTGGATTGGATTGCCGCTTCTGATCTCAAAAATACAGCCGACCTGAAAGCCGGCGAAGGGGGCGTTCTTGATAACGGCCTTCAAAAAATTGCCGTGTACCGTGGCTATGACAATAGCCTGAGTGCCTGCAGTGCCGTTTGTCCGCATCTGGGTTGCGTAGTACAATGGAATAATGACGAAAAATCATTTGACTGCCCTTGCCATGGGTCACGTTTTATGCATGATGGCACAGTTATCAATGGACCAGCGAAAACAGACCTTAAAAAAATCCGTATTAAATAAATTGTTTGGTAGTACATAAATGGCTACTTCCATCTTTGCATTTAATGATAACCTATAAAAAGAACCAATGGAAAATTTAAACGATTATTTTGGCACCAACATCAAAGGCAAGCGAATAGTAATTACAGGTGGCACAACCGGAATTGGAAAGGCTACTGCAGAACTTTTGGTCTCGTTGGGAGGCCGTGTCCTGATCTTTGGTAGGGACAAAGAAGATTTTAAGAATGCGTTCCGGGACATCAGGAACAAATACCCCAATTCCGAACTGTTTGGCTCACCGGCGGATATCACAGAGAAAGAAGACATACAACGCATTTTTAAATTAGTAGATACCTGTTTGGGCGGAGTAGATATACTGATCAATAATGCGGCGCTTCCTGCCGACGGGATTACCAAGGGAAGTTTCGAGGAATGGAAGTATGTCGTTGACACTAATATCTTAGGCTACATGGCCTTTACGCGCGAAGCCGTTGTGCGGATGTCCGACGAAGGAACCGGACATATCGTAAACATCGGGTCGATGAGTGCGGAAACCCGGGAAGAAACAGGAACCATTTATGTTGCCACTAAAGCAGCAATCCGCGGTTTTACCGCCGCGTTGCGAAAAGAAATTAACCCGCTAGGGATTAAAGTGTCGCTTATAGAACCAGGCGCAGTTACGAGCGATTTACAACCGGGAACTAAAGAAGAGCATCGTGAAAAAATTGAGAAAATGGAAATGCTCGAGGCCATAGATATTGCAATGAGCGTGTTATTCTGCCTATCGCAGCCCAAACGCTGCGATATTGTAAGTTTACAGGTCAGGCCTCATTTGCAGCTGATATAAGTCAATAGCAGAAAAAAGTATAAGCCGCTACTACGCCAAATGCAAAAACAAGGTGCGCCACAAAAAGCTGTACATAGTATCCGATGTAGTTCATAACTGGTTTTGTCCGGAAAATGGAGAATAGTATAATCCAACCCACTATCCCGGCAAAACCGATTGTGGATCCGAATAGGACTGCTCCGGTGTAGTTTGTAATTTCAAGGCCGGTTTTAAGCATAATGTGGAATGGGATAACGAACAAAATTCCAATCAGATAATGCAGTGTCCATCCCAATATATTACTCCCGTAACCTTTTTGCATATGGAATCGCTCCAAAACGAAGGCTAATAACAATGGCTCCTTATACGGCTGATCTGTAAAGGAAGCGATAATGTAACTGAATAGCGTCATTGCTGATGTTCCGATAACTGCTGCGGTAATGATTTCGTCCATAGTGATAGTAATTACCAAATAATCCTCGTTAGCATTCCGCCATTTATTTCATAGGTAGCGCGATTCCTTTTTGATGTTTGTAGCTCTTTGTAAGCTGTCCCGAATTTTTGTTCAACGCTTATTTTTCCGGTCTTTGATTTTCCAGAATTAATTGTGATGCTACAACTTAACGAATTATGACCCTGTATGCGGAATGTTGCGCTTTTTTTACCGATCCTCAAAGAGGATATAGGGTAATTTGTGAACAATTGCAGGCCTGATTCTCCCAAGTCAAAATATTGGCGTGGCACTATACCGAAAGGTATGCCAGCACCGTAGACTTCCTGACCGACCTCACCGCTTTGTTCCCAGCCGTCGTGCATATCCTCTAGCGGCGCCCATAGATCCTGTTGTATTTCGCCCGTCTTGACCGTTTCTGAAACCATTTCCTTTGGAAGCATTTCAGGATAATAGTACGCAAGCCGACTAACCGTATACTTAATGAATTCAGGAAGTAAGATCCGTATTGAATCCGGTATTGGAATACCGTCGGCCATCAGCAGGTACTGATGAAGTGCGGCATATACTTCAAGCTCTTCATAAGCCGCAGTATATGGGGCATCATTTAACGGAAATACAGCAAAGAAGTTTGGAAAATTCTTGCCGTGGCCGTAATTGCAGTCCCATAATTGTACATTTTTGAAGATCGCGGCGAGACAACTATAGCTTAAAGTCAGATAGCGTTCGTCGTTCGTTTCGCGATACAATTCTATCAGGGCACCAGCTGCAAAAGCAGTATTGTTTGCCTGATAAAAAATATCAAATGCCAAACCATCCAGTTTGCGCACAGCCTTTTGTGCTTCGCTGAAGTAACTTCTGTCCTTGGTGAGTTTCCAAGCCATCAGCATGAGTTGGGCATAAGAGCCTGGCACGTCTTTTTCGCCGCCATTGCCGGGACTGGTTTCAGCCTTTATAACCTCTAGGGTCGTCATTTTGTAAAATACCGGCCACTCGTAATCAAAATGGCGAGCGACCTTGATGGCGTATCCAATTGAATCAAGAAAAAGTTTCTCGGCGGTCTTATCGCCCTTTAGTGCCAGCCTTGAAAGATTCAATAACGGATGATGCAAGTACCAGGAATCCATTACCATTTCTTTTTTCTGCTCTTCAGAATTATCGAGGTCATCTTCAAGCGCCGGATGCCATCTCACAATACTTTTTATATTATCATCATAGAAGTCTATCAGGCCAGAATTAAGTTCATCATATATCTGGTGTTCGGTACCATTCCAATCCAAGTATTCCTTTAAGGGTAGCAGTACTGCCAATTGCACCATAATTTCTGCAGGAGTTTTATAATCACAGACATAAGCATTGAGATATGGTGTGGAATTGGTCTGCGTCCAGCAACCCTTATTGTGGTTCAGGTCCTTCAATACTTTTTCTGCTATTGCCGGCCAATCGTGCTGGACAGTGTCGGGCTTTGGTAACAGTAAGTAGACAGCGGCAAGGTAATTAAGAAATTGT
>CAZSDN010000075.1:11933-13994 GCA_964605595.1 uncultured Flavobacterium sp. | reverse complement strand
CCGGACAAAGCTCAACCTGCACATCTACCGGGCCGCCGCCTGTAGATATCTGCGCGCCGAGTGTTTCCACCAAAATACCATTCTGCCTTATCTGGATACGGTTGCTGTTCCAGCCATTGTTACCGCTATCGGTCAAACGAAAGGTATGGGTACAGGCATTAATAGATTCACATCGAAGCGTATTGAACGCATAAGGACCCGCCCACGAAGTGAACGTACCCGAACCCGGAGAACATTCCGCGCGAACCCAATACTGATATCTAGTGGCAGCGTTGAGTCCGGTTTTAACAAAACTTGCGGTAGTACTAACCGTGTCCTGTCCGTTCCCCGAGGGAACCCCTGAGCCAAGCGGCTGTACCTGCACCTGCCAGGAACTGAATGTACCCGGATTCCATGAAAGGGTAGCTCCAACAATGGTCGGATCGGAAGCGGTAAGATCAGTCGGTTTTGGCTGGCAGTCTTCCCTTTGGATCAAAAGGCTATAATTGATCGACTGCGTCGGTGCTGCCGAAGAAATAACTATCGTATAGGTTGTATCGGCAGTCATGTTCACCGTAAAATTCCTAATTGTTGAACCGGTATTGGCCATTCCTCCAATACAACCAGTGCCAATCTGGGAACAACCGTTGTAAACAAAAATAGAAGAGTTAGGCGAAGCAGTTCCCGGAGTCATGATAATATTCACGTTCCCGGAAACAGTAGGAGTATAACTGTAAAAGACCTCATTACCCTGAAGGTAATTGGTTCCAGACGGAGTAGCCCCACAACCTGTAACTCCCTGTGGTGTATCAAGCTGATCACCATAAGTCGAGGTGTTGGCTGTGACTACCTGATAAGGCAATGTATCAATGACAAGAGGGTCACTACACAATGCCCCCAATGGAAGTGTAGTGAAAAAGAAAGGGCCTTTCCAATCACTATAGTAAAATCCTCCTTCGGAGTCTGTACATTTTGACCGTACAAAAAACTGTTGTGTGGTTCCTGCCTGAAGGCCAGTTACCAATCGGCTTGCAGGAGTAGTCGTACTGCTACCCTCATAGAAATAAGGATAGCCCGCCGCTGGTGGCAACACTGGAACCTCATCAGCTGAAAAAACCACCAGCTCATAAAGAGGCGAAACACTCATGTTGTTCCACTGCAGTACAGCCGAACTTACGCCAATAGTGGCCAAGGGAGCATTAAGGACATCCGGAGTGGTACATCTTTGCAGGATGTTAACGTCGTCAATCAAAAAACGCTCTCCAGCCCTGGCTAGACCCGGTTGGGTAAATACCCGTACAAAAGCAACATAAACCTCTTTACCTATGTATTGAGCCTCAAAATCAACTACGTTTTCCCTGTATTGATCAATATCCCCGTTCAGGTCGTTTAGCTGTCCTTCTGAGAGGGTAACCATAGTTTGATAGGCACCCTGGTTTGCCTGGTCCGGATTTGTGGAAACACGGATTTGGATAGAGGTATTCTGATTTCCCGCAGTCAGCTGGCGTACATAAAAACGAAGCTGCCCCTCGGTAGGGATAGTCCTGCGGTTCATAATCAGCCAATCTTCCTCGGTATTGTTTTGTCCGATGTTCCAGTTATCGATGTAGGCCGCAGTTAGTGATCCGTTAGCGCCCTGTTGGGGAATCGCCGGCGGAGTCGTGTTAAGCTTCCACTGCTGCGTGCCGCCAAGACCATTAGTCCCGATCATTACACGCCAACTGGAAGGGATGCCTCCCTCGAAGGTTTCCACCTGGCCGTAACCAACCAAAGAGCAGAAAAACAGTAATAATAATGTAATTTTTTTCATGAAATGAAAAGTTTAGTGGGTTTAATATAGTTTTTCGTGATTTTCGAATCCCAAATTTAAAAAAAATTAAGAATATACTAACAAAATTTTAATATTTAACTAAATGGCAAAAAATTGTGGTATTTCTTTAATCATTCAAAGCGTTTAAAAATCAATACTTATCACTAAATTTGCTTACATTTAAAATTATGCTGGAAAAAGAAAACATAAAATTTGAAAAAACCGTAATTGTCGGAATTGTCACACAATCCCAATCCGAAGAGAAACTGAAA
>CAZSDN010000075.1:3988-11923 GCA_964605595.1 uncultured Flavobacterium sp. | reverse complement strand
TGAAAGAATATCTCGACGAATTGGAATTCCTGACTTTTACCGCGGGCGGAGAAGTAATCAAGCGTTTTTCACAAAAAATGGATCGCCCGAACCCGAAAACTTTTGTCGGGACTGGTAAAATCGAAGAAATACATATATATATTAAGGAGAACAATGTTTCAACTGTGATTTTCGATGACGAACTTTCGCCTTCGCAACAAAAAAACATTACGCGGATCCTTAATTGCAAAATCCTCGATCGCACAAATCTTATCCTTGATATTTTTGCGCAACGTGCCGAAACTTCTTATGCAAGGACACAAGTCGAATTAGCGCAATGCCAGTATTTATTGCCAAGGCTTTCCGGAATGTGGACGCATCTTGAAAGACAAAAAGGAGGAATCGGGATGCGAGGACCCGGAGAAACAGAAATCGAAACCGACCGCCGTATTGTTCGCGACCGCATTACTTTATTAAAGGAGAAAATCAAAACCATTGACAAACAAATGTCGGTGCAACGAAGCAACCGTGGCGCAATGGTTCGCGTAGCTTTGGTTGGTTACACCAATGTCGGGAAATCAACCTTAATGAATGCCGTCGGGAAAAGCGATGTTTTTGTAGAAAATAAATTATTCGCAACACTTGACACAACCGTTCGCAAAGTCGTGATAAAGAATCTTCCGTTTCTGCTTTCCGATACCGTTGGATTCATCCGAAAACTTCCGACGCAACTGGTCGATTCGTTCAAAAGCACGCTGGATGAAGTGCGCGAAGCCGATTTACTGCTTCATGTTGTAGATATTTCGCATCCGGATTTTGAAGATCATATCGCATCGGTAAACCAAATTCTGACTGATATCAAAAGCAACGACAAGCCAACATTAATGGTTTTCAATAAAATCGACGCATACAAGCATCTTACCATTGATGAGGACGATTTGATTACCGAAAAAACCAAACGCCATTACACGCTCAACGAATGGAAACAAACCTGGATGAATGATTTTGGCGAAGAAAATGCGATTTTCATTTCTGCGACGAATAAGGAAAATTTCGAGGAATTCCGCGAACGCGTTTATGAATCCGTCCGTCAGATCCACATTACAAGGTTTCCGTATAATAAATTCCTTTATCCGGATTATCACGAAGCGGTTGAAAAAGATGAAGAATAAAAAAATGCCTTTAGAAAAATCTAAAGGCATTTTTTATGTTTGATTCTTAAAATCCGAAATTCACGCCCATTCCGAAAACTTCACGAGTCTGGAATCCGCGGAAAGCGTTATCGTCATAAATCGCCTGGAATGCAATATTCGCCGACATGAAACGGTTGATTTTCATAAAAACCGCTAATGAATAATCCATATCGACATTTTGCGGATCTTCAAGATAATTCGTATACAAATTCAAAGTGTGCTCCATCGAAACATTGGTCATCAAGGTAAACTTATAATATCCCGAGGCATAAAAACCTAACTCGTAACGCATGGTCTTATCAGCATCTACACCAAAATAAGCGCCGTCAACATAGCCGGGAACCGAAGTGTATTTCTTGTCAACAAACGTTAATTTAGATGTAAGCGGCGCGAGATTTACTTTAAGGTTGTCATTTTTTTTCCAAAACATACCCGGGCCAAAAGTCAGGTAACCAGGAGAAAGGATATTGGTGTTTTCTGTACGGATTTCCTTACCGTTTACATCCGTTCCATACAAATAACCTTTGGTAAATTGCGTACGGAAATTCAGGAAAAACGAATAATACCATTCGCCGAAAGCTTTCTTACCCAAAACCGAATTGAATTCGAAACGGTCATCGGTCTTTTTTTCATAATCGGCATTTTTTGTCTTGATCAAACCATACGAGCCCAGAACCTTATTGTCCCATGTCCAGTCGTCTTTGCTGTAATTAAAATCGTAATTGATCATCAGGTTTCCTGAAATGTTGTTTTCGCCACCCGCAACCCAGTTATTAAAATTCGACTGGTTGAATAAAAGCGAAACTTTTCCTTTGGCTTTCCAGCCAACTTTTGCTGTATCGGAAGCCATTTTAGCGGCTTCTTCAGTGTTTTTCGCCAACTCTTTTTCGGTATTCTGCGCCTTTGCGGTAAACGAAACCACGAAAAGCAATACTATCACGATTTTTTTCATTGTATCTTGTTTTATATAATAAAGGTATGGAAAATCCTAAAATTTCTTACTTTTTTGCCGCTTTATATAACGGAACTGCCGAACATGCTTCGCCATACATAATGCTTTTTGCAACAGGTTGAAGGAATTGCGCTGCGAGAATATAAGCACGTTCCGGAACCGGTTTTTTAGAACAGCCTTTTATGATTACTGGTTTGTCTTTATATAAAGTATAATCAATTTTTGGAAGCAATTCTTCATACAACGCTGCGTTCAAATCATCGATTGAACCGTTGACGACTTTTTTTGCAAATGCCGTTAAATGAACAGTTACCAAAATCATCGCCCAGGCCGGAATTATTGCATCCGTACTGCAAAAAACCGCAACATACTGATCCCGATATTGCGACCAGTCATGGTTTTTCAAATGTTCGCGAAAGTCTTTTTCCTTCAGGAGAAAACCCTCGAAAAGCCATTGTGAAATATCAATTTGCGTACGGAAGCCTTTCGGAAAATAATCTTCCAAGTCGAAAACTTCGAGCGCGGAATTGGCAACTCTGTTTATGATTTCATCTTCCTTTTCCATGTTTACAGCATTCCGAGTTCGAGTTTTGCTTCTTCGCTCATTAAATCTTTGCTCCACGGCGGATCGAAAGTAATTTCCACCTCGGCGGCTTTCACGTTCTCGATCGACTTTACTTTCTCTTCAACTTCTCTCGGAAGGCTTTCGGCAACCGGGCAATTCGGCGAAGTTAACGTCATCAGGATTTTCACTTCGTAATCGGTATTGACCATTACGTCATAAATAAGTCCGAGTTCATAAATATCAACCGGAATTTCCGGATCGTATATCGTTTTGAGTTTTCTTACAATTTCTTCACCTAATTGATTGGTGTCTATTTCGTTTTCCATAATTAATTTTTTGATTGAAATGCCAAAGCATAAAGCTTAATCTGTTTAATCATCGATACCAAACCATTGGCCCGTGTTGGCGATAAATGATCTTTTAATCCGATTTTATCGATAAAATCCATATTTGCTTCCAGAATTTCTGACGGTGTATGATGTGAAAAAGCACGAATTAAAATTGCAATAATTCCTTTTGTCAATATCGCATCACTATCGGCTGAAAAGACAACTTTCCCGTCATTCATTTCACCGTGAAGCCATACTTTCGACTGGCAGCCTTTGATGATATTTGCTTCCGTTTTATATTTTTCATCGATGATTGGAAGCGTTTTCCCAAGATCGATCAGGTATTGGTAACGTTCGTCCCAGTTTTCTTCATCGAACATTGAGAATTCATCAACGATTTCATCTTGTATTTCCTTTATTTTCATTCTCCGGAAGGTGTCGCAAAGGACACGATTTTATTTACTAATTTTTCTATTTCCGCAGGTGGCGTTCCATGGTCGAAACCTTGCGTTTCATATGATTTTCCTTCGTAAACGATTTTAAGCAAGCCTATCGCGGCACCATCATAAAATCGTTTTTCAGTTGGTGGTTTATAGTTTGAAATCTCTTCCGGCTTTACAAATTTATACAAATTGGCAAGCTCATTCCAATCGCGCTTTGTTAATTGATAATTCTTAGCCAATTCGCCGCGCTTGCGTATAATTGAAAGATTTTCATCATGAACTACAATGTTCAGGTAATAGCCTCTCGAAACCGCTTCATATTCAATTGTAGCCTTTTTCATTTCCTGGTTTAGTTCCTTATCGCAACTTTTTGCCAGAAAAAAAGACAGAAATAATAATACAAATCTCATACTATGCTTTTTAAGACAACATCCGTTTTGCTTTTTTGATTGCTTCAATCATCAAATCGATTTCTTCTTTCGTGTTGTAAAATGAAAACGAAGCGCGAATTGTTCCCGGAATACAAAAGAAACTCATAATCGGTTGTGCGCAATGGTGGCCGGTTCTTACGGCGATTCCCATTTTATCCATAATTGTCCCGATATCATACGGATGGATTCCGTCAATGTTAAACGAAACCACGGATGTCTTTTTATTTTCTTCAGAAACTTTCGGGCCATAAATCTTCAAACCTTCGATTTCCTGAAGTTTTTCAGTCGCATATCCGAGCAGTTCGATTTCCTGCTTTTGAATATTTGCGAAACCAACTTCATTCAAATAATCAACAGCTGCGCCAAGTACGATTCCGCCTGCGATATTTGGTGTTCCGGCTTCAAATTTATGAGGCAAATCGGCATAAGTTGTTTTTTTGAAAGTCACTTCCTTTATCATTTCGCCTCCGCCCTGATATGGCGGGAGTTTATTGAGCCAGCTTTCTTTTCCGTAAAGAATTCCGGTTCCTGTTGGACCACACATTTTATGTCCTGAAAAAACGTAAAAGTCGCAATCTAACACCTGAACATCTGGTTTGAGATGTGGAACCGCCTGAGCGCCATCAATCAAAACGGCAGCGCCAAACTCATGTGCTTTTGCAATAATATATTTTATCGGATTTATGGTTCCGAGCGCATTTGAAATATGGTTTACGGCTACGATTTTTGTTCTATCAGAAAGCAGCTTTTCGAATTCAGGAATAATCAATTCGCCATTTTCATCAATCGGAATTACTTTTAAAATCCCGCCGGTTTTCTCACACAGCATTTGCCACGGAACGATATTCGAATGATGCTCTAAGGCCGAAACCATTACTTCATCGCCAGATTTTATAATCGAAGCAAATCCATTGGCAACCAAATTTATTCCGTGTGTTGTTCCTGATGTAAATATGATTTCATGCGAAAATTGAGCATTGATATGACGCTGGATTTTTTGCCTTGAAAGTTCGTAAGCATCTGTAGCGATCTGGCTTAGCTTATGTACGCCACGATGGATATTTGCGTTTATTTCTTCGTAATATTTCGAAATCGCATCAATTACAACCTGGGGTTTTTGCGATGTCGCGCCGTTATCAAAATAGACGAGTTGCTTGCCGTTTACTTTTTGCGAAAGTATCGGGAAATCAGCTCTTGCCTGTGAGATGTCTTTCATTTTTTATTTAGAAAAATTCTACACAAAAGTACTAAATCCGAAAAGTATAATTGGTAATAATATGTTATTTGTTGGTGTATTTTTTTACTTTTACGAAGCTTCAAAAATCAATTTATGAAAAAAATAAAATATGCCGTTGTAATACTGATTGCCACGATTGCGATTGTGTTTTATGTAAATTACCCGAAACTCGATTTGATTTCAGGGTTTTCGGCTAAAAGTATTGCTTCAGGGCATTTTATGGACGGGCGCACATTAAAACTGATTGAAGGAAGCGATAATGACATTCCGCTGATAACGTTGGCCAAAAATTCAATCGATGAAAACGAGAAATCCGCAACCTCATCGGTTTATGGTTTTAAAAAACGAAAAGCCATTTACCGTGAAGGTTTGGGCGCAGTTTTAGTCGATGATAATTTCGACGTAAACCAAAAATTTGAAGTTCCGAAACGTACTAAAACCGAAAATAATCTTCCATTTCCTTATGGAAATAACGAACCGGAAGACACCGTTTTTTCAAACATCGATTATAAAAAACTGCAAAAAGCAATTGATGAAGCTTTTGATGAAAAAGGCAATAAATTAAAGCGGACGCGTTCAGTTTTGGTCGTTTACAAAGACAAGATAATTGCCGAAAAATACGACACCGGATTTTCAAAAAACTCAAAGATTTTAGGCTGGTCGATGACGAAAAGCGTTACAGCGACTTATTTTGGAATTTTACAGAAACAAGGTAAATTCGACATTTACAAACCTGCGCCAATCACAGAATGGCAAAACGATGAACGCAAAAAAATCACTACAAACGATTTGCTTCACATGAACTCAGGCTTGGAATGGGAAGAAAAATACGATAAGATTTCAGATGCGACCAAAATGCTTTTTTTAGAGCGCGATATGGCCAATAGCCAGATTAACAAACCGCTTGTTGGGCAACCAAACAACCTATGGAATTATTCTTCGGGAACATCCAATTTGTTATCGGGAATTTTACGCAAGCAATTCAAAACGCATCAGGAATACCTTGATTTCTGGTATTCATCATTGATAGATAAAATCGGGATGAACTCGATGATCGTTGAAACCGATATGTCAGGAAATTTTGTTGGATCGTCATACGGATGGGCAACAACGCGTGACTGGGCGAAATTTGGATTGCTTTATTTACACAAAGGAAACTGGAACGGCGAGCAGCTTTTTGATGAAAGCTGGGCAAAATACGTTGCAACTCCAACAAATACTTCCGGCGGAAAATATGGCGCGCATTTCTGGCTGAATGCCGGCGGGCGTTTCCCTGACGCACCGCGCGATATGTATTCCTGCAACGGTTATCAGGGACAAATGATTTTCATCATTCCGTCGTTGGATATTGTAATTGTCAGAATGGGATTAAAAGAAGATCCCGGATTCGATTTTAATGCGTTGTTGAAAGGAATCATAGGAAGTGTCAAATGACGAAGGACGAATGACAAACGACGAATGAGAAAAGATATACTCGTTCAGACATTTGACATTCGACGTTCGACCTAAAGATCAAACCCCATATTCACTCCCAATTTCATTGCAATAATTTTGGTAATTCTTTGCTTTAATTCTGGGATTTTAATGCTTTCGATAACTTCATTTGAAAAAGCATACATGAGCAATGCTTTGGCTTCTTTCTGCGGGATTCCGCGCGATTGCATGTAAAACATCGCCTTTTCATCCAATTGCCCGATTGTGCAGCCGTGTGAACATTTTACGTCATCGGCAAAAATTTCCAATTGCGGTTT
This sequence comes from uncultured Flavobacterium sp., assembly GCA_964605595.1. Taxonomy (GTDB): domain Bacteria; phylum Bacteroidota; class Bacteroidia; order Flavobacteriales; family Flavobacteriaceae; genus Flavobacterium. The sequence goes on along the minus strand of CAZSDN010000075.1, from coordinate 5,043 downwards.
AGCATTTATCGTCGCTTTATCGCTTAGTAATATGTTATTGTTTTGCTGGAATGCATCAGTTTTTTGTGCTTCTTTCTCAACAAAAATCTTTCCGTTGAAAACGCCTGTCGAACGATCTCCGAAAATCCCTTTGTAATTCTGGTGGCTTTCGCAGTTTGGTGTCGCATGCTGAACCAATGTATAATGATCGACCAATTGCTTGCCTTCGATGATTGTAATGCCTTTTAACGTGCTGTCGATATGTTCGCCTTGGTGATAAAAATTCAGGTTGTTACGCGTGATATTTCCTCCAAAAGAAAACGTATGTACCGAAACGTGGCTTTGGTCTTTTTGAGCGATATATGTATTATCGACCAATGAAGCTTCAAGGTTGTCATTTTGGATTTTGTAATAATCTACAATTGCGCGTTTTTTTGCAAAAATCTCGGTAACCGAATTCGTCAAAACCGGATTCTCATTAATGCTTTGATGCCTTTCGATGATTTGCACGTGGGCATTTTCGCCAACAATCACAAGGTTTCTCGGTTGTACCAAAAGTGCGGCTTCAGTTCCTGTTGAGAAATTAATGATTTCTATCGGCTTGTCAACGACTTTGCTTTTCGGAATGTTGATATACGCGCCTTCAAGAGCAAAAGCGGTATTCAATGTCGTTAAGCTTTCGTCTTTGCTCGCAACCTGATTAAAGTATTCGTCAATGATCATTTTGTATTTCGGCTTTGTAAGCGCCGATGACATCAGGCAAACATCCAATCCGTCATGCGTAGTTGAAGACAAGAACGAACTGAATTTTCCGTCGATGAAAATCACTTTATACGTATCGATTTCGTGAAGGAAATACTTTTTTACGTCTGCAAATTCTATTGCGTTTTCAACTTTTGGGAATACGCTGAAATCATTTTTCAGTACTGAATTCAACGACGTATATTTCCAGGCTTCTTCCTTTTTGGTCGGAAAGCCTTTGGTTTCGAAATTCTTGATTGCGGAAGTACGAATGTCGTGCAGTTCGGAATGAACGTCGACACTTTCTTCAAACGCCATGAAGGATGATATTAATT
>CAZSDN010000075.1:0-3978 GCA_964605595.1 uncultured Flavobacterium sp. | reverse complement strand
CTTTTAGTTCCATTTTTTGTCGAACGTCGAACGTCGAACGTCGAATGACATCCTGAGAACCGACTATTTCTGTAAATATTTAATTAAACCACTTATAAGTTGAGATATTCTGGAAACCTCTACAACCAAATCGTCAAATAAATTTTGATCGATGTAACCTAAATCAAGAGATAAATACAGTTGCGACCTAACTTCTCCCGCTGAGGCTTTAGCAACAAACAAAAAGTAGATAAATTCTTTGTCAGTATTTCTTTCGAAACCTTCAGCAATATTTGAAGTTATTGATATAGAAGCTCTACGTATTTGCCTGATTAAATCAAAATTGTCTTTGAATTTTTCGCTTTGCGTCGCTAAATGAATTCTCTTATTAAACTCCCTGGCTTTTTGCCAAGAAATAATTTTCTCGAAAGAATCGAATTTCTCCATGGCTCGTAATAATTTTGAATGGCTTGTATATTTGTCGGAAGTTAGCGTCGTTCGACATTCGACGTGAGACTTTAGTCGATTAGTTTTCCGCTTTAATCCAATCGTAACCTTTTTCTTCCAATTCGTAAGCCAGTTCTTTTCCGCCTGATTTTACGATTCTTCCATTGTAAAGAACATGAACGAAATCAGGAACGATATAATCCAAAAGCCTTTGATAATGCGTGATTACAACAATTGCGTTGTTTTCGCTTTTCAATTTATTTACGCCATTGGCAACTATACGAAGCGCATCGATGTCAAGTCCGGAATCGGTTTCATCAAGGATAGCCAATTTCGGCTCCAGCATTGCCATCTGGAAAATTTCGTTACGTTTTTTCTCACCTCCTGAAAAACCTTCGTTTAATGAACGCGATAAAAATTTACGGTCAATTTCCAATAATTCTGATTTTTCGCGAATCAGTTTTAGCATTTCATTCGCCGGCATTTCTTCCAAACCTTTGGCTTTACGGCTTTCGTTGATGGCAGTTTTCATGAAGTTCGTAACCGAAACTCCCGGAATTTCAACCGGATACTGGAATGAAAGGAAAACGCCTTTGTGTGCTCTTTCTTCCGGAGCCAGATCGGAAAGATCTTCGCCATCCAAAACGACTTCGCCATCGGTAACTTCGTAATTTTCGTTTCCTGCAATAACGGCGGAAAGCGTACTTTTCCCCGAACCGTTCGGCCCCATGATTGCGTGAACTTCGCCTGCTTTTACTTCAAGGTTAATGCCTTTTAAAATATCTTTGTCTTCTACTTTTGCGTGAAGGTTGTTTATTTGTAACATTTTTGAGCTATTTTCAGGCATTCGCTAATTCGCTAATTCGCCCATTTTCTAATTATCTGATTGACTAATTTTCTAATTTATCCTACCGAACCTTCAAGTGAAATCTCGAGTAACTTTTGTGCTTCAACCGCAAATTCCATCGGAAGTTTGTTTAAAACCTCTTTACTGAAACCATTTACGATTAATGCGATTGCTTTCTCGGTTGGAATTCCGCGTTGATTACAATAGAAAACCTGATCTTCTCCAATTTTTGAAGTTGTCGCCTCGTGCTCGATTTTGGCCGATGGATTTTTACTTTCGATATACGGAAACGTATGTGCGCCACAGTTATTTCCCATCAATAACGAATCACATTGCGAAAAATTCCTGGCATTTTCAGCCCTTGCAGCGATTTGAACCAAACCACGGTAACTGTTTTGGGATTTTCCGGCAGAAATACCTTTGGAAATAATCGTCGATTTGGTGTTTTTACCCAAATGGATCATTTTAGTTCCGGTATCGGCTTGCTGGAAATTATTGGTCACGGCAATCGAATAAAATTCACCAACTGAATTATCGCCTTTTAATACACAAGACGGATATTTCCAGGTTACGGCTGAACCGGTTTCAACCTGCGTCCAGGAAATTTTTGCGTTCTTTTCGCACAAACCTCTTTTAGTCACGAAATTGAAAACGCCGCCTTTTCCTTCTTTATTTCCGGGATACCAGTTCTGAACGGTCGAATATTTGATTTCAGCATCGTCCATAGCGATAAGTTCAACCACGGCTGCATGCAATTGATTTTCGTCACGGCTTGGCGCGGTACAACCTTCAAGGTAGGAAACGTAGCTTCCTTCATCGGCAATTACCAAAGTTCTTTCAAATTGTCCGGTTCCGGCCTGGTTGATTCGGAAATACGTTGAAAGTTCCATAGGGCAACGAACGCCTTTCGGAATATAACAGAAACTTCCATCGGAAAAAACTGCCGAATTTAATGCGGCGTAAAAATTATCTTTTTGCGGAACAACGGTTCCCAGATATTTCTTTACCAATTCCGGATGTTCCTTGATGGCTTCAGAAATCGGGCAGAAAATAATTCCTTTTTCAGCCAGTGTTTTCTTGAAAGTCGTGGCCACGGAAACAGAATCGACCACGATATCCATCGCTATATTATTCATCTTCTTCTGCTCGTCGATTGAGATTCCGAGTTTTTTATACATTTCCAAAAGATCCGGATCAACGTCATCCAAAGTTTTATTCGGATCAACGGCTTTTGGTGCCGAATAATATGAAATTGCCTGAAAATCAGGTTTTTCATAATCGACATTTGCCCATTCAGGCTCGATCATTTCTTTCCATGTGCGAAACGATTCGATGCGCCAGTCGGTCATCCATTCCGGTTCTTCTTTCTTTTTTGAAATCGCACGGACGATGTCTTCGTTTAAGCCGATAGGAAACGTTTCAGATTCTATATCGGTATAAAATCCGTATTCGTATTCTTTGTTTTCGAGCTCAATTTTTAAATCGTCCTCAGTGTATTTACTCATTTTTATGTTGTCAAACGTCGAACGTCTAATGTTGAACGACCTTGTTTAATTTTAATTTATTGTCGATGTTGAGCATCAATTTTTCGTTTGACGTTCGACATTCGACATTGGACTAAAGTGAAAAACTCTCTCCGCAACCGCAAGTCCGGCTTGCATTCGGATTGTTGAATACAAAACCTTTTCCGTTCAATCCGCCAGAAAATTCCAAAACCGTCCCGGCTAAATACAGGAATGATTTTTTTTCAACGGCGATCCTTACGTTATTATCTTCAAAAACTTTGTCTGTTTCCGTTAGTTCTTTATCAAATTTCAGCTCGTAGGAAAGCCCGGAACAACCGCCGCTTTTCACGCCTACGCGCACATAATCTTGGGAAGCATCAAAACCATCTTCACTCATCATATCGACGATTTTTTTGCTTGCCGAGTCAGATACTTTTATCATTTTATATGGATTTTGTCTAAATTAGTTTGCAAAGATACGCCATATTTAGTTTTTTCCATAATCGCGAACATTTTTATAACAAATCATTTTATAGAATTTCGTTATCGATTTTTATTAAACAGCGGGATTTCCTTAAATTGCGTCGGATTTGTATTTCAAAAATTACAGAATCCTTAAAATTAAATCTTTCCTACGATGAAAATGTATCCGATTGAGGCCGGAAATTTCAAGCTCGACGGCGGCGCAATGTTTGGCGTCGTGCCGAAAACAATCTGGAGCAAAACCAATCCTGCCGACGAAAACAACCTGATTGATATTGCCGCACGCTGTTTATTGATTGAAGATGGAAACCGCCTGATTTTGATCGATACGGGAATGGGCGACAAGCAATCGGAGAAATTCTTCGGCTATTATTCGCTTTGGGGAAATCATTCGATCGATAAATCGCTGGCGAAATACGGTTTTCATCGCGACGACATAACCGATGTTTTCATGACGCACCTGCATTTTGACCATTGCGGCGGAAGCGTTCAGTGGAATAAAGATAAAACCGGATACGAACCAGCTTTCAAAAATGCAAAATTTTGGACAAACGACAATCATTGGGATTGGGCAACCAAACCAAATCCGAGGGAAAAAGCGTCTTTTTTGACAGAAAATATCCTTCCGATGCAGGAAAGCGGCCAATTGGAATTTATAAAACGCCCTGAAAATGATTTTCTTACAACATCAGAATTAGGCTTTGGGATTTTCTTTGC
>CAZSDN010000074.1:4210-14021 GCA_964605595.1 uncultured Flavobacterium sp. | reverse complement strand
GTTCCAGTATTTTAGAATATTGCTCAACACATAAAAGGACTATGTTTTGATTATCTGAAATAACTTTCAGTGTGATTTTTGTACCTCCGTGAAGCGGTTCTATAAATGCAATCTGATCAATAGCAACGGCTTTTTCTCCAAAAGCTGTTTTAATCTTGATAAACTTTAATGTTTGCATATATGATCAAATTTGTATTGAAACGCACCGCCGGTCATTCCCCAATGGATTTAACTTTAAATCAGAAAGTGTCCAGATTTCTATAATTTATAATAAATCAACACCGACGGCGCGTTAACATTTTTAAGCGAATTTTCTTGTCTTCCTAGTAATTATTTCCGCTATTTCACCAATTTTCCATGGAAGGGTTTCTGAAACATTGCTTGTTCTTTCTCTTTCCACAAAACTTGATTTGTTATTTAAAAAGCCCAAAGATAAAATAGTTTCATGAATAAGTGTATGTACTGCAAATGCGGTAACTTTACTCAATCGGCTGCTATTTACTTTAAGCATATTCTTATTTGCTTTTTTTGAAGGTTTTCCAAAAGGGTTCCAATAAACCGATATCTGGATTTTTTGATCTGTATTTTTTAATATACTCGCAATTTCATCGGAAGGCAAATTTATACCTTTTGCTTGTGGCAATGCTGCAATCCTTTCATAAAATGCATCTGCCGCTAAAATCTCATTAGCTTTTTTTACTGCCTTAATCAGAGCTGTCTGAGAACCTGAATAATGTAGCGTTATCATGTTTTTTTGGTTATAGGTTAATTATTTCCAGTCCCAATAAAAAGTAATCGTAAATTCTGAAAGCAAAATTAAACGATACAATAACACAATACAATACGTAAAACTACGTAAAAAACGACCAAAATCATCGACGAATGGCACTTTAAATAAAAAAAAGTAAAAACTTCTAATCAGATTTAAGTACCAATATATTCGGATCTATAATTCCATTCTGAATGGCAAAAACAATGAGGCCCGCCAGGTTTTTTGTAGCGGTCTTTTTCAATAACGAATTACGGTATCCTTCAACAGTTCTTGGGCTTATAAAAAGTTTATCTGCTATTTCATTCGTACTAAACTGTAAACAAATCAGTTCAATGATTTTCCTTTCCCTATCATTTAAAAAAAGATTACTAAACATGCTTTTGGCTTTTTTTCCTGACTCCCGAATTTCTGCAATTACATTTATTACGGCTTCATTATAATAAAAACCTCTTGTGGCAACTTCATTAATGGTTTTCAACATTTCATTCGGATGCGCATTCTTGACAATATAGGAAACCGCGCCTTCCTGTATCATATTTGCAATAAAAACAGGCGTATTATAACTTGTCAGCGCGATCACTTTGATTGCCGGATAGTTTTTCCTGATTATTTTCGTGGCTTCAACTCCGCTAAGGAATGGCATTTTTAAATCCATCAGGATAATTTGTGGCAATTCGATAGCCGAAGCTAAAAATTCAATTAGTTCGCTTCCGTTTGATGCTTCATATAAAATATCAATATAACCTTCGCGTTCGAGAAGGAAAGAAATGCCTTTTCTAAAAAGGATTTCATCATCAGCCAATATTATTTTTATTTTTTTTTGCATCAATTATAATACTAAGGTAGCAATAACTCCTTTACTTTCAATACTTTGAATAGTAAAATTTGCATGTATAAATGTAGCGCGGCTTTCAATGTTTTTCATCCCTAGACCAATTTTCGTATTTAAGTCGTCTGAATTGAATCCGATTCCGTTATCGGTGTATGTGATATGCCTTCCCATTTCATTTTCAAAAGCATGGATTTTAATATGAGAAGCTTTGCCGTGGCGTATGGAATTATTAACCAATTCCTGAATAATCCTGAAAATATGAAGATGGGAATCTTTATCGTTTCTTTCAAAAAATGCTTCCTTTCTGTCATTATTGTATTCTACCGAAAGAGAAGGGTTATTGTGCGAATGGCATAATTCAGTGAGTGCGGCATGCAACCCAAATTTTTCTAATACAGGCGGAAGCAGGTCGTGTGCAATTCTTCGGGAACTTTCTAAAACGCTGCCTGAAATGCTGATTATGCCTGACACCATATTTTGAGTTTCCGCCTGTGACAGGCTCGTAGAAGAAAGCAGGTTTGCATTAAGAGCAATTACATTCATTTTTGAACTGATTTCGTCATGGAGATTTTGTGCAATCCGGCTTCTTTCTTCTTCCTGCGTAAGCAATGTTGACTGGAGCAGCTTTTTCTGGTAATTAACTTCAAGCTGCTTTTTTTCGAGCTCTTTTTTGAGTATTTTTTTTCTCGAGTAATAAATAAAGATGATGACCGAAACCGACATCAGCAAAAATGCCAAAAAAGTATAAACGATCAGCTCGATTATTTCCCGGCTATCCAATTGTGGCTGTGTCATTTTGAAACTTTAATAGGTGAGTCCTGATCCATTCGATAAGAATGAAAATCTGGTAATAAATATATAGGAAAGAATTCAGAAGCCATATCATAGTAAACCACTCCAACGAAAGATTAAGCCCTATGGTTAGATTTCCGCACAAAAACAAAAACGTGCTTCCGAATAAATAACCGAAAACCCCGAGGTTTATGTAATAGAATTTTTTGGATTCATTCAAAATATTGTAAAAATGAAACAAGGCATAAACTATTATTGGAAAAGATGTTATGAAAATTTCCAATAGATTGAATTTGTCAAACTGCGAGAAATCCAATATATATTGCAATGCCAAAGTCATTGAGCAAACAATCATGCTTACAATAACTACTTTTTTTTGAATACGGCCGGATAAGATTTGTTTGTAAAAAAGGCTCAGCAAAAGGAATTGAAAAATGAAATAGAAATGGGATAAAAAAAGATTTTTATAGCCAATTGAACCCACATATAAAGCACTAAATTGTACCAATGACATCAGCAGCAAATAAACAGTAAAAATCCTGTTGGCTTTTGTCTCTTTTTTGAATTTTATCAGATATAAAAAGAGATTAATAGCCAAAAGCAAATATCCAATATTTACAAAAGTATTATACACAAATGCTATTTCCCGCTATTAATAAATGGCGCAACTGCATTGCAGAATTGAGGGCATGGTTTCGAAAAATCATAAACGTATAATCCTTTTTTGTCATCGATCATATCATTTCCGTTTTTATCAACACCAACCATCATTAGTACGGGAGAATTTTCATCATTAATTCCGAAATAAGTGCGAACATCAACAACTCCGGGTGCCATAACATTCTTAAGGTTGATTCCGGGGATTGTAAATGCTTTTATACCCAAAAGGATATCAGGATTGCTGTTGAAATTTTTCGCCCATGCCTGGGCAACATCTAAAGTGATCACATTTTCTGGCATAACTGTTTTGTTTTTGTTTTAGTAAAAACAAATTAATGCTTTTAAATTTTAATTTCAAAGCATTAAGTAAATGAGAATGCAGAAAATTTAATCAAATCAGGATGGTATTTTAGAATTCAGTTTACTGTTTTTACGGCTATATCCAAAATAGATCGCCAGTCCGACCAAAAGCCAGATACTGAAATAAATCCAATTCCATACGCTCAATTCGGCCATCATATAAAGGCAGCAAACCAAGCCAAGCAAAGGAATTAGAGAAAGGTTTTCACGATAAGACCAGATTGTAAGGCCTATCAAAACGATTATAAAGATCCACATTGGAATTTTATGTTTGAATAAATCCAATCCGCTTTCATATTTTAGATTCTCGCTAATAGGAAGGCTGTCAACCATTTCTTTGTAAACCTGATCGTTTTGCCTGAAACTGCTTAACAATTCTTCCAGATCACTGGTTTTATTGGAACTTTTTTGCGAAAGGAAATCATACACTTCTTTAGTATTTGATTTGTCAAGTAATGTAACAATCGTTTCAGGGCTGTTTACTTGTTTTTCATTCAGGATGAAATCGGTAGTAGCTTGTTTATTTACAGTAAAAGCTATCACAATTCCGGTAATCAATAATAAAGGAAAAATGAATTTGGAATTAATATATGGCGTTTTAAATTTACCTCTTGGAATATCTTTTTTATTCTGAAGCACTAAAACTCCGGCGCATACAAGGACAAACGCAAACAATGTCCCGATACTGCACAAATCGGTAACGATTGTAAGATTTAAAAATAATGCGGGAATAGCAACCACAAAACCTGTTACTACTGTAGCATAAGAAGGTGTTCTGAACCGTGGATGGACATTTGAAAATTTCTTTGGCAATAAACCGTCACGGCTCATGCTCATCCAAATTCTTGGCTGTCCCATCTGAAAAACCAGCAATACGCTGGCCATTGCAACAACTGCACTGACAGCAATAATTCCGGACATCCATTTTAAATCGAGTTTTTCAAAAACAAAAGCCAAAAGATCTCCAACATTAAGCATCGAATAATTTACCATGCCGGTAAGCACTAAAGCAATCGCTATATACAAAATTGTGCAAATGATTATAGCCCACATCATTCCACGCGGTAAATCACGTTGCGGATTTTTACATTCCTCAGCAGTTGTAGAAATTGCATCAAACCCGATGTAAGCAAAGAAAACTGCTGAAACGCCTTTTAGCACGCCTGCTGCTCCATTTGGCGCAAACGGATCCCAGTTTGACGTATCTACATAAAAAATCCCGACAGCTATTACCAAAAGTATGATACAGATTTTTATTACAACCATAAGATTGCTTGCATTCCTTGACTCTTTCATGCCGCGATAAACCAATGCCGTGATTAAGATGATTATGAATAAAGCAGGTAAATCAGCTACAAAATGAAATGAGCCGAATGTTGGAGCCGTATTCCAGGCGGTATAAGCGTTCTGTAATTCACTACTGAGATTTTCAAAAGATTTTCCGCCCTGCATTAAAGCCATTGCATCGCCATAACCGTTTGAAGCAGTGAGGTAGTCCATTTGGATCCATAACGGAAGATGTATGCCGCCACTTTCCAGCAACCCTGTGAAATAATCGCTCCATGAAATTGCAACTGTTACATTTCCGATGGCATATTCCATGATCAAAGCCCACCCAATCATCCAGGCGATAATCTCACCAAAGGCAACATAGGAATAGGTGTAGGCGCTTCCTGAAACAGGAACCATTGAAGCAAATTCAGCATAAGCAAAAGCTGCAAAACCACAAGCCAAAGCAGTGAACATGAACAAGAAAATTACGGCCGGGCCGCCATCAGCGCTGGCTTTTCCTATTGTGCTAAATATCCCTGCGCCAATAATTGCTGCAATTCCAAATGCCGTTAAATCTCTAACTGTCAAATGTTTTCCTAATGAATTGTGCCCATCAGATTCATTTTTTTCAACTTGTTTTAAAATATCCTGAACCGTTTTTTTTCTGAATAAACCGGAAAAACCCATAAGACGTAGTATAATGTTACGCAACAAATATATAAAAATACTGATTGAAATTTTTGTTTGCCAAATAATCACACATAATCAAAAACTATAATGAAATAAAAAATTATCATTAATTACTATTTCATTAAAAGAAATGATACAGTAGTTTTGCCAATGAAAATAATTTTAAACTAAATAAATATGTCATTAGTAGGTAAAAAATTTCCAAGTATTGCAGTTGATGCCATTTCAGAAATGGGAGATAATCTGAAAATAAACATTTTTGAAGAAGCGGCTAACAACAAAAAGAAAGTACTTTTATTTTGGTATCCGAAAGATTTCACTTTCGTTTGCCCAACAGAATTGCATGCGTTTCAGGCAGCACTTCCTGATTTCGAAAAAAGGAATACAATTGTAATCGGAGCTTCATGCGATACAAATGAAGTTCATTTTGCATGGCTGAACACTCCAAAAGCCAACGGCGGTATTGAAGGCGTTACTTATCCGATCCTGGCAGATACAAACAGAAACTTATCCAATATTCTTGGAATCCTCGATATCGAGTCAACAAGCTACAGCGAAGAAACCGATTCGGTTATCCTTGAAGGATCAAACGTAACCTACAGGGCAACATACCTGATTGATGAAACCGGGAAAATTTTCCACGAAAGCGTTAATGATATGCCTTTGGGAAGAAACGTAAATGAATATTTAAGATTGATTGACGCTTACACCCACGTTCAGACAAAAGGCGAGGTGTGCCCTGCAAACTGGGAAGAAGGCAAAGAAGCAATGAACGCCGACAGATTGAGCACTGCTGCATATTTAAGCCAAAACTAATAGCATGCTGATCGAACTAAACGAAGATAGATTGCAGCAACTCATAAACGAGAATCAAAAAGTAGTGGTGCAATTCTCTGCTTCCTGGTGTGGAAACTGCAGGATTATGAAGCCTAAATTCAAAAAAATGGCCTCTGAGAATGAAAACATCGCTTTCGTAATTGTTGATGCTGAAAATTCACCCGAGTCAAGAAAGCTTGCAAATGTTTCGAATCTTCCAACGTTTGCAACTTTTATAGATGGAAAACTGGTAAATCAAGTACAAACCAACAAAACCGAAATTTTAGCAGGAATTGTTGAAGAAATCGCCACAGCGATATGAAATTACCGATTATAAAGCACCTGACACAATTTATCGAAGATAACGATCAGGATTATGTAATTGAAACTATCGAGGTTCTGGAAGCGTTAACTGAAGTTCCAACACTCAAAGACGAAGAGCTTGACGTTATTGGAGAGTTAATCTCAAACATGTATGGAGCGCTCGAAGTCAGCAAAATGGTAAAACAGGGAACCGATAAAAAGGACGCGCTCAACGCTTTTATGAAAAGAGTAATGGGTTCGATAGATAAATAGTTTACCTTGAAATATTTTTATAAGCGCTTTCAGAAATGGAAGCGCTTGTTTTTTTGTATAGCATTGTTTTAAAATAGTGCGCAATAGTATTTAAACGGTATTATACAATAAATATTTAACAAAATTTATAAAAATACCGTATTGGAAAACAATTGATTTTTTGTTGGGATATTACTGTTGCCCCTTCCCTGAAGGCAAAATACAATTTTTCTGAAAATAAACATTACGTGAAAACCACCTTTTTTAATTTCTGGTCAGCAATTCCATTTACACATTATTTATAGGGCAGCGCTTTATATATAAAGCGTTGTGGATTTTCTGTTTAGAGATAGAGTGAAAGTATCTTTTCCTTGCATCAATATTTTTCTTACTTTTGAACCTCTAAAAAACCTATAACAAAATGGCAAATATAACCTTGGGAGGAAATCCTATCAGCACTATCGGAAACTTACCTCAGAACGAATCAAAAGCACCTGATTTTGAATTAGTGAAAAACGATTTATCTTTAACTTCACTCAAAGATTTTACCGGAAAAAAATTGGTTTTGAACATTTTCCCAAGCATTGACACAGGAACTTGCGCTGCGTCTGTTCGCAAATTCAATGAAAAAGCAAGTGCTTTAAACAATACTACCGTTTTATGTATTTCAAGGGATTTACCATTTGCTCAAAAACGGTTTTGTGGCGCCGAAGGCCTTGAAAACGTAATCAATTTATCTGATTTTAAAAGCGGTAATTTCGGAAAAGATTACGGATTAGAAATCACAAACGGCCCGTTGGCCGGATTGCATTCAAGAGCCGTCGTTGTCATTGATGAAAATGGTATTGTAAGATATAGTGAGCAGGTTCCTGAAATTGCCAATGAACCTGACTACGACGCAGCTTTAAGCGCACTATAATTCATAAATTCATGAAGCAGGATCATTCTTTCATAAACGGAAGGCTAAAAAGCTTTAAATATGCCATAACCGGAGCTTATAAACTGATAACTACCGAGCATAGTATTATGGTTCAGTTTTCTATCGGGATTCTTCTTACCATTGCGGGATTTTATTTTGATATTTCCAAAGAAGAATGGCTTTGCCAGACTTTGGCAATTGGTTTGGTACTCAGTATTGAGGGTCTTAATACCGCGGTCGAAAAAATTGCCGATTTCATTCATCCTGAATACCATGAAAAAATAGGATTTATCAAAGATATCGCTGCCGGCGCTGTTACATTTGCTGCACTTGCAGCTTTAGCTATCGGGTGCATTATATATATTCCGATATTTATGACGTTGTAAAAGAAGTAATCTGCAAATTATATTTATTTTTACTACTGAATTATACCTGACGAATGGCAAAAACGACTAAAAAAGAACCCACAGACAAAAAAAACGGTTCTGAAACAAAAAAATCCTGGAAATTATCCAAACAGCACAAAGCTCTTTTCGGAAGCTTATTAGTGCTTTTTTCCATTTCGCTCTTGCTTGCTTTCATTTCATTCTACATTTATGGAAAAAATGACCAAAGTGCAGTTCAGGAATTAACTGACAGGACTGCAACGGTTCAGAACTGGCTTGGAAAATTCGGGGCATGGCTTGCCGATGTTTTTGTTTATAAAGGTTTTGGAGTTGCATCGTTTTTATTCGTGAGGCTTTTCTTTTTAACCGGAGCTTATCTTGTTTTGGATTTATCGGTAAAAAAACTCCGAAATACCTGGTTTTGGGATTTATATGCGGTTGTAATCATTTCAGTTTTATTTGGTTTTTTTGCTGATTTCCTTCCTGAGCTTGGCGGAATAGTAGGCTATGAGATGAATATTTTCCTTCAGGATTTTCTTGGAAAAGCCGGAACTTTACTGGTTTTGGTTTTCGGATTGATTGTTTATCTGTTGTTTAAAATCAGGATTTCTCCCGAATCAATCAAGGCTTTATTTGAGAAAACGAAAAAGGAAATGGATGAGGATATTAACTCGATGAACAATCCAGCTTCTGAAAATAAAAGTTTATATAACCTTGAGGAATTCGCTGTAAATGAATCACCTGAAGAAGATTATTATCCGGAAGAGCCTGTTTTAAAACCGGCATCTCAATTTGAAATCAATAAAGAAGCGTTAAAACCAACAATAAGCAATGCTTCTGAATTAGTGTTAGAACCTTCCATAAAGAACTCATCTCTGGAAGTTACACCCGAAATTACAGAACCGATAGAGGAAGCGTTTGTAATTGAAAAAATTGAAGAAGAAGATATAATCGAAGAAAACCTGGCTTCCAAGCTTGTAGCTGATTTTGGATTGTTTGACCCAACCCTGGAACTTTCCAATTATAAATTCCCAACCCTGGATTTACTGAAAGATTATTCTTCAGGCGGAATCACCATCAATCAGGAAGAACTTGAGGAAAATAAGAACCGCATTGTAGAAACGCTTCGTAACTATAAAATTGAGATTGCTCAAATTAAAGCTACCGTTGGCCCATCGGTGACATTATATGAAATTGTCCCTGAAGCTGGAATAAGGATTTCAAAAATCAAAAGCCTTGAAGACGATATAGCACTTTCGCTTTCAGCGCTTGGAATACGGATAATTGCCCCAATTCCGGGAAAAGGAACAATTGGTATTGAAGTCCCGAATAAGAATCCGACCATGGTTTCCATGAAAAGTGTTATTGGCGCAGCGAAATTCCAGGAAGCCGAAATGGAGTTGCCAATTGCTTTAGGAAAAACAATCTCTAACGAAACTTTTGTTGTCGATTTGGCAAAAATGCCGCACCTTTTAATGGCTGGCGCAACCGGACAGGGAAAATCAGTTGGCTTGAATGCTGTTTTAACTTCATTGCTTTATAAAAAGCATCCGGCTGAAGTTAAGTTTGTTCTCGTTGATCCAAAAAAAGTCGAGTTGACGCTTTTTAATAAAATAGAACGACATTATCTGGCTAAACTGCCTGATACTGAAGATGCTATAATTACAGATAATAACAAGGTTATCAATACGTTGAATTCGCTTTGTATTGAAATGGACAATCGTTATTCACTTTTAAAGGATGCAATGGTTCGTAAC
>CAZSDN010000074.1:0-4200 GCA_964605595.1 uncultured Flavobacterium sp. | reverse complement strand
AATACAATGAGAAATTCAAATCCCGAAAATTGAATCCGGAGAACGGGCATCAATTTCTTCCCTATATTGTCCTTGTTGTTGACGAGTTTGCCGATTTGATCATGACTGCCGGAAAAGAAGTAGAAACCCCGATAGCGCGTTTGGCACAATTGGCACGGGCAATCGGAATTCATTTGATTATTGCAACGCAAAGGCCGTCGGTGAATGTAATTACGGGAATTATTAAGGCCAATTTCCCCGCAAGGATTGCTTTTCGCGTAACATCAAAAATAGATTCACGGACTATTTTGGATACTCAGGGTGCCGACCAATTAATCGGGCGCGGAGATTTACTGTATACAAACGGAAATGATGTTGTTCGTGTACAATGTGCTTTTGTTGACACACCTGAAGTTGAAAAAATAACTGAATTCATTGGCGCGCAAAAAGCTTATCCAAATGCTTATTTGTTGCCGGAATTTACAGGAGACGATGAAAGTGGCATCAAACTTGATATGGACATTTCGGAAAGAGATAGTCTTTTCAGGGAAGCTGCTGAAATTATTGTAACAGCCCAACAAGGTTCTGCTTCTTTGCTCCAGCGTAAATTAAAATTAGGTTATAACCGCGCCGGCCGCCTGATTGACCAGCTCGAAGCAGCCGGAATTGTCGGCCCTTTTGAAGGAAGCAAAGCCAGAAATGTAAATATCCCTGATTTGAGTGCTCTTGATCAATTTTTTAATAATGAACAAAATAATTTTTAAAATGAAAAAATTACTCCTGATCACTTTATTGTTTTTTCTAAATTTTTCGACCCAGGCTCAGGACAAACAAGCCAAAACCCTTTTGGATGAAGTGACTGCAAAAGTTAAGAGTTATGACAATATCTCAATTGACTTCAAATATTCCTTAAATAACAGCAAAGAAAACATCAATCAGGAAAGTAAAGGAAATGTAATTCTTAAAGGAAATCAATATGTACTGAATTTTATGGGAATCACAAGGATTTTTGACGGTAAAAAAGTTTACAACATAAACCCTGAAGACGAAGAAATCAGCATTTCAAATTTTGATGAGAAAGACGCAAATGCAATCACGCCTTCAAAAATGCTTACTTTTTTTAATACCGGTTATAAATATTCATGGGACATTCTTCAAAATGTAAAAGGAAGGAAAATCCAATATATCAAACTAATCCCGATCAGTTCAAAAGACCAGCGAAAAGAAATCCTTTTAGGAATTGACACTCAGACAAAACATATTTATAATCTGATAGAAACCGGTAAAAACGGAACGAAAACAACTTTAGTCGTTAATTCTTTTAAAACCAACCAGCCTTTGTCGAAAAATCAGTTTACCTTTGTTGAGAGTAAATATCCAAAATATTACATCAATAGAATCGATTAAGTTTTAGGTGAAAATATTAGACAAATATCTTTTAAAAACCTTTCTGATTACATTTACTTCGGTATTTGTAATCCTTTTTTTTATATTCATTTTACAAACCGTTTGGCTTTTTATAGCCGAATTGGCAGGCAAAGACCTCGATTTCATCCTGATTTTAAAATTCCTGCTGTTTTCAATGCCCGGAATTGTACCGTTAGTTTTGCCGCTTTCCATTTTGCTGGCATCTATCATGACATTTGGTGATCTTTCTGAAAATTATGAATTCGCAGCCATGAAATCTTCAGGCGTTTCTTTACAAAGAGCAATGAAAAGCCTTACGTTTTTTATCCTGTTTTTGAGCATAGCTGCTTTTGCATTCGCAAACAATATTATTCCTTATTCACAATATAAGTTCATCAATTTCAAAAACAACATTGCCCAGGTAAAGCCTGCAATGGCAATAGCAGAAGGACAATTTAGCGACATTGGCAGTTATAATATCAAAGTTGATAAAAAGTCCGGGGAAAAAGGAAATCTTCTTACCGCCGTGACAATCCATAAAAAGTCTAATATAGGCATAGGCAACACAACCGTTATTAAGGCTAAACGTGGAGAATTGTTAAGCAATGAAAATTCAAATATTTTGCAATTGGTCTTGTTCGACGGTTATTATTATGAAGATATCACTCCGAAAAAATACCAGGAGAGAGACAAAGTTCCGTTTGCAAAAAGTTCTTTTCATAAGTATAATTTGAATATGGACTTAACAAAGCTTAACAATGTTGATGTTGAACAAGAAAAAATATCAAATACCAGCACGATGTTGAATATAAGCGAATTGGCTTATACGCTGGATTCGCTTAATGGAAACTATAATAAGGATATAGTATCTTTTGCCGATAATATCCATTATAGAACCGGAATTTCAAATTCAAATCCGTTAAAAAAGAAACTGATTATCAAAGACAGCTCTAAAACAGTTGAAATCATAAAATCAAAGGCGCCCGAGAAAGTATTGGACATTTATGCCGATGAAGATAAATTGAAAATCCTTGAAATAGCAAAGAGCAATGTTACAAATACTGTTTATAGTATCAACGGAACAAAAGACGATTTAGACTTCAAACAAAAAAACATAAACACACACTGGCTTTCGGTATATGATAAATTTGTAATTGCATACGCCTGCATTTTAATGTTTTTTATAGGTGCTCCGCTTGGTGCGATTATAAGGAAAGGTGGCCTTGGACTTCCGATCGTTTTTGCCGTATTAATATTTATAACTTTTCATTTCATCAATACATTTGGAAAAAAAATAGCGCAGGAAAACGGGATAACGCCATTTTTAGGTGCCTGGATGTCATCGATTATTCTTACGCCGCTGGCGATACTCCTGACTTACCGTGCAACAAACGATATCGGATTGATTAATATGGATGTCGTTTTAGAACCTTTTCAGAAATTATTCAGGAAATTATTCCCTCAAAAATAAGCAACATGTCATCAGGCAAAATACAGCTCAACACAATTGAAGAAGCAATAGAAGATATCCGTCAGGGAAAAATTATAATCGTTGTTGATGATGAAGATCGTGAAAACGAAGGCGATTTCCTGGCAGCTGCCGAAAAGGCAACCCCTGAAATGATTAACTTCATGGCAACTTATGGACGCGGTCTCATTTGTGCGCCTTTAACCGAAAACCGTTGCAAAGAACTTGAGTTAAAGGCAATGGTGGTAAATAATACCGATCATATGGAAACTGCATTTACAGTTTCTGTCGATTTAAAAGGAAATGGTGTAACGACGGGGATTTCAGCCAGTGACCGTTCAAAAACTATATTGGCACTTGTTGAGCCGAATACGAAATCATATGACCTTGCGCGTCCCGGGCACATTTTCCCATTAGTAGCAAAACAAGGAGGCGTTTTGAGGCGCACCGGACATACTGAAGCCGCGATTGATTTTGCCCGCCTTGCCGGATTTAAGCCCGCAGGAGTCATTTGCGAAATCATGAATGAAGACGGAAGCATGTCAAGGCTTCCCGAATTATATGAGGTTGCTAAAAAATTCGACATGAAACTCGTTTCCATTGAAGATTTAGTTGCCTATCGAATGCAGCATGACAGCCTTATTGTAAAAAAAGAAGATTTCGATATTGAAACCCGATTTGGCCAATTTAGATTAAGGGCTTATCAGCAAACAACAAACAAGCAGGTACATATTGCATTGACAAAAGGAAGCTGGAACCTTGGAGATCCTGTTTTGACCAGGATTAATTCGACACAAGTCAATAACGATATTTTAGGCACATTAACAAATGATGCCAATAAAAAACTCGATGATATGTTCAAGCGCATCAGCGATGAAGGCAAAGGAGCAATTCTGTTTATCAATCAGGAAATCCAGTCTTCAGATTTGCTAAACCGTCTATCTGAGTTAAAAACTTTGCAGGCAGAAGGAATATATAAAGCGCCTCAGATAAAAATGGACATTAAGGATTTCGGAATCGGGGCACAGATCCTGCACGATATTGATATCTCAAAAATACGGCTTGTATCAAACAGTGAGCAGGCAAAACGTGTCGGAATGATCGGTTATGGACTGGAAATTACAGAATATGTAAATTATTAATTTACTCTTAGTTTCCTTTAAATGATAGAAAATGAAATGGTTAATAAAACCATTTTAAAAATATCAAATATTTCAATACAAATTGTTTTGGAATTCAAAAAAGGATACTATATTTGCACTCGCAACACCGAAATGGTTGCAAACTTATTGGAGAAATGGCAGAGTGGTCGATTGCGGCAGTCTTGAAAACTGTTGACTGTAACA
>CAZSDN010000073.1:0-14075 GCA_964605595.1 uncultured Flavobacterium sp. | reverse complement strand
GCGGCGGATTTGGCGGCGGCGGCGCTTCAGGAGGATGGTAATGAATTGAAAAAGAACAATTATCACAATCTATTATATTTTAAAGTTTACAGCCATAATATTAAAAAAGCCTCCGATTTGGAGGCTTTTTCCGGTTTTTTAGAACCGAATTTATAACTAACTAATCCCACTCGCTTTTCTTCTTTCCTCCAAACTTTTCGATTTTATAAGTCAGGGAAAACATTGCATAACGCTTCAAAACCAGATTCTGTTCATCTATAATTCCGGTTTGCGTTACATTTCGCCTTGTGCTTGTATTTTGATTCAGCAAATCATAAACTTTGACTTTGGCAAGCAATTTATCTTTGAAGAAATTATATCCAAGGCTCATGTTCCAGAGGTAAAAATCTTTCCTGAAACCATCGGCAATCTGCGTATTATAAGTATATCCGAAATCATTTCCGAAAACGAAATGCTTTGGCCAGCGCGAGGTCATTTCAAATTTCAGGTTATGAACTGTTGAGGTTTGCTCATCAATCGAATAATTTGTATAATCCGTTTTTGCGAAATTAATTTGATAAGAAGGCGTGAATGTCAATAAATCACCATATTCATAAGACAATTGCAATTCAGGGTTCAAAAAATAACCATGCGACTGGTAACCGATATTATTGGTAAGCCCTTTTGCCAAATTTATATTAGCATTCACGCCCAGCGATGCCTTAAGTGTATGCTGCTCTTTTTTAATCGACTTGCTGTAATCAAATCCGAAATAAGTATAAAACGTATTGTCAACATTTTCAAAACTTGTGACACTTCCCTGGCTCGCATCATAAACGGTGTTGCTCACAACCTGGTTTTTATTCAAACCTCCGCCCGAATAGAAATAAAATCCGGATTTTGTTGGATAATCATAATTATTGTAGCCTAAATAAAAACTGTGCGTTTCCTGTGGTTTCAGGTCTGGGTTTCCTATAAATGTATTTAACGGATTGGTCACATTTATGTCTAACAGACGATTCGGATCAGGCATATTGACCTCATAGCGGTAATTCATATAAACCGATTTTGACTTTCCGATGGTGTAACTGAAATAACCATCAATCGACGGGAAAACATAATTTTTATTGACAAATGTATTATCTCCGGTATAGTTTCTCCTGTTATCAAAATCAAAAAACCGTACTCCCAAATTAACACCTCCATACATTTTTTTCTTGCGCATACGAATTGACGAATACGGCTGCATTAGCGTAGTTCTCGAAGAAATGTAGTTTGATTGCAGGTCATTAAAATCCGAATAATCCATGTCTGCGGCATTAAATTCAAAAATATCACGGTTGTAAGTCCTGTTTTCGGTTCGGTACCTTCCTCCTATTGACACACTAAGAGAATCTGTAATCGGTTCTGTAAATGTTACCGTTCCTTCATATTTGTCACGAACATTCATCGTATTTTGAATCTGGTTACGGTTGATCGTTTCGTTGTCAATGTATTTATTGGTCTGGGAAATGGTTTGTTGTTCGCTTTCGTCGTCGTTATTTTCATTTGACAGATTGAAGCGAATCGAACGCCCTTTCTTTTTAAAATTCCTAAAGAAATGAATGTTACTTTCCAACTGGTTATTATGGTTGTCACTATTGTTATAGCCTTGGCTGTCGTTTAGCAATTCGCCCAAAAGGTTTTTGGTATTCTGGCTTGATGTTGAAGTGTTGCGTGAATTGCTTCTCTTAATGCGCGGACTGATATTCAGCGTTGTCAATGAATCGATTTTATATTCGAATTCAAAATTGAGGCTGTGCCCGTTCGTAACCCTGCGTGTTGTGCTTTCCGATTCTATAAAGTTTCTCTCGTCGCCGGTGGCATTTTGTGTTGGCTGAAGCCTTTCCTCGCGCGATTTTACGTTATTATCGGTTTCGGTAGAATTGTAAAAATAACTTCCGCTCGGTTCCATTTTCTTAAAAAACTCATCGGTATAATTCATTCCGATCATGTTCGATTGCGTGATCCCGTTTCCACCGCCAAACTGCTGGCCATCGATATTGAAGCTTCCGTCGCTACTGGTATAAACATTCCTTCCGCCGCCCATAGAATCAAAAATCTCGTCCATAGAAAATCCGATCGAATTGATATTGTTGGACGAACCAAGGAAGCTGAACTTTTGCTTATCCTTGAACCAGTTGATCAAACCGCTCGATTCGTAACGGTCATCGCTTCCGAGCCCGCCATTGAATTTCCCGAACAAGCCTTTGTTTTTATTAGCCTGGATTGTAAGGTTAATGGTTTTTTCTTCTGAGCTTGCAGCTTCACCGGCGAGTTCTTCTTCCTTTGTTTTTGTATCGGTAATCTGGACTTTATCAATTATATCCGACGGAAGGTTCTCGGTCGCTATTTTTCCGTCTTTACCAAAGAACGGTTTTCCATTTACCAGGATATTGTTCACTTCCTTTCCGTTTACCGTAATTTTGCCATTTGCGTCAACTTCAACTCCGGGTAATTGCTTGAGTAATGCCTGGACATTCGAATCGGGGCGGACTTTAAACGACGAAGCATTAAATTCGAGTGTATCTTTTTTGATCCGTACGGGCGGAGCTTCGCTTTTAATGACGACTTCGCCAAGCAGCTTCGCATCTTCCTTAACGTTCAATACGCCAAAGTCTTTATCGGCTTCAACAGATGTAAGTTCCTGCTTGTAATCTTCATAACCTATAAAAGAAATTTTCAGGTAAACTGGTTGCTTGATTTTTTTGGTCTTAAGGGAGAAATTTCCGTTTTTATCAGAAATGGTGTAATCGATCATTACTGAATCTTTTACAGTAGTCAGATAAATAGTCGCGGATTCGAGGGGCAGTTTAGACGTTTCGTCTATAATTTTACCTTTAACGGTAACAACATTTTGTGAAAAGGCATTGAAAGACAAGAGTACAAAAAGTACGCTCAGGCAGATTTTGTTCATGGATTGATTTTGATTTGTTTTGTTTTATTCCGCTACGCTCCATACAGTTCGGCTACGCCTCGGTTTGATTGTTGGGTATAATAACAGCGAAATAATGAATTTAGTATTACAATAAGTAACTTCTTACAAAAAGTTTAACAACAAGGCTTTTTTTAAAACTTTTAAAATCTTTTTCGTATAGATGCATAAAAAAACCCGACAGTTTGAATCTATCGGGTTTAAAACTATTTCGGAAATTATTTTTCCCTGATGTAAATATCGATTGGAACTCCTGAAAAATCCCAATTTTCGCGGATTTTATTTTCAAGGAAACGCTTGTAAGGTTCTTTTACATATTGTGGAAGGTTTGCAAAAAAAACAAACTGTGGCGTAGGTGTTGGCAATTGCATGCAATACTTGATCTTTACGTATTTTCCTTTTAACGCCGGCGGCGGATGCCCTTCGATTATCTTCAGCATGTAATCATTGAACTTTGAAGTTGAAATCCGTTGTTTACGGTTTTCGAAAACCTGTACCGAAGCTTCAAGCGCTTTTAGCAAACGCTGTTTTGTCAATGCCGAAACGAACAAAATCGGCACATCAGTAAAAGGCATCAGTTCCTGACGGATTTTACTTTCGTAATCACGTGAAGACATTGTATCTTTCTCAACCAGATCCCATTTATTTACCAAGATCACAACACCTTTACGGTTTTTCTCAGCGAGCCAGAAAATACTCTGGTCTTGTCCTTCAAAACCACGTGTAGCATCAATAACCAAAATACAGATATCCGCATGCTCGATTGCCCGGACGGAACGCATTACCGAATAGAACTCTAAATCTTCTTTTACTTTCGCTTTTCTTCGGATTCCGGCTGTATCAACAAGATTGAATTCAAAACCAAAACGGTCGAATTTTGTATCGATGGCATCGCGGGTTGTTCCTGCAATATCAGTAACGATATAACGGTCTTGCCCAATCAGGGCGTTTATAAAACTTGACTTTCCGGCATTCGGGCGGCCAACAACCGCAAAGCGCGGAAGCTCGTTTTCATCTTTTTCCATTTCCGGTTTTTCAGGAAAAGCTTCGATCAAAGCATCGAGCAATTCTCCTGTTCCGCTTCCTGAAATGCTGGCAAAAGTAAAATAATCGCCAAGCCCAAGGTTATAAAACTCGACAGCGTCTTTTTCACGCATCGCGTTATCAACTTTATTTACTGCCAAAAGCACGGGTTTGGTAACCTTACGCAACAATTTTGCAACTGCATCATCCATTGGCGTAATTCCTTCTTCAACATCTACGACAAATAGGATTACATCGGCTTCATCAATAGCAAGTTCAACCTGCTTGCGGATTTCTCCTTCAAAAACGTCGTCAGAACCGCGCACATAACCTCCGGTATCAATTACTGAAAACTCTTTTCCGTTCCATTCGCTTTTGCCATAATTACGATCGCGGGTAACCCCCGAAACCGAATCGACAATCGCTTCTCTCCTTTGTATAAGCCTGTTGAAAAGGGTTGATTTCCCTACATTAGGCCTTCCTACTATCGCTACAATGTTATTCATGCGTTCTTAATTTACTCTGTACAATTTTGCCTTTTGGCTTTTGAGTGCGCAAAGGTAGTTTAAAAAGACCTTAAGTCCTAAACTATCATTGCTTTGTAAAATACGGTATTGGTTTGAACTTGCGGAGCTTTTATTGGTTGTAGCCAAAACGCTTAAGCTGGTTAGAATTACTTCTCCAGTTCTTATTCACTTTTACATACATTTCGATATGGATTTGTTTGCCAAAGAATTTTTCCAGGTCGGCTCTGGCTTCCATGCCGACTTTTTTTAAAGCAGCGCCTTTGTGCCCGATGATAATCCCTTTTTGCGTATCACGTTCTACCATAATTACCGAACGAATCCTGATGATCGTTTCGTCTTCTATGAACTCTTCGGTTTCGATTTCAACTGCATACGGAATTTCTTTGTTATAGTTCAGCAGGATTTTTTCACGAATGGTCTCATTTACAAAAAAGCGCTCCGGCTTGTCTGTTAATGTATCTTTTGGATAATAAGGCGGTGAATCGGGCAACAGGTCAATGATTCGCCCGAAAACTTCAGGAACGTTGAAATTTTTTAATGCAGAAATCGGGAAAATTTCAGCATTCGGAACTTTATCCTTCCAAAAAGCTACCTGCTCTTCCAGTTGCTCCTGATTTGAATTGTCAATTTTGTTCAATAGTAATAAAACAGGAATTTTTGCATGGATGATTTTATTGAAGAACGCATCGTCTTTTAGTTCTTTTTCTCCGATTTCGACCATATAAATCAAAATGTCCGCATCTTCAAAAGCCGATTTTACAAAATTCATCATCGATTCCTGCATTTCATACGCAGGTTTGATAATTCCCGGCGTATCCGAAAGAATCACCTGAAAATCATCGCCATTTACAATCCCTAGAATCCTGTGGCGAGTGGTCTGCGCTTTTGATGTAATGATTGAAAGCCTTTCACCAACGAAAGCATTCATCAGGGTTGACTTTCCTACATTCGGGTTTCCAATAATATTTACAAATCCTGCTTTATGCGACATAATTAACTGTTATTTCTTGGTGCAAAATTAGCCAATTCTAGCGGCTTAATCTATTAAAAACCTTTATTTTCGATTAAAGCAGGCTATTTTACAGCAGTTGGTTTATATTTGTAAGGCAATTTCAATACCTACACTTATGAACCGTTTTTTTGCCACCTGCTTTTTTCTAGCGGCCTGTTTGCTTTCGAATGCACAACAAATTACTTCACCTGATAAAAACCTTATATTGAGATTCGGCCTTCTTCAGGACGGAACTCCTACATACGAATTAAATTACAAAACAAAACCCGTCATCAAAACCAGCAAACTTGGATTGGAAACAAAGGACGTTGCCTCATTTCTAAATGGCTTTACAGTTACCGGTTCAGAACAAAATACGTTTGATGAAATTTGGAGTCCGGTTTGGGGCGAGCAGAAAAATATTCGCAATCATTATAATGAATTGCTGGTTACATTGACACAACAATCTCAAAATGGGCGGTTTATCAAAATCCGTTTTCGGCTTTTTAACGACGGCCTCGGCTTCAGATACGAATTCCCTGAACAAAAAGATCTCAATTATTTCATTATAAAAGAAGAGAGGACACAGTTTGCGCTGGCAGGCGACCACAAGGCTTTCTGGCTTCCGGGTGATTATGACACTCAGGAATACAGCACCGTAACTTCTAATCTGTCTGAAGTAAGAGGCAAGATGAAAGCGGCGGTTACTCCAAACGCATCCCAAACGACATTTTCGCCAACCGGGCTTCAAACTCCTTTGATGATGAAAAGCAAAGACGGACTGTATATCAATATCCATGAAGCCGCTTTGGTAGATTACTCATGCCTTTCGTTAAATCTTGATGATAAAGATTTCATCCTTGAATCCTGGCTTACACCCGATGCAATTGGAGATAAAGGTTATTTACAGGCTCCAACCAAATCGCCATGGAGAACAATTGTCGTGAGTGATAAAGCCGCTGATATACTTTCTTCAAAACTGATACTTAACCTAAATGAGCCAACAAAGTATAAGGATGTTTCATGGATTAAACCTGTAAAGTATATCGGTGTCTGGTGGGAAATGATTACCGGAAAAAGCACATGGGCTTATAACGACCTGCAAAGCGTTCAGCTTGGCGTTACTGATTACAGCAAAACCAAGCCAAACGGAAAACATGGCGCAACAACCGAACATGTTAAGGAATATATTGATTTTGCTTCAAAACACGGATTTGACGCTGTTTTGGTTGAAGGCTGGAACGAAGGCTGGGAAGACTGGTTTGGAAAAACAAAGGATTATGTATTTGATTTCCTGACACCATATCCTGATTTTGATGTTCAGGAACTGCATCGTTATGCAAAGGCAAAGAATGTAAAAATGATGATGCACCATGAAACCTCCGGATCGGTACGGAATTATGAGCGACATATGGATAAAGCGTATCAGTTCATGGTAGACAACGGTTACAATTCGGTTAAAAGCGGCTATGTTGGCAACATCATTCCAAGAGGCGAATACCATTATGGGCAATGGCTGGTGAATCATTATCAATATGCCGTTACAAAAGCCGCCGAATACAAGATCATGGTCAATGCCCATGAAGCAGTTCGCCCTACGGGATTGAGCCGGACATATCCTAATCTAATCGGGAATGAATCCGCAAGAGGAACCGAATACGAATCTTTCGGAGGAAACAACCCGGATCACACTACAATCCTTCCTTTCACAAGGCTAATGGGCGGGCCGATGGATTATACTCCCGGAATTTTCGAAACAAAAATCAGCAATTACAATCCTGAAAACACTTCATACGTACATACAACTTTAGTGAAGCAGCTTGCCCTATACGTAACAATGTACAGCCCGCTGCAAATGGCAGCCGATTTCCCCGAAACTTACAACAAATTCCTTGATGCTTTCCAGTTCATTAAAGACGTTGCGGTTGATTGGGATGAAACTTATATATTAGAAGCCGAACCAGGCGATTACATTACAATTGCCCGAAAAGCAAAAGATAAAAACGAATGGTACATTGGCGGAATAACCGATGAAAATGCACGCGTCGCTAATGTAACTTTTGAATACCTTCCGAAAGGCAAAACCTATGAAGCCACAATTTATTCCGATGGAAAAGACGCAAGCTTTGATAAAAATCCGCAGAGTTACAAAATAACCAAAATGAAAGTGACTTCAAAAACCAAACTCAAACAGCAAATGGCTCCCGGCGGCGGATTCGCCATCAGCATAAAATAATTCAGGTGAAATTCAGGTAAAATGTCCGGGCTTTTTCGTCCGGCTTTTTTTTTAGCTTTTCCTTATGAAACAATATTGCTATCTTTATAGAAGGCCGGAAATTGCGCCAAACAAGAGATTTAATACACAAAAATAATGGATACAAATACGTATGAAGATGCCGAAATCGCTTCATTGCTTGAGGTACTCTTCCAATATTACGGATATGATTTCCGCCAATATGCCGAAGCCCATATCAGAAGACGTATCCGCAATCGCATGATCATGTCAGGAATTGGTTCAATTGCACAAGTGCGGCAAAAAGTAATCGAGAACAAATCATTTGCGTCACAGCTCCTTAAAGATTTGTCCATCACAGTTACCGAAATGTTTCGCGATCCCGATTTTTACAAAGCATTGCGAACTAAAGTGATCCCAATTTTAAAAACCTATCCGTTTATCAAAATCTGGCATGCCGGCTGTGCGACTGGGGAAGAAGCTTACTCAATGGCGATTCTTTTAAAAGAAGAAGGGCTTTATGACCGGACAACCATTTATGCGACCGATTTTAACCAATCAGCGTTAGATATCGCCAAACAGGGAATTTACTCAAATTCCGTTATGCAGCAATATATCCAGAACTATCAGCGCTCCGGTGGCGTTGAATCTTTTTCAGATTATTATGTTTCCGATTACAATATGGCGATTATGGATCAGTCGCTGAAAGAAAAAATCGTCTGGGCCAATCACAATCTGGTTACCGACAGCGTTTTTGCAGAAGTACATTTGATTTTGTGCCGGAATGTAATGATTTATTTTAATAAGGATCTGCAACACAAAGTGCATAATCTTTTTTATGACAGCCTTATCAATGGCGGAATCCTGTGTCTTGGCTTTAAGGAAAGCATCCGTTCAAGCAGCCATTCAAAGGAATATTCCGAAATCGATAAAAAACAAATGATTTATAAACGAAACTATTAATCCGTGAAAACAAATGCAATTGTAATTGGGGTTTCATGGGGCGGAATGCAGGCGCTGAAAGAGATATTGCCATCATTCCCAAAGGATTTTTCGATTCCGGTCATTGTCGTACAGCATTTGGGCGCAAATTCAAACTCGGCATGGATAGAAATCCTTGACGAAATGTCGTCCATAAAAGTAAAAGAAGCCGATGAAAAGGAAAAAATCTGTGCAGGAACTGCTTATATAGCTCCCGCCAATTACCATTTAATGATAGAAAGAGACGAAACATTCTCATTAAGCATTGACGAACGCGTTAACCATTCAAGGCCTTCAATAGATGTTCTATTTGAATGTGCCGCCGAAGTTTACGGACAAAACCTGATTGGAGTAATCCTGAGCGGGCTCAATCATGACGGCGCGTCGGGACTAAGACAGGTAAAGAAAAAAGGCGGAATTGCAATTGTTCAGGATCCTACTACCGTTGAAGCCGGTGAAATGCCCCGATCAGCTATTGCAGCCACAAAAATTGATTATATTTTGCCACTCCAGAAAATTATCACTACCTTGTTACATGCAGGAAAACCCTTATAATACGAAATAAATGAATTTTTCTATACGCACACAATTATCCGCAGGTTTCACAATTATTTTGCTTTTACTTATAAGTATTTCCATTTACATGTCGGTAAAACTGGCCGAGACCAATGACCGCTTGGGAAATCTCGTGAATGTTTCCTCCCAGAAAATTATAATTTCAAATGAGATCCTGATTGCTTTGCTTGAAGCGGCACGCCAGGAAAAAAACATCATTCTTGAAAAAGAAATCCCAAAGAAAGACAATTACAAATTGCTGATTCGCGAGTCTGTAGCTAAAATAGACCGGAAAATTCCTGAACTTGAAGAATTGGTCGATGATCAGGGTAAACAAACGCTGAGAGAATTCAAATCGATCTGGGTTCGTTATCTTCAAAACCTGGACGAACTTATTACACTGGCCTATCAAAACGAATCTGAAAAAGCATTTGCCATCTCCGGAAGCAAAGGGTTTTCAGTCAGGAACCAATCCGTAATCCTGTTAAACCGTCTTATCGAAAAAAACAAAAACAGCCTTGTTGAAGATAAAAAAGCAAGCGATGCCAGTTATTCGGCTTCAATCAACACGATCATCGTCCTCATTATACTTTCTGTCCTGATTGCTTTTTTTACTGCTTATAACATCATAAAGATCATCGCTCACCGGATTAAAAATATTGCAATAACGGCGCAAAGAATCGCCAGCCGGGAATATTTGGATGAAAAAACCGAAATCCACATCAATGATGAACTCAAACCGATTTTAATTTCGCTTGACAACATCAACAAAAGTTTCCGTGAAGTATCAACAAATGCATCTTTAGTTGCTTCGGGAGATTATTCTGCTCAAATTGTTCCTAAATCTGATAAAGATGTTTTAGGCAACTCGCTTCAAAAAATGACTGCTTCGCTCAAACATACAACGGCCGAAAACGAAAAGCACATTTGGCTATCATCAGGATTAAACCAGTTAAGCGAACAACTTCGCGGCGATCAGGAAATCGAGCCTCTCGTTTCAGGAATGTTGTCATTCTTATGCCGATATATGCACGCGAGTGTCGGTGCGGTTTATCTTTCTGAAGCCAACAATACTTTGAAACTTACCGCCGGTTATGCGTTGGCTATTCCTGATACAGACACAATAATTCCTTATACGGAAGGATTGATCGGGCAAGCAGCGTCTGAACAGAAACCAATTTACATTGAAAGCGAATCATTGCTAATCCGTTCATCACTTGTTGAGCATCCGTTAAAACACCTGATAGCCGTTCCTTTTGTTTTTGAAGGAAGAACAATCGGAGTTATTGAATTGGGAAGCCTGGAGCCGTTTACGGCAATTCAGAAAGAATTTATTGCTACATCGCTTGAAAGCATTTCAATAAGCATTGATTCGGCTCAAGCCCGAAGAAAAATCCAGTTATTGCTTGAAGAAACGCAAGTCCAGAGCGAAGAACTTCAAAGCCAGCAGGAAGAACTCCGCCAAATGAACGAAGAACTTGAAGAGCAGACACAAAGCCTGAAACAACAACAGGAAGAGCTCCAGGTAACAAATGAAGAGCTTGAAGAACAAACACAGGCACTCGAGCTAAAAAATAAAGAACTTGAAACTACCCGCTTGGCAATTGAGCAAAAAAACATGCAGATTGAAGCCAGCAGCAAATACAAATCGGAATTCCTTGCAAACATGTCGCATGAATTACGGACGCCTCTAAACAGCTTACTGATCCTATCCAAAGATTTATCCGAAAACAAAAACGAAAACCTAACCGGCGATCAGGTTGAAAGCGCTGAAATCATTTACAACAGCGGGCACGATTTACTGAATCTCATCAATGAAGTGCTCGATCTTTCCAAAATCGAAGCCGGAAAAATGGCAATTCATATCGAAAAGATAAATGTATCTGACATTGCTGATGGGATTTATAAAAATTTCAGGCACCAGGCTGAACAAAAAGGTTTAAAATTTAATGTAATCCTTGACCAAAACTTACCCAAAACCATCGAAACCGACTCGCAAAGGCTTGACCAGGTTATAAAAAACTTAATGTCGAATGCAATCAAATTCACGGCAAAGGGAGAAATCAATTTCAGTATTAAAAACCATTTCCAGGGAAATATTGCTATTGAAATCCAGGATACCGGAATCGGAATCCCTAAGGAGAAACAAGAGTCGATCTTTGAAGCTTTCCAGCAAGCCGACGGCGGAACATCACGAAAATATGGCGGCACCGGGCTTGGGCTTTCAATCTCACGCGAGCTCATCAAACTGCTTGGCGCAACATTAAGCCTGGAAAGCGAAACCGATAAAGGGACAAAATTCACACTTGTTATTCCTGTGGCTTTTGAACAGCAAAAAGAAGAAACTCCAAAAAGCACCTCGAAAAAATATTCAGAAAGCAACGAAGATTTGTATGCAACTTTCTCAATTCCTGACGACCGGGGCGCTATTCAGGATGGCGATCAGGTTGTTCTTATTATAGAAGATGACCTGCCGTTTGCAAACATCTTATTAAAACTGGCACAGCAAAAAGGGTTTAAAGGAATTGTTTCGGCCTCCGGAGAAGGTGGCTTGCTGTTATCTGAAAAGTATACGCCAAACGCTATAATCATGGATATGAACCTTCCGGGAATCACAGGTGAAAAACTTATGGCAAAGCTCAAGTCAAATCCTCAGTTAAAACATATTCCCGTGCATATTATTTCAGGCGAAGACCGCTCTCAGGAAATGATTGGCAGAGGCGCCGTTGAATATTTCATGAAACCCGTTGAAAAATCTGACCTTGAAAATGCTTTCGAAAGGATTGAAAACCTCATCAACCGAAAAATGAAAAACCTGCTGGTTGTAGAAACTGATGAGAAATCAAGGAAAAACATGTGCAAACTAATCGGAAGCCGCGAGGTAAATTGTATAGAAGCCGCTACCGGGAAAGAAGCACTCGAAATCTATAAAGCCAACCATATCGACTGTATCGTAATCGATCTCGATCTTTCAGACATGAGCGGGCTTTCGCTGATTTATGAATTTGAAAAAACAAAACCGGGTGTTATGTCGCCAGTAATTGTTTATACATCCCGAATCCTTACAAAAAATGAAACTGAAGAATTACAAAAATATACCGAAACGATCATTATAAAAGGCGCTAAGTCAGAAGAGCGGCTTTTGGATGAAACCGCATTGTTTCTTCATAAAACTAAAACCAGCTTGTCCGAACCAAAGCACAATACCGCCTTAGCAAACCCGTTTAACAAAGATGATGTTTTTAATGGCAAGAAAATAATCCTCACTGATGATGATATGCGCAACATTTTTGCCTTATCCAAGATATTGCGTGAGCGGGGAATGGAAGTGCTGAAAGCCGAAAACGGAAAAGTTGCTCTTGAAATATTGGAGAAAAATCCATCCGTAAACTTAGTACTCATGGATATTATGATGCCTGAAATGGACGGGTATGAAGCTATGCGGTTGATCCGGCAACAGCCAAAATTCAGGAATTTACCTGTAATTGCGCTTACGGCAAAAGCCATGAAAGAAGACCGCCAGAAATGCATCGATGCCGGCGCAAACGATTATATAACAAAACCGGTAGACGTAGAACGTTTATTGTCGCTTATCCGTGTATGGCTAAGCAAATAGTAAATTAAGATGAATGCAAAACCCAAAATACTTATCGTTGACGACAAACCCGAAAACCTAAAGGCACTTGAAGTCGTTCTCAAAGACCTAAACGTCGATCTTATAAGAGCTACAAACGGCAACGATGCGCTAAAAGCTACTTTACACCACGACTTTAGCCTGGCGCTTCTTGACATACAAATGCCAGAAATGGACGGATTTGAATTAGCTTCCATACTTCGTGAAGAAGAAAAAACCAGCCGTTTGCCTTTTATATTCATTTCGGCAATTTATACCGATAATCTAAATATTTTCAAAGGTTATGAAAAAGGCGCGTTCAGTTTTATTACAAAACCGTTTCAACCGGCCATACTGGTCAATAAGGTAAAATTCTTTATTGAAAAACACTTACAGGAACTTCAATTGATAGAATTGAATGAAGTCCTTAAAAACAAAAACAGCCAGCTTGTCGCGATGAACAATGAACTTGAATCTTTTTCATATAGCGTTTCACATGACCTGAGAGCGCCTTTACGGATTATGAATGCATATTCCAGCATGCTCGAAACAAATTATACCGAGGTTTTAGACGACAACGGCAAGAAGCTTATCGGAAACATTCAGCGCAATGCATCAAAAATGACACAGCTTATTGACGATTTGCTTTCATTTTCACAGCTTGAAAAGGAACAGGTTAACAAATCGCAAATCAATATGAAAACTTTGGTCGAAAATGTAACCAAAGAAGTTGAAGAAAATACACATCATAAAGCCAATGTGAATATTCAAAGTTTACCTGAAGCCTATGGCGATCCGTCGCTGGTAAAACAAGTTTGGATAAACTTGTTATCGAATGCCGTGAAGTATTCACGAAAACGCGAGAATCCTGTAGTTACTATTGGCTCAATGCAGGAACAGGATGAAATTGTTTATTTTATAAAGGATAACGGCGTTGGCTTTAATATGGAATATGCTTCAAAACTGTTTGGCGTTTTTCAGCGGCTTCACAGTTCTTCAGATTTTGAAGGAACCGGAATTGGTTTGGCAATCGTACAGCGGGTTGTAACAAAACACGATGGAAGGGTTTGGTTTGAATCTGAACCTGATAAAGGGACAACCTTTTATTTTACATTAGGCAATTCTTAGAATAAATAAAAAAAGGATTAGAAATTATCTAATCCTTTTTTAGTAGCGGGAACAGGACTCGAACCTGTGAC
>CAZSDN010000072.1:0-14674 GCA_964605595.1 uncultured Flavobacterium sp. | reverse complement strand
ACTGGAACTTATTGACAAAATTTCAAAAAAGCAAATGCTGGACTTTTGTTAACTTCAAATAGTAATGGTTTTAAATTTAGGCATAAAAAAATTCCCCAAAAGATATTTCTTTTGGGGAACTAAATAAAAAATTATTGGTTTTTTATTGTTTAGCTTCCTGAGCTTTAATTTTTTCTTTCATTGCTTTAGCTTCTGGCAACATTTCCAAAGCATTATAAACACTTGCAAGCGAAACTTTAGCTTCAAGATTGTTATCGTCAAGAGCAATGGTTTTTTCAAGATCATTTTTAATTACGACCAATAACTGATCCCTTTGCTTCTTCTGGGCATCATATTTTTTGTTATCCGCTGCTGAAGTTCCAAGTTTGTTCATATCTTCAAGCATAAATCCTGCTTTATCGATATTCATTGCCGCCCGGTAAAAAAAAGCATTTGCAAATTTTGGATCAATTTCTGTAACCCGTGTGTAAAACTTTTCAGCATTGCTGTAATCTTTATTACTATAACTGATTACCCCGAGATTAAAAATTAGATCCCGATTATTCGGATCTTTCTCTAAAATCTGGGTAATTAGTTTTTTATACGTTTCCATATCATTGGCCTGATGATAAAGATTGGCTTCGCTTAGAGCAAGATATGGATCATCGGGATTGTTTTTTCTTGCTTCAGAAAAGGCATTCTTTGCTTCATCAAGTTTGCCCTTTTTTACTAAAATTGCGGCAAGTAATTTATATATTTCTCCTTTTTTTGAAATCACTTTTTCTTCTCCTGGCTGTTCATAACCATTTCTAAGGGCTTCACTCCTTGCTTTCTCAGAATCAAAATATTCTTTTTCCCGTGTAAGCTTGTTCACAGCTGTATAATCAGTCCTTTCACCAGTATAATTAATAGCAATTAAATCATTTAAATATTTCATTGCATTGTCATCATCTTCTCCGGCGTAAGCAGAATTTGCCGCATTATAAAGCATGTCTGTTTGGCTTGGGTCTAAACTATATAACATATAAAATTTAGAAGATGCCTCTTTAAATTTCTTGGACTTATAATCGTTGAAAGCATCCATTTTTAATCCGTTTATAATTGTCAACTGGTTGATTTCCGCTAATTTTGAAAATTTCGATTTACCACTCTTTTTTTCAACCTCAAATAATGCCTGGCATGCTATTGCTGCTGCTGCATAATTTTTTCCCGGCTCAACATTTTTCTTTGCCAAGTCCAAGTGTGCGTTTCCTTTAAGGTAATAAAACTGCGCTTTGTCTTCTTCTGTTGAAAGTAATGGTTCTGCTTCATTTAAACTTGCAATTGCGCCATTTGGATTTCCTGATTTAATTGCTTTTTCAGCAGCTTTAAACTGATCTTTTTGCGCAAAACTTCCAGCCGAAATCAGCAAAGCAGATGCTAAAACTATATAATTACACTTCATATAAATTAATTTAATTATTATTATCCTTGATTTTCTTCATCAGATTCCTCGTTAGTTTCATTGTCTGAAACCGTATCAATAGAACGCCCATCTTCAAGTGCTTCAACGACAGCTTCTTCCAAAGCTTCAGATTCGTCTTCTTTCATCACTTTGGTTACGGCAGCAATTGAGTCGTTTCCTTTAATATTAATCAATCTGACGCCTTGTGTTGCACGTCCCATAACCCTTAGATCTTCAACTGCCATACGGATGGTAAGCCCTGATTTGTTGATAATCATCAAATCATCGGAATCGGTAACACTGTTAATCGATACTAATTTACCTGTTTTTTCAGTAATATTCAAGGTTTTAACTCCTTTTCCTCCACGATTTGTAACACGGTATTCATCAAGGCTAGAGCGTTTTCCGTAACCGTTTTCGGCTACAACAAGGATTTCGCTGTTCATGTCATTAACAGCAACCATGCCAATTACTTCGTCTTTTTCATCCTGAAGCGTGATTCCACGAACTCCTGAAGCAGTTCTTCCCATCGGACGGGTTTTGCTTTCTTCAAAGCGAACGAGTTTTCCTGATTTTACAGCAACCAAAATCTGGCTTTCACCGTTGGTCAGCTTTGCTTCCAATAATTCGTCATCTTCCCGGATTGTAATTGCAGCAACTCCGTTTACACGCGGACGCGAATATTGCTCTAAAGATGTTTTCTTAACCTGGCCTTGTTTGGTAACCATTATCAGATAATGGCTGTTGATATAATCCTGGTCTTTCAGATCCTGCGTACAGATAAATGCTTTTACTTTATCATCGCTTTCAATATTGATAAGGTTTTGGATTGCGCGGCCTTTGCTGGTTTTACTTCCTTCCGGAATTTCATAAACACGCATCCAGAAACATTTTCCTTTTCCTGTAAAGAACATCATATACTGGTGGTTTGTGGCCACATACATGTGCTCTAAGAAATCCTGGTCTCTTGTTCCGGCACTCTTCTGTCCTACTCCGCCACGATTTTGTGTTTTATATTCAGAAAGCGGCGTACGTTTAATGTAACCTGCGTGAGAAATCGTGATTACAACATTTTCATCGGCAATCAAATCTTCGATACTTACATCGCCACCCGAATATTCGATTTGCGAACGACGTTCATCTCCGTATTTATCACGGATTTCTGTAAGCTCTTCTTTAATTAAATCCATTCTCATTTCTTTACTTGCAAGTAAAGCTCTCAAATGGTCGATCAATTTCATGATTTCTTCATATTCAGCTCTGAGTTTATCCTGCTCAAGCCCTGTTAACTGACGAAGGCGCATTTCAACAATTGCTTTCGACTGGATTTCGGAAAGATTGAAACGCTCCATTAATTTC
Source organism: uncultured Flavobacterium sp. (assembly GCA_964605595.1). GTDB lineage: Bacteria > Bacteroidota > Bacteroidia > Flavobacteriales > Flavobacteriaceae > Flavobacterium. The sequence goes on along the minus strand of CAZSDN010000072.1, from coordinate 11,892 downwards.
TCGCGTGCTTCATCCGTATTTTTAGAAGCACGGATTAATGCAATTACTTCATCTATGTTATCAGAAGCAATGATTAAACCTTCTAAAATATGAGCTCTTTCTTCAGCTTTACGTAAATCAAATTGTGTTCTGCGAACTACAACATCATGACGGTGCTCAACAAAATAGTGAATCAAATCTTTCAGATTCAACATTTGCGGACGACCGTTTACAAGTGCAATGTTATTGACACTAAATGATGACTGCAATTGCGTAAACTTATATAAGGTATTCAAAACAACATTCGGAACAGCATCGCGTTTCAGAATATAAACGATTCGCATTCCGTTTCTATCCGATTCATCGCGGATATTTGCAATTCCTTCAATTTTCTTATCATTGACTAAATCAGCTGTTTTCTTGATCATATCAGCTTTATTGACCTGATATGGGATTTCAGTCACGATAATTGTTTCTCGTCCGTCAACTTCTTCAAAAGCGACTTTGGCACGCATTACGATTCTTCCACGACCGGTTTTAAAAGCTTCACGAACACCTTCGTATCCATAAATCACACCGCCTGTTGGAAAATCAGGTGCTTTGATGTGGTTCATCAACTCATCGATTTCAATTTCTTCATTTTCGATGTATGCCAACGTTCCATTGATTACTTCAGTCAAATTGTGTGGAGCCATATTCGTGGCCATACCTACCGCAATTCCAGAAGCTCCATTTATCAACAGCGTCGGAACTTTTGTAGGCATTACTTTTGGCTCATATAATGTATCGTCAAAATTCAGCTGAAAATCGACAGTTTCCTTATCGATATCTGCCATGATTTCTTCCGAAATCTTTTTCATTCTTGCTTCGGTGTAACGCATTGCAGCCGGACTGTCACCATCAACAGAACCGAAGTTACCCTGGCCGTCAACAAGCAAATAACGCAAACTCCATTCCTGAGCCATACGAACCATCGCATCATATACCGAAGTATCTCCATGCGGGTGGTACTTACCTAAAACCTCACCGACAATTCTCGCAGATTTTTTATGGGCTCTGTTCGAGAGAACTCCCAACTCATACATTCCGTAAAGCACTCTTCGGTGAACAGGTTTTAAACCGTCCCTGACATCCGGAAGCGCTCTTGATACAATAACTGACATCGAATAATCGATGTAAGCTGATTTCATTTCGTCTTCTATGTTTATAGGAATTAACTTTTCTCCGTCAGACATATTATAGTAAAATTTAAAAAATTATTTTGTTTAAAAAATCTTGCTAATATAACCTTTTCGGAGTATTTTTCGTAAAATTATCAATGGAAATTTACTTGATTTATTAACAAAAACTATATGTGTTTCGGTTAATAAATTAATTTGAAATTAACTTTGATTAATGGATATTTTTTGTCAATTAGCTGTCAGTACTTCTGACAAGGCATGAGCAAGGTATAGTTTTTGTAATTCTGTCAGATATTCACTAAATTTACAAAAGCAACAACGCGATTATGGATGATAATTTTTCACCAAGGGTAAAAGACGTGATTACCTACAGTAAAGAAGAAGCGCTGCGTTTAGGCCATGACTTTATTGGTACTGAACATCTTATGCTGGGTATTCTTAGAGACGGAAACGGAAAAGCGATCAATATATTGAATAATCTGTCTGTCGATTTAGAACACCTTCGCAGAAAAGTAGAAATACTAAGCCCGGCCAGCCCAACTGTTGAAGTAAGCAATGAAAAGAAAAATCTTCATCTTACCCGTCAGGCAGAAAGAGCCTTAAAAACAACTTTTTTGGAAGCAAAGGTTTTCCAGAGTACTTCAATTAGTACTGCTCACCTATTGCTTTGTATTTTACGAAACGAAAACGATCCCACAACGAAGCTATTGAATAAACTTAAGATAGATTATGATTTAGCAAAAGAGCAATACTTAAATATGACGCCAAACGAAGAAGAATTCTTAGATAATTTACCCAAAAACGAATCGTATAACGATGATTCAGGACAAGATGACAGCCTGAAAGGAGACAATTTCAATAATCCCGCGAACAAGTCAAATAAAAAATCCAAAACGCCTGTTCTGGATAATTTTGGCCGCGATTTGACAGAAATGGCCGAAGAAGGAAAACTCGATCCTGTAGTCGGCCGTGAAAAAGAAATCGAACGTGTTTCGCAGATTCTAAGCCGAAGAAAGAAAAATAATCCATTACTGATCGGCGAACCCGGGGTTGGAAAGTCTGCTATCGCCGAAGGATTGGCTTTACGGATTATCCAGAAAAAAGTCTCCCGTATTTTGTTCAACAAACGCGTTGTAACGCTTGATCTTGCAAGTTTGGTTGCGGGCACAAAATACCGTGGCCAGTTTGAAGAAAGAATGAAAGCTGTGATGAACGAGCTTGAAAAGAATGACGATATTATTCTTTTCATTGATGAAATCCACACCATTGTTGGCGCCGGAGGTGCAACCGGATCACTTGACGCCTCTAATATGTTCAAGCCGGCATTGGCAAGAGGCGAAATACAATGTATCGGTGCAACAACATTGGATGAATACCGTCAATACATTGAAAAAGACGGCGCGCTTGAAAGGCGTTTCCAGAAAGTGATTGTGGAGCCGACTTCGGTTGAAGAAACCATTACAATCCTTAATAACGTAAAAAATAAATACGAAGACCATCACAATGTCACTTACACTCAGGAAGCGATAGAAGCTTGCGTGAAATTGACAAACAGATACATGTCTGAACGTTTTCTTCCTGACAAAGCAATTGATGCACTGGACGAAGCCGGTTCGCGCGTACACATTACAAATATTGACGTTCCAAAACAAATCCTTGATCTGGAAAGACAACTTGAAGAAGTTCGCGAGCTTAAAAATACGGTTGTTAAAAAACAGAAATATGAAGAAGCGGCCAAACTTCGCGACGACGAAAAACGCATCGAAAAAGATTTGGCAATCGCACAGGAACAATGGGAAGAAGATTCTAAAAATAACCGCATCCTTGTAACTGAAGATAATGTTGCCGATGTTGTTTCTATGATGACCGGAATTCCGGTAAACCGTATAGCTCAGACCGAAAGTAATAAGTTAGCTAAACTACCGGAACTCATTAAAGGAAAGGTAATTGGACAAGATGAAGCAGTGCTGAAAATCGCTCGCTCCATTCAAAGGAACCGTGCCGGATTAAAAGATCCAAACCGTCCAATTGGCTCATTTATTTTCCTTGGGCAAACAGGCGTTGGTAAAACTCAATTGGCAAAAGTCATTGCAAAAGAATTATTCGATTCTGAAGATGCTCTGGTCAGGATTGACATGAGCGAATACATGGAAAAATTTGCAATTTCACGATTGGTTGGCGCGCCTCCGGGTTATGTTGGTTATGAAGAAGGTGGCCAATTAACCGAAAAAGTAAGAAGGAAACCTTATGCGGTTGTCCTTTTGGATGAGATCGAAAAAGCACATCCTGATGTCTTTAATATGATGCTCCAGGTTTTGGACGATGGTTATTTAACTGATAGCTTAGGGCGTAAAATCGATTTCAGGAATACGATAATTATTATGACTTCGAATATCGGAGCAAGACAGCTTAAAGATTTCGGGCAAGGTGTCGGATTTGGGACTGCCGCAAAAATTTCACAAGCTGACGAACATTCCAAAAGCATTATTGAAAACGCTTTGAAAAAATCCTTCGCACCAGAATTCCTTAACAGGATTGATGATGTAATCGTTTTCAATGCATTGGAAAAACACGATATAGACCTGATCATCGAAATTGAATTGAAAAAATTATTTGCAAGGATTGCAGATTTAGGGTACAAACTAAATCTTTCTGATAAAGCAAAGGCATTCATTGCAGAAAAAGGTTTTGACAAGCAATTTGGTGCTCGCCCGTTGAAAAGGGCAATTCAGAAATATGTAGAAGACGCGCTTGCCGAAGAAATCATAACTTCAAAAATTGGCACTGGCGATGAAATTTTCATGGATTTGGAAGATAACACCTCCGAATTGACCGTTACAGTTCAAAAAGCAGAAGAGCCAACAAATTAATTTTGTTCAGGTTGTAAACAATAAAGCCCGTGATAGTGAAATTACGGGCTTTATGGTTTTTATGGTAAAAACAAATAACTATTTTTGATAAGCTAATACTACAAAAATGTTGCAGGAAAAAGTAATTGTCGGAAGTGAAGAATGGTGCTCATTTCCAGCCCTTGGGATTCCAACTATAAAAGCGCGGGTTGATTCTGGTGCGAAAACATCAGCTTTACACGCTATCAATATTGCCCCATTCATTAAAAATGGCGAGAGCTGGGTAAAATTTGACATCAATCCGATACAAAATAATTCAAAAACAATTATTCATTGTGAATCAAAGCTCATTGACAAGAGAATCGTAAAAAGTTCAAGCGGTTTTCGCGAACAGCGTTATGTAATTGGCGCCGAACTTGAAATTGGCGGTAAACACTGGGCAATTGAAATAACGCTTACAAACCGGGATTCAATGGGTTTTCGCATGCTATTGGGACGCGAAGCAATGAGCGGCCGCGTTCTTGTTGACCCGGAACAGAAATATCTGCTCGGGCAACCTACAAATGATAGCTTAAAAGAGCTTTACCATTCCTCAAACAATAAAAAAACTGGTTTGCGGATTGGCCTCCTTGCAAGCAACCCCGAACTTTACAGCAATAAACGCATTATGGAAGCCGGTGAAATACGCGGCCACGAGATGTCGTTTCTTAACATTAAAGAATGTTATATGAAGCTTGATGCGACAACTCCTGAAATTCATTATCGCGGAGGAAGGATCTTAAACGATTTCGATGCAATTATTCCGAGGATCCGGCCGAGCATCACTTTTTATGGTTGTGCCCTGACAAGGCAATTTGAAGCTTTAAAGGTTTTTTGCTTAAATTCCGCTTCCGCGATAACACAATCCCGCGATAAATTATTCTCATTGCAATTGCTTCTTAATCATGGAGTTGATATTCCAACGACCGGTTTTGCAAATTCTCCTTTAGATACAAACGATTTGATAAAAATGGTTGGCGGAACTCCTTTAATTGTAAAACTTCTTGAAGGAACTCAGGGAAAAGGTGTCGTTTTGGCAGAAACGAAGAAAGCAGCCGAATCAGTTATAAATGCTTTTAAAAGCCTAAATGCCAATATTCTCGTACAGGAATTTATAAAAGAAGCAAACGGGAAAGACATTCGCTGTTTTGTAATTGACGGAAAAGTTGTTGCCGCGATCCAGCGTGAAGCTTTACCGGGTGAATTCAGGGCAAATATTCATTTAGGCGGAACGGCTTCGATTATCAAAATTACTTCAGAAGAAAGGAAAATCGCGATTAAAGCCGCAAAAGCAATGGATTTAAAAGTTGCCGGTGTTGATATTATACGCTCTTCAAAAGGACCGCTTTTACTCGAAGTTAATTCTTCTCCGGGCCTGGAAGGAATTGAAGGCGCAACAAACAAAGATATTGCCGGGGAAATGATAATTGCAATCGAAAAGAATTTTAAACATAAATAAAAAGAGAGGCACTTATTTTTAAGGCCTCTCTTTGAGTTGCAATGATTCCGCGGTTTGCGTTGACAGCATTTTGCGGTAAGAATTACTTTGCTTTAGAATAAATCTAGTGAACCTGTAACATTCTTTTATCATTCAACTGCATTATAAATTTACAAAAAAGATTTTAGAATTAACCTCAAAATACTTCTTTAAATTTAATTTAACACGTTAACAGCCAAAATAGTACAAATTATTTAATGATTTTTAAATGTAATTTTATCTTTTGGTTTTATTCTCATCGGTCAGAAACATGACCGTAAATTATGGTTTGCAGAACGTCCATAAAACCGGGTTTCGCCAAGCTGGAAAAATGCCTAGCCCCGATTGCAGTGTAAAGCCCGTAGCGCAGCGAGGACTTGAAACGGAAAGCGGGATAATGCTCCTGAAAATAATATGAATTCTTGAAATGTTTGCCTTTTTCAACTATAAAAATTGAATAATTTTAAATAAATTAGCCACATAAATCTATATAATTTCAAATGAAAAATACAGCGCTGACGCACGTCCATGAAAGTCTGGGAGCAAAAATGCTTCCTTTTGCAGGTTATAATATGCCTATTTTGTATGAAGGAGTCAATATTGAACACGAAACAGTGCGCGAAGGCATCGGTGTTTTTGACGTTTCGCACATGGGCGAATTCCTGCTTTCCGGCCCGAATGCATTGGCTTTGATACAAAAAGTGACTTCAAATGACGCATCGGTTTTGACTGTCGGAAAAGCGCAATATTCCTGTTTGCCAAATAATGACGGCGGAATCGTGGATGACCTGATTATTTACAAAATGAAAGAAGAGCAATATTTGTTGGTTGTAAACGCTTCGAATATTGAAAAAGACTGGAGCTGGATTTCTTCGCACAATGATCTTGGCGTTGAAATGAGAGATGTTTCTGATGATTATTCTTTACTTGCAATTCAAGGGCCAAAAGCGGTTGAAGCAATGCAATCATTGAGCTCAGTTAATTTATCTGAAATTAAATATTACCATTTTGAAGTGGGTGATTTTGCCGGATTTGACAACGTAATTATTTCCGCTACAGGTTATACCGGTTCGGGCGGATTCGAGATTTATTGCAAAAACGACCAGGTTGAAACCATCTGGAACAAGGTTTTTGAAGCCGGAAAAGCTTTTGGTATCAAGCCAATTGGTTTGGCAGCGCGCGATACGCTTCGTTTGGAAATGGGTTTTTGCCTTTACGGAAATGACATTAATGACACAACTTCGCCTTTGGAAGCAGGCTTAGGATGGATTACAAAGTTTACAAAAGATTTCGTAAATTCGGATAACCTGAAAACTCAAAAAGAGAACGGAGTTTTAAGAAAGCTTGTCGGTTTTGAACTGATTGACCGCGGCGTTCCGAGACAGGATTATGAAATTGTCGATAAAGGCGGAAATGTAATTGGCATTGTAACTTCCGGAACCATGTCACCTTCGATGAATAAAGGAATTGGTTTAGGCTACGTAACTACAGAAAACAGTGCGGTAGACAGCGAGATTTTTATCCGTATCAGGAAAAATGACGTTTTGGCGAAAGTCGTAAAACTTCCGTTTTATAAAAAGTAATAAGCATGAAAAAGATTTTACCGGTTTTATTACTTTTCCCGCTTTCGCTATTGGCGCAGAATAATAATAAAGCCTGCGAGATTTTTTCAAAAATAAACAACCTTATCCAGCGTGAACATTACCATCCGAAGCCTTTGGATGACAGTTTGTCCGTGTATCTTTTTGACTCTTTGTTGGATCGCCTTGACAGTAACCGCAATATATTTATTAAAACAGAATATGAAAAATTACGACGGCACCGGCTTCGGCTTGATGATTATTTTCTGGATAATGACTGCTCTTTTTTAAAAGAATTCGTTTCGGTTTACGGCGATGCGCTTGAGCGTAAAAAAACTGTGATAACCAATATTTATAAAGTTCCGTTTGATTATAAATCGGAAGACAGTATTCGCTTCAGCAAAGAAAATTTTCCTTTTGACCTGGCCGAATCAGATTTGGAAAAGGTTTGGAAAAAACGGCTTCGGTTTGAAATTCTTGAAGAGATTTCAAAAATGAGTAAAAACCTGGACTCATTAAAGCAGAATTTTCCGGCTATTGAAAAAGATGTCAGAGACAAAATTTTCGAAACTACACTTTGTAAAACAAATACGATCCTTAACAGCAAAAATGGATTGCAATGGTCAATTCAGAATGATATATTTGATATTTTCTGCAGTTATTTTGATCCGCATTCGAATTATTTTTCAGTTGATGCAAAGTCAAATTTCATGTCGGCTTTATCTACAAGCAACCTTTCATTAGGATTAAACTTAGGATTGAATGATAAAGAGGAAATAATGGTTGGCGAAATCATTCCGGGCGGGCCGGCAGCCCAAAGCCAGAAGATCGAGAAAGGCGACGTTATTGTAAAAGTCTCAAATAAGGGTGAAGAATATTGGGTTTCATGCGCATCTTTAGAGATCATTGGCGATATTATTTATTCTGATTCAAACAGGGAAATCAATATTACCGTGCGCAAAAAAAATGGGAGCGTACTTGACGTGAACCTAAAAAAAGAAATCATGAAAGCCAATGAAAATAGCGTTTACAGTTTCATTGCGCAAAAAGATGCACGTGTAGGCTACATCAAAATCCCAAATTTCTATTCTGATTTTGAAACCGGCAATGAAGGCTGTGCAGCCGACGTGGCAAAAGAAATCATGAAACTGCAAAAGGACAGCATTGAAGGATTGGTGATTGATCTTCAGGATAACGGCGGTGGTTCAATGGATGAAGCCATAAAACTCGCCGGAATGTTTATTGACAAAGGCCCACTTTCAATTCTGTCTGATGGCTGGAACCGAAAAAATATTATCCACGACCTTAGCCGGGGAAGCTTATATAATGGTCCGCTCGTGGTTCTTATGAATGGAAGTTCAGCCTCTGCAAGCGAGTTTTTCGCAGCCGCAATGCAGGATTACCACAGGGCATTTATCATTGGTTCGCCTTCGCTTGGAAAAGCGTCAATGCAGGTAATTGTCCCGATTGATGAAAATGACCAGGATAATTTCGTTAAACTTACAATCCAAAAATTTTACCGTATTACAGGCGAAAGCGGGCAAATCAAAGGCGTGATTCCCGATGTTAGGCTGCCGGTGCTTTTTGATAGCCTTATCCCGCGTGAAAGCAGTTATAAGACAGCATTGATTTATGATTCGATTATTACGAAAACTAAATTCCAAAGGCTAAAAACGCCCAACCGAAACAAGATTATCGAAATGAGTAAGCAACGTGTAGCAAAAAATTCAAGGTTTAATGAACTCATGGCTTTAAATACAGAAATCAACTATAGGTACAATAAACAAAGAAATCCGGTAAGGCTTTCGCTGGAAGATATTTTTGCCGAGATTCATGAAATCGACGATTTATGGAATAGTGTCAAGGAGATTACCGAGCGCCCCACAAATACGATTATAAGCAATACTTCTTCAGAAGCTGAGAAAATCCGTTCAGACGGCTTTGAAAAGCAAATCAATGACTATAAAATAAAAGATGTGCAAAACAATCCATATCTTGAAGAAGCCATTACCATTATTAACGATTTTAATACATTGAAAAGTAAAAAGTAAAGTATAAAAACTGATAAGAAGACAAAAAAATCATTTGTAAAAATATCCAGAAATATTACTTTTGTCCCACTTTAAATAAATAGATACTACCAAAACTATGGGAAGAGCATTTGAGTTCAGGAAAGGAAGGAAAATGAAACGTTGGTCAGCTATGGCCAAAGCATTTACCCGAATAGGAAAAGATATCGTGATGGCTGTCAAAGAAGGCGGACCGAACCCCGATGCCAATTCAAGGCTTAGAGCCGTAATGCAGAACGCCAAGGCGGTTAACATGCCTAAAGAAAATGTTGAACGTGCCATCAAGAAAGCTACCGATAAAGATACCGCAAATTACAAAGAAGTACTGTTTGAAGGTTATGCGCCACACGGAATCGCATTGCTTATCGAAACTGCTACCGATAATAACAACAGGACTGTTGCAAACATCCGAAGCTATTTTAATAAATGTAACGGAACCATGGGGACGCAAGGCTCGGTTGAATTCATGTTTGACCATACCTGCAATTTCAGGATTCCGGCCGATGGAATCGATATTGAAGAAATGGAATTGGAATTTATTGATTTTGGAGCCGAAGAAATCTTCGCTGATGATGACGGAATCTTGATTTACGCGCCTTTTGGAAGCTTTGGTGCCATCCAGAAAGAACTTGAAAACCGCAACATCGAAATCCTTTCATCAGGATTTGAAAGAATTCCACAGGTTACAAAAGAACTTACCGCAGACCAGGCCGCAGATGTTGAAAAGCTCATCGAAAAAATAGAAGAAGACGATGATGTCATGAATGTTTATCATACAATGCAGGAATAATTATTTTTGCAGGCAATATTGAAACTCCGGATTTGCTCCGGAGTTTTTTGTTATATTTTCATTTTGTTAATTTTTTAGAGGATCCTGTAAGTTATCTAAATAGAGATGCCCTAACCTACTCATTTTTAAAGCAGCGCAGTTTTTTGTTTTGGATAAAATTCAATATTAAAAGTCCGACTTTTTTCATAACTTAGACGTCAATTTACAGCAAAATCCATTATGTCACTGACACCATTTACAAAACAGCAGTTGCTTCCTCAGGAAGAAAAGCTTGAAATTGCCCGTCATAAAAGTGAACTCTTTATCGGGATTCCAAAAGAGACCTGTTTCCAGGAGCGGCGAATCTGCCTTAATCCTGATGCTGTCAGTTCATTGGTCTCACACGGACATCGGGTGATGCTTGAATCCGGAGCCGGGCTTTTGGCCAGTTATTCTGATAAAGAATATAGTGAGGCCGGTGCCGAAATTACAAAAGATACCAAAAAGGTTTTCAGTTGCCCGATATTGCTAAAGATCGAGCCACCCACTATTCAGGAAATGGAAATGATCAATCCGCAAACGATTGTCATTTCGGCCATACAGCTAAAAACCAGAAAGAAAGAATATTTTGAGGCATTACACAAAAAGAAAATCACTGCACTTGCTTTTGAATTCATCAAAGATGATGATGGTACGTATCCTGCCGTAAAATCACTGAGCGAAATTGCGGGAACTGCTTCGGTTTTGATCGCTTCCGAATTAATGATCAATAATCAGTTTGGCAAGGGATTACTGCTTGGAAACATAACCGGCGTTCCTCCTACTGATATTGTAATCCTGGGCGCGGGAACGGTTGGTGAATTTGCCGCTAAAACCGCAATCGGGCTTGGAGCAAATGTGAAAGTCTTTGATAATTCGATCACCAAACTCCGCCGTCTGCAAAATAGTTTATCACATCGGATATTCACTTCGACGATACAGCCAAAATCCCTTTTAAAAGCTTTAAGACGCTGTGATGTTGCTATTGGTGCGATGCGCGGGAAAGACCGTTGTCCGGTTGTAGTCAGTGAAACGATGGTAGAACATATGAAACAGGGCGCAGTGATTGTTGATGTAAGTATTGATACCGGAGGCTGTTTTGAAACATCGGAAATTACAACACATGAAAAACCAACTTTTGTAAAGCATAATATCATCCATTATTGTGTGCCAAATATTCCGTCAAGATATTCAAAGACTGCATCGCTTTCTATTAGTAATATTCTTACTCCTTACCTGCTTCAGATTGCCGAAGATGGCGGTATTGAAAGCTCCATAAGAATGAACAACGGGCTCAAGCACGGAGTTTATTATTACCACGGCATATTAACCAACAAGGTAATTGGTGAATGGTTTGGGATTCCGCACAGCGATATTAATTTAATTGTATTTTAAGGCAGGATTGCTTTCCTTTGCTCAAAATTAAAACAATGAAATTTTACCAGCGTTTCGCATATTATGCTTTTGGTTTTCTTATCGGAATAATGTTCTTGTTTTTTATCCTTAACGGAAAAGACACAAGCTGTAGTTATTTTCCAAACGCAAGGGTTTTGAAACATCTTCGAAGCAAACCTTTCCATTATTCAGAAATTGCACAACAAAAGCTAGCTGAAAAATGGATTGATACTGCCGACGTTCGGAAGACATTAACCTATGGCGACGTAGATTTTGACAAAAGTAACATTATCGTTAATGGCGGTAAACTATACACTATCGAAGGAAAGACATCTGACAACCAGGAAATTGTGTTGGAAGTAATTAATTACGAAGATCGGGTACTCTTAAAAGATATTAAGAAATAAAGATTTTGTTTATAAAAGCCTTGCAGATACAAATACTAAATGTATATTTGCAACACAATAAGGGCGATTAGCTCAGTTGGTTCAGAGCATCTGGTTTACACCCAGAGG
>CAZSDN010000071.1:8814-14807 GCA_964605595.1 uncultured Flavobacterium sp. | reverse complement strand
CCTGTCGGAAAAGGAATATGGCCGGCATTTTGGATGTTAGGGTCTAATATTGATAAAGTGGGATGGCCAAAATCAGGCGAAATTGACATTCTTGAATACATAGGCCGCGAGCCTGGAATGGTTTACACTTCGCTTCATACGCAGGACAGCCATGGAAATACGATTAATTCCAAAAAGACAAAATTTGACAATATCGAAGAAGGTTACCATGTTTTTGCCGTTGACTGGAACAAAGACAAAATGGATTTTTATGTAGATGATCAAAAAGTCTACACGTTTCAGCCTGAAAATAAAACCGAAGACATCTGGCCGTTCAACCAGCCTTTTTATATTTTGGTAAACATGGCCGTTGGAGGAAATTTTGGTGGCCCTGAAGTTGACGATTCGATCTTTCCGCAGGAATACATCCTCGATTATATAAGGGTTTATGAATAATTTGGTTAGTTAATAAATTTGAGTTTCATTAGATTTGACCGGTACAAAAATGAATTTTGTGCCGGTTTTTTAATGTGGTAATTTATCTTTAAATAATCCATAAATGAAAGTTCCGAGCAAAGCACCAATCAAAATAATGACAACCGGAAAAAAACCTGCCCCTATCAATATAAAAATCGGACCCGGGCAAGAGCCAACCAATCCCCAGCCTAAGCCGAAAATCAATCCGCCAGCCCAATAACGGAATGAACCTTTTTCTTTATCCGGAATTATAATTGCTTCTCCTTTGATGTCTTTTAGTTGTTTTTGCTTAATGATCCGGATTCCGATTGCGCCTGTTAAAATCGCAACCGAAATAATCCCGTACATGTGGAATGAATGGAATTGGAACATTTCATAAATCCGGTACCACGAAACAGCTTCAGATTTTGTTAATACGATTCCGAATACAAAACCGACAATTAGATATTTTAAAGCTTTCATAATTTAGAAAATTAAAGGGAAAAGTAAATAAGCCATGATTAACCCGCCGACAAAAAATCCGATCACCGCTTTGAGCGACGGCAACTGGAAATTGCTCATGCCCTGAATTGCATGGCCTGAAGTACAACCGCCGGCATAACGCGAACCAAAACCAATCAGTAAACCGCCGGTTAAAAGGATAATCATCATTTTTGGCGATTGAAACGCTTCGTTCCCAAACATCGATCCGGGTGCGAGTTTTCCGTTTGGCGCTTCAAAACCAAGTGCTGCAAGCTGTTCGATTGTTTTCGGGTTCAAATCAACATTTGAAGGATCGCTCATATTATGAACAGCGACATATCCGCCGATCATCGCACCAATCACGACGATCAGATTCCATCGTTGCGATTTCCAGTCGAAGTTGAAAAAATCGGCGCAACGGCCGGCTCCAGCAATTGTACAAAGCGAGCGCAGGTTAGAAGACATTCCGAAAGTTTTTCCGAAATAAATCAGGACGAGCATTACTGTTCCAATCATAAATCCTGAAAAATACCAGCTCCATGTTTGGTTTATAAAATCCATATTCAGTTATTTTTGACAAAAATAGTAAATAACGAAGCGGTTTCAACAAATCGGGAAATTTATAGTGGGAAACGAAAATTTGAATTAATTTTGATAATCAAAAAATCGCTTATGAAAACATTTGCCATTGAAATAAAATGGGCTTTACGTTACATTTTTGTTTACCTCGCCTGGGCTTTCCTGGAAAAATCTATGGGCGTTTATGCCGAAAATTTTGAGAATTACTTCTTGTATTCGCTATTGTTTTATGTTTTTGCATTGTTGCTTTATGTGCTTGCCCTAAAAGATAAAAAAGAGCATTTTTTTAACAATAAGATGGAGTGGAAGCAAGGCTGCGTTTCCGGGATTTACTTAACAGTCATAATTTCATTGTTGATGCCAATTGCTCAGGTTATCATTCACAAAGCAATTGCTCCCGAATTTTTTACTAATATGATCGAGCGTTCAATTGCATCCAAAAATACTGATCTTGTTACGGTTAAAAATTACTTCAACCTGACAAGCTATATCTGGAATAGTATTTTTATGGCACTTTCAGTAGGCGTGGTTTATTCGGCGGTCGTGGCTCGTTTTTTGAGAACGAAAAATTTAAAGGAATAACTTATGAAAACACGCTTTTTACTCTTTTTATTTATCGGAATCGTTACAGTTTCCTGCGTAAGCACAAAATCTACTCTCAAAAATGTTGATGATAATGCGCCGGATTTAGTACTTGGAAAAGACAATGTTTTTATTTTCACCGAGTTCAGCAGCGATAAAAAATACGGTTACGACAAAGATTATCCAATCAACCTTTTTTATAAAAACACCAAAAACGATTCGATCAACCAGCCGCGATTCCTGAAAGCACTCGCCGGGCCGAATGGCGAGGAAATCAAATACAAAAAGATAGAGACCTGTTGTCCTTTTCCAACAAAAAAAAGTGAAATGGGTGTTGGTTTGCTTGATGTTTATGAAATTACTTGGGAAGGACAAACAAAGCCTGTGCGCCTTTACCTGAATATTTTTTCGAAAGGATATTTAAAAATTCCTGTTGGATTTACATTAAAGAAGAAAGTTTAAATGATTTCATGATTTAGCCCCGATAAAAGCGGTATCCTTTTTTGTTTTGAAAATTTTCTTGATTGCAGAATTTCGTATAAACAAAAAAGATACAAGCGGATAGCGGGAAATAGCTCCTTAAAAAAAAGATAAAAGCGGAATAAATTCGGTATTTCCTGTGTACATTTGCACTTCCAAAAATTAAGACATGAATTTACAGGACATACCTAAAATCAAACACTTAGACAGCGGAAACTTTTTCCTTTTGGCCGGGCCTTGTGCCATTGAAGGCGAGGAAATGGCATTGCGAATTGCTGAGAAAGTGATTGGAATTACCGATAAATTGCAAATCCCGTATGTGTTTAAAGGTTCTTTCAAAAAAGCAAACCGTTCCCGAATTGACAGTTTTTGCGGAATTGGTGATGAAAAAGCGTTGAAAATCCTTCGTAAAGTTTCCGAGACCTTCGACGTTCCTACCGTTACAGACATTCACACCAACGAAGACGCGGCTATGGCGGCTGAATATGTTGATGTGCTTCAAATTCCGGCTTTCCTTGTCCGCCAGACCGATTTGGTTGTTGCTGCGGCAAATACAGGAAAAGTCGTAAATCTGAAAAAAGGACAATTCATGAGTCCGGAAAGCATGAAACACGCGGTTCAAAAAGTACTGGATTGCCAAAACAATAAAGTCATGGTAACCGACCGCGGAACGATGTTTGGCTATCAGGATATGATTGTTGATTATCGCGGGATCCCGACGATGCAACAATTTGCGACAACAGTTCTGGATGTGACGCATTCGCTTCAGCAGCCGAATCAGACAGCTGGCGTTACCGGTGGCCGTCCTGACATGATTGAAACTGTCGCAAAAGCAGGAATCGCGGTTGGTGTTGATGGCATTTTCATTGAAACACACTTTGATCCGGCTAATGCTAAAAGCGACGGCGCGAACATGCTTCATTTAGATTATTTTGAAGATCTGATGACCAAGCTGGTTGCGATACGCAAAACCGTAAACTCTTTCTGATTACTCATTTTATATTACATTTCAGTTGAAAAATTTATTTTTGGCTGTACTTACTTTTTGTGTTTTTTCACAGTACACTTTCGCGCAGGAAATTGCCGAAACTCCGGAAAAATACACAGCGCATAATAAAGGGAAATTCTTTATTTCATGGGGAGGAAACCGTGCAAGTTATACAAAATCTGATATTCGATTCTGGGGAAAAGATTATGATTTTACACTTCAGGATGTTTCTGCACATGATAAGCCAAAAGGCTATCATATTGATTATGTCAATCCGGCAAGGGTTACGATTCCGCAAACAAATTTCCGTATCGGATATTTCATAAGCGATCATTACAGCGTTGCGATTGGTGTCGATCACATGAAATATGTGATGTACCAAAATCGGAAAGTCGATATTAATGGTTATTATCCAAATGAAGGTTCATATGGAGAAGCGTTGCCAAATGGCCAGGTTTTGCTCACAAATGAATTCCTGACTTTCGAGCATACTGACGGATTGAATTATGTAAATACCGAAGTTTCACGCCATGATGATATTTCAAAATGGTTTAATATTGGAAATACGGATAAATTTCAAGTTAACCTGACGGAAGGTTTGGGAGCCGGGATTCTTTATCCAAAAACCAATACAAAATTGCTTGGCAAGAAACGCCATGATGATTTTCATATTTCAGGATACGGCGTTTCTGCGAAAGCGGGAATCAACCTGACTTTTTACAAGCATTTTTACATTCAGGGCGAATTGAAAACAGGCTACATTAACATGCCTGATATCCGGACAACAAATAATAGTTCGGATCATGCTTCGCAGGAGTTTTTCTTTTTCCAGAGAATCATAGCGTTAGGTGGTGTTTTCAGGATATAAATTAGGAATACAAATTATTTTGGTTCTTTTATTTGAATCTTTTTAAATGTTAAATAAACCAAATGTTATACAAAATTTAACAAATATGTTTATTTAAACCTTTATTTTCGAGGTATGAACTTAAACAAATTGAAAATTATGAAAAAGCTTAAATTAGTATTGGCATCTTTTGTTATAGCAGGACTAACCTTAACTTCATGCAGTAGTGATGATTCATCAGGATCATCAGCGTCGATTGTAGGAAAATGGAATCCGACCAAATCGGTTTATAAACTTTCAGGCGCAAATAAAACAGAAACTTATAAAGGAAACGAACCCGGATGTCCAAAAGATTTCATTCAATTCTCTGAAGGAAATGCTTTTAGTTTTGTGGTTTATAACAAAAACCCGAGCAACGAATGTATACAAGCGGCTGATGTGGCTGCAACCTATGTTAAATCAGAGAATAATCTGACAATTACTGGAGGTGAATATGCAGGAACTTATGAGGTTACAAAATTAACAGGTTCACAACTTGTTGTCAGAGCAACACAAAATGTAGGAGGTGCTACGGCGACCACTACTTTATATCTTAAAAAAGCGGCGCCTGCTTCAAATTAAAGAAAAATTTATCCAAGAAAAAGCCCTTAAGTAATTTAAGGGCTTTTGTTTTTTGATTTATACGATTTCTGCGCTAAGGCCGGCTTCCAATAATTGTGAACATTGAGGTTTTAATTCTTCAAACGAACCCGTTTTTACGGTACATTTTCCCTTGTAATGAACAAGGATAGCACACTGTTCAGCTTGTTCAGATGAATGTTTGCATACACGGATCAGTGTTTCAATCACATGGTCAAAAGTATTCACATCATCGTTAAACAGTACGATTTCGTTATTGTAGCCAATAGCTTCTTCAACCAATATTTCTTCTGATACTTTTTCAATTGTACTCATTTCAATCTTTTTAATTCTTGTATTTCAGCGAAACCCAGTTGTTGCGGCTGAATTTCTTTTCGTATGTCAATCCTTTTTGCGTACAACACGCATCAATTGCCGGAATATCTTCTTCATAAAATCCGCTTAAAAGCAAAATTCCGCCTTTATTCAGGCAATTTACATATTGTTGCATATCATTCAACAATATATTTCGGTTGATATTAGCAATGATTAAATCGTAATTTTTTCCTTCAAGTAAAGCTGCGTCGCCTTCATAAACCGAAATATGCCTGCAATTATTGCGTTCTGCATTTTCGATAGAATTCAGATAACACCAATTGTCAATGTCAATTGCGTCAGTTGGCTGCGCTCCTTTCATTTCAGCCAGAATTGCCAGAATTGCTGTTCCGCAGCCCATATCCAAAGTCTTTAATCCATTAACATCCATTTCAAGCAAATGCTGGATCATCATGTGCGTCGTTTCATGATGGCCGGTTCCGAAACTCATTTTTGGTTCAATGACGATGTCAAATTCCGCATCGGTTTTTGGATGAAACGGAGCACGTACATGGCATTTTCCATCAACATCAATCGGCTCGAAATTCTTTTCCCATTCCTCGTTCCAGTTTACCTGGTCGATTTCTTCGATTTTGTATGAAACGG
>CAZSDN010000071.1:645-8804 GCA_964605595.1 uncultured Flavobacterium sp. | reverse complement strand
TGAAACGGCAAATTCGGGCGAATTCAAAATAAAAATATCTTCAAGGATGTTTTCTGTCCAAAGTTGTTTTTGAACATAAGCAGTAACTCCAAATTCGGTTTCAACAAAACTTTCAAACGGTTTTTCGCCCAGTTCGGCAACTAAAATTTCGGATCCAAGTTCTTTCGGCTCAATGGTAAAGTGATATCCAAGATAGATATTTGACATAAAATATTTTTTTGCAAAGGTAATATTATCATGGGATAGTTAACTTAAAAATTAGTGTTAAGTTTGTATCGACTAACGCAACAATCAATGAAAAAAATCGTAGCCCTGATGCTCCTGTTTTTGAGTATTCCGGTTTTGGCCCAGGAAAATAATAACGAAAATAAAACCGATAATGATCTTAAGCTTTCAACGTTACCGTATTATAATTTTGGACGCGGTATCGGAATTACTTCTCCCGATAGCCTGTATCAGCTGAATATCCGTTTCAGGATGCAAAATCGTGTGACATATATTAATAATGAGGATTCAGATCCGGCTTATGACGGGCAAATCCGGCGCCTTCGTTTGCGTTTTGACGGTTATGTCGGAAGCCCGAAATTCCTTTATGCGATACAATTGTCTTTCGCTCCGGGCGATGTTGGCGAAGTTAAAGATGGCGAGAATATCAATATTATTCGTGACGCGGTTGTGTTTTACCGCCCGAACAAAAGCTGGAATATCAGTTTCGGACAAACAAAATTGCCGGGAAACCGCCAGCGCGTAAATTCTTCGGGAGGTTTGCAACTGACAGATCGGAGTATAAACAATGCAAAATTTACAATTGATCGTGATTTCGGTTTTCAAATCCATCAAATGAATGAATACCGTGATAAATTTTCATATAATTTAAAAACCGCGGTTACAACCGGCGAAGGCCGGAATGTTACCGGAAAAGCTGATGACGGAGTTGCGATAACAGGAAAAGCCGAATTGTTTCCGCTTGGCGCATTCACTAAAGACGGAACTTATTTTGAAGGCGACGTTATCGGAGAAAAGAAACCAAAGCTGATGCTTTCGGGAGCTTTCCAGCAAAATAACCACGCCCGCAGGACGCAAGGGCAATTAGGGGATGATTTATTCCAATCGAAAACGATGCGTTCGGTTTTGCTTGACGGAATGTTCAAATACAATGGATGGGCGGCGATGATGAGTTATATGTCAAGGAAAACTTCGGAAAATGCAATTGCAATAAATCCTGATGATGTGACCGATTTTAATTATGCATTCGTAGGAAGCGGATTTGATTATCAGCTGAGTTATGTATTTCCATCAAAATATGAAATTATCGGGCGTTATTCGATCCAGAAAGTCGGTGAGGACATTTTCCCGTATGCTCCAAATACAAAGCAATACAGTATTGGACTTACAAAATATATTTGGGAACACGCTTTTAAACTTCAGGGCGAATTGACTTTTGATACGCTCGACTATTATGCCGGAAATACTAAAAATAATTGGTATGTACGTTTCCAGATCGAAATCGGGATATAATCTGCGAATTTGCAAATGTTTAGGCAAAAAAAATCCCGTTTACATAAAACGGGATTTTTTATAATGTCTTTATTGTCTAAATAGCACTGACGATTGCCGCAAAATCTTCCGCTTTTAAAGCCGCACCACCAATTAACCCGCCGTCAACATCCGGTTTTGAAAAAATTTCGCCCGCGTTATCAGGTTTAACACTTCCTCCGTAAAGGATCGAAACATTTTCAGCAACATTGCTTCCGTATTTGCTTCGGATCGTTTCACGGATAAATTCATGCATTTCCTGTGCTTGCTCGGGGCTTGCGGTTTCACCGGTTCCGATGGCCCAAACAGGTTCGTAGGCCAAAACGATGTTTTCCCACGCTTTTTCTTCCAAATGAAAAAGTCCGTCTTTTAATTGGTTTTCTACGATATTAAAATGATTTCCGGATTGACGGTCTTTCAACTCTTCGCCAAAACAGAAAATAACATTCATGTCATGTTTTAGAGCCGTATTTACTTTTGAAGCCAACAGCGCGTCTGTTTCATGGAAATAGGCACGTCGCTCTGAATGTCCTAATATTACAATGTTTACGCCGACGCTTTTTAGCATGTCGGCAGAAATTTCTCCGGTGAAAGCGCCGCCTTCAGCCTGGTGCATGTTTTGTGCGGCCACGCCAATATTGGTAAACTCAAGGTGATCTACTGCCGAAGCCAGATTGACAAACGTTGGAGCAACGATGATTTGAGCCTCTTTATCTGAAGGTAATTTATCAATAAGATCGTTTAATAGATCTTCTGTTTCTTCTGCGTTTTTGTGCATTTTCCAGTTTCCTGCTACAATCTTTGTTCTCATTATTTTTGTGAATTTAAGGTATTGTTTATCTGTTCAAAATCGGTTTCTATGGCGCGATAGGTCAGTATTTTCCCGTTCTTGTCCAAAATGATGTATCTCGGGATCCAATCTACGTCGACCGCTTTTCCAAAAACGCCTTTCATTCCGTCAGTAACCAGGTAATGGTCGCCAACAAGGGCGTGTTTTTCAATTCCGCTTTTCCATTTTTCATCGGTTTTATCCATCGAAATAAATACGAAATCCACATCCGGGTGAGCGCTTTGAATTTCCTTGAATTTTGGCATCGCTTTTACGCAATCGCCGCACCAGGAAGCCCATATTTCAATAATCGTGGTTTTTCCTTTATGTTTTTTTATAATTTCAGAGAAAGCAATCGGCGTGTTTTCCAGAGTTGTAAGGTTTGTGTTTAGTGCTTCTTTGGAAAAAGCCGTTTTTTGCGCTTTCGTACATGAAACAAAAGCAAATATTGTAAGAAGCGAAAGGAATATCTTTTTCATTTTAAATAATTTGAGATGCAAAGTTAATGATTTATTGTAAACGGACTTTAGGATCGAGCCAGGCATAAACCAGGTCGACCAGAATATTGATGACAACAAATGTCGTGGCAATGACAATGACCGAACCCATAATTACAGGTAAATCGAGATTATTCAATGCTTCGACGATTTCTTTTCCGAGCCCGTTCCAACCGAAAATAAATTCGACAAAAACCGCTCCGGCAAGCATCGATGCAAACCAGCCCGATATAGCTGTAACAACCGGATTCAGTGAGTTCTTTAGCGCATGTTTCCGGATAATCTTGAATTCGCTCAAACCTTTGGCGCGAGCCGTCCGGATATAATCCATGCTTAAAGTTTCCAAAAGCGAGTTCCGCATTAATTGTATTACTACGCCAAGCGGACGGATTCCGAGTACAAATGCAGGAAGAATTATATTTTTCCATTGTATTGACGAGCTTTCGCCAAAATCATCTACTTCATATAAACTTCCTGTCATGTTGAGGTTTGTGTATTCATGGAGCATAAACCCGAAAATCCATGCAAAAAGAATCGCGCTGAAAAACGACGGGACGCTCATTCCCAACGTACTTACCAAAGCAATCACACGGTCAATCCATGTATCTTTATATAAGGCTGAAATGATTCCGAGGAATATCCCGATTACAATCGCAATTACAATCGCAAATAATGCAAGGATAAATGTATTTGGTAAAGTATTTCCGATTATATCAGAAACTCTCTTACCGCTTTTTTGGAAGCTTTCCCGCAAATAGGGCGTTTTTAATATCAAATCATTATTTCCGATTGAAAACAATGTAGCCGCGTTGTATTTTCCTTCCGATAAAAAAGTATAATCACCGGTATTTTGGCTGTGAACCGAAATTGGCGACAGGTCATTCAGGTAATAGAGGTATTGCATCGAAACAGGTTTGTCAAAACCATATTTCTTTTTGATGATCGCAAGCTGTTCCGAATTTTCATTCTGGTCGAGCATCATTCTTGCAGGGTCGCCGGGTAAAATTGTAAACAGGAAGAATATGACCGAGATAACTCCGAAAAGCGTCAGCAGCGCATATCTAATCTTATTTGCAAAATACCGTACCACTATTTTTTTAGTTCAGAATATGGTTTTTTGACCAATTTTTCGAATTCTGCAGCGTTGAACTGATTTTCGGTGATTCCCCAATAATTCGCATATTGGTTTCCGTTCCATAAATAAATTATGCCCGGAGTATCTTTCCCTTGGCCTAAAACTTTCCAAAATGGGATGATCTCGATAATTTTATACGGATATTCAGCACCGGCATATTGGAAAAAGGTTGGAATCAAATCAGCTTCTTCATTCATGAAAATGATACTCATTTGAGGGAAATTCTTATCTTTTTTCTTCATTTCTGTCAATTCCTTAGCTGCATCTTTGCAATGCTCGCAACCTGGAACAAACAATGCAACTATTTTACGACCATTATCGATTGCCGGAAAATACTGCGCGTAACCTGATTTCTTTTTAGCCGGAGCGTCTTCAACTTTAGCTACGCTCGATTCGGCTCCGCCTCGGGTTAGAGCTTCTTTTTTGGTTTCGGTAACCGAATCTTTTTTGATTGCAGCCGGTTCTAAAGCAGAATCAGGAGTTACGGGAACAATCAGTTCTTCAGGTAGCGAATCAGTTTCAATGATTTCTTCTGAATCTGTGAATTCAACTTTTGGCTGAATAGGCGCCAGCATAAACAACGCTAAAACCGAAGCAAGGGTTACTGTTGCCAATATCCAGAAGTTACCGTTGCGTTCGACGGTTTTGGGCAAAAGGAATAAAAGGTAAGCCAATGCGGCAATCGATACAATGTTTTTGATGATGGCTTCAATTGGAGTCATCGGGAGTAGGCTTCCAAAACATCCGCAATTACCGGAATTTCCTCCGTATTTTATTGTTTCGTAGGAAAGATGCGCTACAAATACGGCTAAAAGAAAAATTGTAGCCGGAATTACAAATGTGCGTAAGAAGTTTCTCTGCAGCAACAAAAATCCTAATGCGAGCTCAATTCCGATTAAGGTGCGCGAAAAATAAGCGGCCAAATCTTCTGAAAATCCCATCGGATATAATTGCTTTACTTCAAAAGTTGAAATAGCGAAATAAGGCGACGGATACATTTTTGCCACAGCCGAAATTAGGAAAAGAAAAGAAATGAGAATTCGGAGTGTCCAGGCTAAGTAATGTTTTGTATTGGCATTCATATATTTATATTTTTTGTAAAAATAAACCCGATTTATTATTTGGTTTGTTAATGAGTTGTTATTTGTGAAATCCGGTCAGGATTAGTGCAAACACGGCATAATTGATCATGTCCTGGTAATTTGCGTCGATTCCTTCTGAAACGATTGTTTTGCCTTTATTGTCTTCGATTTGTTTTACGCGGAGTAATTTCTGCAAAATCAGATCAGTCAGCGAACTCACGCGCATTTCACGCCAGGCTTCGCCATAATCGTGGTTTTTTGCTTCCATCAAATCTTTTGTAAGCTTGATTTTCTGGTCGTATAATTCGGTTGCTTTTGCTGTTTCCAAATCCGGTTGATCAACAACGCCAAGTTCCAGCTGGATCAAAGCCATGATTGAATAGTTGATTATTCCGATGAATTCTCCCGTTTCGTCTTCGTCAATTTTACGGGTTTCATTTTCCTGTAAACTACGGATTCTTTGCGCTTTGATAAAAATCTGGTCAGTTAATGAAGGAAGCCGTAAAATGCGCCACGCACTTCCATAATCGGTCATTTTATTGATGTAAAGCTGGCGGCAAATCCCGATAACTTTATCGTATTCCTGTGAGGTATTGCTCATTTCAATATCTTTGTGTCAAATTTCTTCAAAAATAGGAATTTATATTAAAGTAATACTACGAAATCACATCGAATGACCATAAATTGTAAAGGAAATCTGATTGACTTGAACATTCCGAAAGTAATGGGAATAGTAAATGCGACGCCCGATTCTTTTTACGACGGAGGAAAATATGATACTGAAACTGAAATTCTGAAACAAGTTGAAAAAATGCTTTCCGAAGGTGCTGATTTTATTGATGTCGGAGCCTATTCAAGCAAGCCAAATGCCGAATTTGTTTCTGAAGTTGAAGAAATTTCCAGAATCGTTCCAGTTGTAAAATCGATTATTGAACATTTTCCTGAAGCAAGTATTTCTATCGACACTTTTCGGGCAAAAGTTGCAGAAGTTTGTATCGAAAACGGAGCTGCAATTATTAACGATATTTCTGCCGGAAACCTTGATGGGAAAATGATTGAAACCGTTGCGAAACTCAAAGTTCCGTATATTATGATGCACATGAAAGGAACGCCAAAAACGATGCAATCGCTTACGCAATATGAAAATATCATAAAGGAAATGTTGTTTTATTTTTCAGAAAAAATTGCATTGGCAAGAAGTTTCGGAATTGATGATGTTATTATCGATCCAGGATTTGGATTTGCAAAAACGCTTGAGCAGAATTATGAAGTTTTACAAAAAATGGAATTGTTTCAAATGGCCGGATTACCAATTTTGGCCGGTTTTTCCAGAAAATCAATGATTTACAAAACACTCGGGATTTCACCCGAAAATGCATTAAACGGAACTACGGCATTAAATACAATCGCACTTACGAAAGGCGCAAAAATCCTGCGTGTACATGATGTAAAAGAAGCTGTTGAATGCGTGAAACTTTATCAGCAACTGACGTTAATATAATAATTAACAGTTAATAATTAATAATGAACATCAAACTGCTCGCAATAGGGAAAACCGACGACAAAAACTTACAGGCGTTGATCGATGAATACACCAAACGGTTGTCGTTTTACATCAAATTCGACCTTGAAGTTATTCCCGATATCAAAAATGTAAAAAACCTTTCCGAAGCGCAGCAAAAAGAAAAAGAAGGCGAATTGATTCTTTCAAAAATTACGTCAACCGATCAACTTATTTTATTGGATGAAAATGGAAAAACGTTTTCAAGTGTCGGTTTTTCTGAAGAATTACAAAAGAAAATGAACTCCGGAATCAAGACTTTAGTTTTTGTAATTGGCGGTCCATATGGTTTTTCGCAAACCGTTTATTCAAAAGCTTCAGGAAAAATTTCGCTTTCGCAGATGACATTCTCGCATCAAATGGTGCGTTTGTTTTTTATTGAGCAATTGTACCGCGGTTTTACGATTTTAAGGAACGAACCTTATCACCATCAATAAGAATTGAAAATTGAAATGAAAACCTTTACAGACCAGATCGGAAATTCACATTCATTTGAGAATGCGCCAAAACGGATCGTTTCGCTTGTTCCGTCGCAAACCGAATTGCTGTACGATTTGGGCTTGGAAGAAAATATCGTCGGGATAACAAAATTTTGCGTTCATCCGTATCATTTCAAATCGACAAAAAAGATTGTTGGCGGAACAAAGAAAGTCCATCTTGAGAAAATCCGTTTGCTTCAGCCGGATATTATCATCTGCAATAAAGAAGAAAATACGCTCGAAATTGTCGAATCTTTACAAAGCATCGCACCGGTTTGGGTGACGAATATCATTACGATTGAAGACAATCTGGAAATGATTTCACAATTCGGGAAACTGTTCAACAAGCGCACCGAAGCACAAAAATGGACGGATAAGATTGAATTTGCCTACAAAGATTTTCAATCATTCATCAGTGAAAAAGAAATACAAAAAGTCGCATATTTCATCTGGAAAAATCCTTATATGGTCACAGGTTCCGATAATTTCATCAACGAAATGCTAAAACTGAACCATTTCAAGAATATTTATGAAGAACGCGGCCGTTATCCTGAAATCATTATCCAGAAAATGCGGATACAAGGCGATCCCGACATCGTATTCCTTTCATCAGAACCGTATCCTTTTAAAGATGAAGACGCGTTCGAAATAGGCCGTTTTACACATCACGCAAAAACCGTTTTTGTTGACGGCGAAATGTTTTCCTGGTATGGAAGCCGGATTCTGAAAGCATTTCCTTATTTCAAGAAACTGCACGAACGGTTATAGTTCGCACTCTTCTAGAACAAGTACAGCGGTTTCTGTTTTATTTTTAGAAATAAATTGTGGGCTGAAATTATGTGAAGCGTATAATTTGTATTCCTGCTGAAGCTTTTCGATGTCGCTTTTGAACGTAAGTAATCCGGTCATTATGGTAATTTTGGGCAAAATTAAGTTATCACAACATTAAATTCACCGAATAATTTGTTAAGTTTTTCATAGGGCAAAAAAAAGAACCGAAGCGTTAAACTCCGGTTCTCTTAACTCTAACTAACCAAACC
>CAZSDN010000071.1:0-635 GCA_964605595.1 uncultured Flavobacterium sp. | reverse complement strand
CCAATGTATGTGCATTTATTATAGTACAAATGTCGTAATTTTTTATAATTCAATATGTTAACACGATGTTATTTCTTTGTTAGCAATTTTTTAAATCATTTTTTGTCTTGTAAAGCAAAGACTTTTTTAAGCAAATCCGATGTCCTGGAGTTAACATTCGTACGTATTTCTTTTTCTTCGACAGCCACCATTTTAAAAACGCCTTTCATTGCTTCATTGGTAACATAATCTTTCAAATCGGGATTTACTTTGTTGACTAACGGAACCGAATTGTATTTGGTAATTATATTTGTCCAAACCTTATCAGCGCCGACTTTTGCCAATGAATTTTGCACAACCGGGCTAAATTTCCCATACAAAGCCGTTGTAGTCGAATGCTGTAAATATGTCGTTGCGGCTGTATCGTTTCCAAGTAAAATATTTTTAGCATCATTAAAGGTTATTTTCCTGACCGCATCAACAAATATTGGAGTTGCTTCTTTAACAGCGTCTTCTGCCGCACGGTTTAACACTTTTAATCCTTCGTCGGCCAAACTGTTAAGCCCGATTTCGCGCAAAGTTTTATCAACTTTCTGCAATTCTGCCGGAAGCAGGATTTTTACGGCTTCGTTTTTAAAAAAGCCGTCAGTTGCGGT
>CAZSDN010000070.1:11208-14835 GCA_964605595.1 uncultured Flavobacterium sp. | reverse complement strand
AACCAAGACCGAAACCACACGAGTAAAAAAGGACATTCTGGACGGGAAGACCAAACTGCTGTATGTGGCTCCGGAATCGCTGACCAAACAGGAAAATATTGATTTCCTGAAATCAGTGAAGATTTCGTTTTTTGCTATTGATGAAGCGCATTGTATTTCAGAATGGGGGCATGATTTTCGCCCCGAATACAGGAATTTACGCCATATCATCAGGCAGTTGGGCGATGTTCCAATCATCGGATTAACGGCGACGGCAACACCAAAAGTCCAGGAAGATATCCTGAAAAATCTTGATATGACCAATGCAAAAACATTCAAGGCTTCTTTCAACAGGCCAAATTTGTTTTATGAGGTACGTACCAAAACCAAAAATGTAGAATCCGATATCATTCGTTTTATCAAACAGCATAAAGGTAAATCCGGAATTATTTATTGCCTGAGCCGTAAAAAAGTAGAAGCGATTGCTCAGGTTCTCCAGGTCAACGGAATAAGCGCTGTTCCGTATCACGCGGGCCTTGACGCCAAAACGCGCGCAAAACATCAGGATATGTTCCTGATGGAAGATGTTGATGTGGTTGTTGCAACTATCGCATTCGGAATGGGAATTGACAAACCCGATGTTCGTTTTGTAATCCATCACGATATCCCAAAATCACTCGAAAGCTATTACCAGGAAACAGGCCGCGCCGGCCGCGATGGAGGCGAAGGTCAGTGTCTTGCTTACTATTCTTATAAAGATGTGGAAAAGCTTGAGAAATTCATGTCAGGAAAACCGGTGGCCGAACAGGAAATTGGTTTTGCGTTGCTTCAGGAAGTTGTCGCTTATGCCGAAACTTCTATGTCAAGGCGCAAATTTTTATTGCATTATTTCGGAGAAGAATTCGATAGTGAAACCGGTGAAGGCGCCGATATGGATGACAATGTCCGCAATCCGAAAACAAAAGTCGAAGCAAAAGACCAGGTTGTTAAATTGCTCAAAGTCGTTCGCGATACAAAACATTTATATAAATCCAAAGAAGTCATTTTTACCCTTATCGGAAAAGTGAATGCCGTGATCAAAGCGCATCGCACCGATTCACAAGTATTTTTCGGAACCGGCGAAGCACACGAAGAACGTTACTGGATGGCATTGATTCGCCAGATTCTCGTTGAAGGTTTGTTGTCAAAAGATATTGAAACCTACGGAATATTAAAAATCACTGAAAAAGGAATGGATTTCATTGATAATCCAACTTCCTTTATGATGTCTGAAGACCATGAGTACAGTGAAGCGGATGACGAATCTATTGTCACGGCCGCAAAATCTTCAGGAACGGCCGATGAAGCTTTAATGGGAATGTTGCGCGACCTTCGTAAAAATGTTGCAAAAAAAATCGGCGTGCCGCCATTCGTGGTTTTTCAGGATCCTTCCTTGGAAGACATGGCTTTGAAATACCCGATTTCACTCGACGAACTAAGCAACGTTCACGGTGTCGGAGAAGGAAAAGCAAAAAAATACGGAAAGGATTTTGTTGAGCTTATCAAGCGTTATGTCGAAGACAATGATATAATCCGCCCGGATGATCTGGTCGTGAAATCTACCGGCGCAAACTCTGCCAACAAGCTATATATCATTCAGAATATTGACCGT
The DNA here is from genome assembly GCA_964605595.1 of uncultured Flavobacterium sp. Classification (GTDB taxonomy): domain Bacteria; phylum Bacteroidota; class Bacteroidia; order Flavobacteriales; family Flavobacteriaceae; genus Flavobacterium. The sequence goes on along the minus strand of CAZSDN010000070.1, from coordinate 13,205 downwards.
AAACTATCGCTTGGCGACATTGCTTCCGCAAAAGGAATGACAATGGACGCACTTCTGAAAGAAATGGAGCAAATCGTTTATTCTGGAACAAAACTCAATATCAAATACTGGATCGACGATATTCTTGACGAAGACCAACAGGAAGAAATCCACGAATATTTTATGGAGTCCGAGACTGATAACATCGAAAAAGCACTCAAAGAATTCGACGGTGATTACGATATCGATGAACTGCGCTTAATGCGAATCAAATTCATCAGCGAAGTGGCTAATTAACAATGAATAATAATACCATTTCCTGGGGATAACTAGGTTTCATATTCGCATCCAAATTATTAACTATTCATTATTAACTTCATTATAAAGCTCTCCACGATGCGGCTTCAAAGCATCGCGCACCTGAATCATATTTTCATCAGTAACAACCATAAATACGATGGCGTGCATTTCATTCAGGATTTCAAATCCGGTAATTTCTATCGGAAGTTTTTCAATAACGATATATTCTTTTAGATGGATTTCATGATGCTCGGCGGTTTTCCCCGAAACCGGCCCGCGGAAATCCCAAATTAGTTTTATTTGTCTTGACATTTTATAAAGTTTCAAAATTCAAATTTACATCCAAATAATCGAATTTAAAATCCGTATTTTTGAAAAAACGCAATCATGAAAAAATCGGTTTTTATTTTCCTTTTATTTTCCATAAGCCTATTTTCGCAGGAACTTACTTTATCGCAAGCCAACCATCTCGCATCGCTTCCCATAAAATGCCTGCAACAGGAATATCCGAATAAGCTTGGGCAAATGCTCATCGATTCTACTGAAATCCAGTCGCCCAAAAAACTGCATCCGTCTTTTTATGGCTGTTTCGATTGGCATTCGTCTGTTCACGGACATTGGAGTTTGGTTTATTTACTGAAGAAATTCCCAAACCTCGAAAACAAGTCACAGATTCTTTCAAAGCTGCAAACTAATCTTTCAAAGGAAAATATCCAGACTGAACTCGCATACATTTCCAAAAAACACGAAAAATCCTTTGAGCGCACTTATGGCTGGAACTGGATTTTAAAATTACAGCTCGAGCTCGAAACTTCGAATTCGCCCGAAATGCAAAAAATGGCACAGAACCTCAAGCCATTTTCCGATACGATTGTAAAGCGTTATATCGAATTCCTTCCAAAATTATTGTATCCAATTCGGGTCGGAACGCATTCAAATACCGCATTCGGACTAACATTTGCCTGGGATTATGCCATTCACGCTAAAAACGCCGCATTCCAGAAAAGCATCCGTGAAAATGCGATCCGGCTTTTTCAAAATGACAAAAACTGCCCGTTTAATTGGGAACCGAGCGGTACCGATTTTCTCTCGCCATGCATGGAAGAAATGGCGATAATGCAGCGCGTGCTTCCTGAAAAGGAATTTTTAAACTGGCTGAAATCTTTTGCGCCACAAATTTTCGAAACCAAATTCAATTGGGAAGTTGCACGTGTTTCCGACAGGACAGATGGCCATTTGGTGCATCTCGACGGACTCAATTTCAGCCGCGCGTGGAATTTCTATAGATTGATAAATCAATATCCAAAACAATTTTCGCACCTAAAACCGCTCGCCGATCATCATTTCAAATTCTCGCTCCCGTCAATCGTCGATGGGAATTATGAAGGCGAACACTGGCTCGCATCATTCGCATTGCACGCTTTTGAGGAAAAAGGAAATTGATTTTTTAAATTCAATTTTATTCGTCAAGATTTATATTTCCTCTATTTGTGTGGTTTTCAGGATGTGAATTCGGATAGCGGTTATCGGCAATATCTGAATTCCGGTCTTTGTTTTCGACTGTTTTTTCGTTATGCTCGATAGAATTTGTGCTTCTGCTTAAGCTTTCGTTTTCGTCCCAATTCCTGTCTTCATCGGTCGAATCAGCATTTCTGGCGCGTTCAACTGTTTTGTCATTTCCGTTTTTATCCGTTTCAATTTCAGGTTTTAATTTGTTG
>CAZSDN010000070.1:0-11198 GCA_964605595.1 uncultured Flavobacterium sp. | reverse complement strand
GTCATCCGGCTGAATCATTTTGGACCTTTCGCTGTTTTAATTTGTTGGCTTTCGCCGGATTATATCCATCGGGAATATTTTCTCCGCTGAAACCTTCATTCATTTCTTGTTCGTTATTAATTTTTTTCGAACCTAAATCTTTATTTTCCATAGCGTTTGATTTAATGTTTGTATTATAATATTACGATTTTTGAAGCAAATTTGCTATCAGTTTAACACCGTTTTTTGAGGCCGAAAGTTCTATCTTTGCGCCAATGGAACACAAGCATTTCATACTTTATAAGCCTTATGGATATCTGAGCCAGTTTGTTTATGAACTCAAAAGGAATAAAAAGCTGCTCGGGGAATTACATGATTTTCCCGAAAATACAATGGCTATTGGACGCTTGGATGAGGATTCTGAAGGATTACTGTTGCTAACGACTGACGGAATGATGAGCGAAATCGTTCGAAGTAAAAAGGTAAACAAAGAATATTATGTACAAGTTGACGGATTGATAAACCAAAATGCAATTGATGAAATCGAGAAAGGTGTCATCATCGGTTTTAACGGAAAAAAATACAAGACGAAACCCTGTAAAGCGTTCATTCTTAAAAATAGTCCCGATTTTCACGAAAGAGGAAAAAAAATCCGCGATGAAAGGCACGGCCCGACAAGCTGGATTTCAGTTACGATCAATGAAGGAAAATTCCGCCAGGTGCGAAAAATGACTTCGGCGGTTGGTTTCCCAACGTTGCGATTAGTAAGAATCCGTGTTGGAAATATGTTTTTGGATTATCTCAAACCCGGCGAAGCCCGTGAAGTTCCTGATTTTAAACTTGAAGAAATTAATTCATAATTATGCTGAATATCGTTTTGGTTGAACCAGAAATTCCAAATAATACCGGAAATATCGGTCGTTTGTGCGTAGGAACCGGAAACCGCCTTCATCTTATTCATCCGTTCGGATTTCAGATTACAGATAAAAACCTGAAGCGTTCCGGACTTGATTACTGGGTTCACCTAGATTGGAAAGAATACCAGAATGTTGAGGAATGGAAATCGCAAATACCTGATTTATCACGGGTTTTTCTTTTCAGTTCCCATGCGGAAAAATCGTATCTGAAACAAGAATTTAAAGACGGCGACTGGCTTGTTTTTGGTAAGGAAAGCGTTGGCTTGAGCAAAGAAATCATAGCGCAATTTGAGAATCATCTGACCATTCCGATTTCATCTTTCGTGCGTAGTTTTAATCTGGCGAATTCGGTTGCTTTTGCGATAGGCGAGGCGAGAAGGCAGATTTTTCCCGATTTGTAATCCGAAACGGAAAATCCTTATATTTGATAGAACCTGATTCGGAAAATTAATTTTCCGGTAAAATTTCTTCAAATATGGCCGATAAATCTGCGCTTCGAAGTATAATTTTTAAGCATCTAGACGGGCTTGTAACAGCTCCCGTTGCTTATTCGCTTCATAAAAAAGGCATTCCCGAATATATTCTGCAAAAGAAAAAAGCAGGCTTAAACGAACTGGTTTCAGAATTTAAAGCCAACGACGGTTACCTCAATGCGGCTTTGCGGGTGCTTTGCTCACAAGGTTTTTTAGATTATCACCGCAATCCGGAAACGGATGAAATAAGCTTTTCCATAAATAAAAACAGTGAAACCGCATTTTCGCTTCTTCCGCTTTATAAAGATGTAGTCGAATTGCTTGGATTTTCGATGCAATTCCACCCGCGTGTTTTTGATGAAGCGCCGTTTGAAAAGCTCAATTCGATTTTCGAAAAATATAAAACCAATTACGGAATCGTTTTTTCGGAAGATGAACTGGCTTCAAAAATCCAGCGCCAGGTTTTAAAGCATATTGAAGGACATTTGGTTGGCCCGACATTAGTGCGATTAGGGATGATCGGAATGTTTCACAAATATTTTATGGAAACTTCTTTCCGTCCTGAAGAATTTCATAAATCGCCGGAATTATTCCGTAAAATACTCGATTTTTTTGTTTTCCTCGGATGGTTTTCTGAAAAGAAAGGAAATTACCAATTTACTGAAGAAGGTTTGTTTTTTGCGAAAAAAGCCACTTCATATGGCGTGACGGTTTCTTACATGCCATTGTTTGCCAAAATGGACGATTTGCTTTTTGGTGATGCGTCCGTTTTACGAAATACTGCCGAAGGCGAAGAAGAACTCCATGTTGACCGAGAAATGAATGTTTGGGGAAGCGGTGGCGCGCACGATACTTATTTTAAAGTGATAGATGAGATTATCATTAAATTGTTCAATCTTCCGATCGAGCAGCAGCCAAAAGGAATTTTAGATATGGGTTGTGGAAACGGAGCTTTTCTGCAACATATTTTTGAAGTGATTGACAGGCAGACTTTACGCGGAAAAATGCTAGACGATCATCCGCTTTTTCTTGTTGGAGCCGATTATAACCAAGCGGCATTGAAAGTGACACGTGCCAATTTGATCAAAGCCGATATTTGGGCTAAAGTGATTTGGGGCGATATTGGCCGTCCGGATGTATTAGCCGATGATCTGATGGAAAATTATAATATCGATTTGAAGGATTTGCTCAATGTGCGTACTTTTCTTGACCATAACCGGATTTGGGAAGAACCGAAAAGCATTACTCAAAATAGAATAAGCCAATCAACAGGAGCTTTTGCTTATCGCGGAAAACGGATTCCGAATAACATGGTAGAGGATAATCTGCTCGAACATTTGTCAAAATGGTCGCCATTTGTAAAGAAATTCGGATTGCTGATAATTGAGCTTCATACAATTGCGACTGAATTTGCTGCTTCAAACCTGGGAAAAACCGCCGCAACCGCTTATGATGCCACGCATGCTTTTTCAGACCAATATATTGTAGAAATTGATGTTTTGCATAAAATATGCGCAGAAGCCGGATTATTTCCTGATGAACATTATTTCAGGAAATTCCCTGATTCTAACCTTGCGACGGTTAGTATAAATCTTTTAAAAGGGACAGAAAATTAATTCGTATTTACGTAATTGATAAAAGATTTTGCAATGTCGTTTGCAGTTTTTTCGAGTGAAGGCTTTACTTTTTCAAAATCTTCTTTCAGTTTTCCATCGGGCGAAAAAAAACTCGCAACCGTTGTTTTTAGCAATTGCTGATTGTCATAAATTTCATTTACAATAAACGATAATGTGTATGTATTGTTAGGTTTGAAGTTTACTTTTAAGATATAATGAATATCAAAAAAATAGGTTTCTCCCTGATTTAAAAAATAATAAGCATTGTTTTTTCGGGCGCTTATTGTTAGTGAATTCTGAGTTACATCCGATACATCGTAGCCTTTTTTATTGTAAAACGGAGCCCACGCACGCGACATCTGTATAAGATTTTCAGTGCTACGGTTTGGCGTATTCAATTCGATGGTTTGAAAACCGTTAGGATTAAGTTCCAATTTTGGTTGTGCAAGCGATGCAACTGTGAAAAAAACGAAGAATAATTTGAGGATTTTCAGTTTCATGACAAAGCGGTTTACTACAAAGATAGCGTAAACGGCTTAAAGGTTTTTAAACGTAAACTTGTTTTTTTGAGCGTCGAAATAAATATTCTCATCAGAAAATAAATCATTGAGTACATTTTCCCTAATCAGGTTTTCAGGTGTTCCCTGGATCGTTTTTTCTTTCGTCATTACAATGATTTCATCGCTCAGCTGAAGTGCAAGATCCAGATCATGCGTAGAAAAAAGGATGCACTTTTCATTTTCAGAAGCCAGTTTTTTGAGCAATCTGAAAAGCGATACTTTGTGGAGCAAATCCAGGTGCGTTGTTGGTTCATCAAGAATAATCATAGGCGTATCCTGTGCAATTGCTCTTGCAATCAGCACCTTTTGCAATTGCCCGTCACTAATCTCATAATGCCGTTTTTGTGAGAACTCCTGGATTTCCGTCAATGAAATTGCCTCTTTGATTTTAGAAATATCATCAGGCGAAAGCTTTCCAATCCAATTTGTATAAGGTTGCCTTCCAAGTGAAACCAATTCAAAAACATTCAGGTTGCTTGGCGGAAGCTTTTCGGTTAAAACAATGCTTAAATTTTGCGCGAGCTCTAAAGCATCATAATCCGAAATTGATTTTCCGAGCAAATTTATTTCTCCTGAAAGTGGTTTCTGGATTCCGGTCAATGTTCGTAATAATGTAGATTTTCCAATTCCGTTTGCACCGATTAAAGCGATTAATTTTCCTTTTTTTAAAGATAAATCAATTGATGAACTGATGGTGTTATTTCCTTTTTTGGATTCATAACCAATGGAAACATTCGTAGCTTTCAGTATAACTTTATTTTCCATTATGCAATCATTTTACGTTTTCGAACCAATAGCCAGATTACTACAGGTGCGCCAAAAATTGAAGTTATGGCATTAATTGGCAAAGTCATTTCACTTCCCGGAAACTGGCAAATCGTATCGCAGATAAGCATTATCAAAGCGCCAAACAATAAAGTTCCGATGAATAAAGTTTTGTGGTCGCTGGTTTTAAAAACCAATTTTGTTACATGTGGAACTGCAAGCCCGACGAATGCGATTGGCCCGGCAAAAGCGGTAATGCTTCCTGCAAGAATGCTGGTCGCAAAAATAATTATCAGTCGCGTTCTATTGAAATTTATTCCGAGGCTTCGTGCATAATTTTCGCCAAGAAGCAAAGAATTCAATGGTTTTATACAGAAAATACTCATTACTAATCCAATGAAAACGGAGACAGACAAAATTAAAATTGACATCCAGGAAAGATTTCCCAAACTTCCCATCGACCAAAATGTGAATTTTTGTAATTGTTCGGCTGTGCTGAAATAGGTAAGGACGCTTACAAATGCGCTGGCGAAACTTCCAAACATCAATCCAACGATTAATATCGCCATTGTATCGCGCAATTTTTTCGAAACAAATAAAACCGAAAGTAAAACGGCAAAACTTCCAAGGCATGAGGCAAGGATAATTCCATAGGAAGAAATGAGGAAAGAAGCGAGAAATCCTGGTAAAAACCCCGAACCTAAAATAATAAAGGCAACGCCCAAACTCGAGCCCGAACTTAGTCCCAAAACATACGGCCCGGCAAGCGGATTCCGGAATAATGTCTGCATCAGCAAACCACTGATTGATAATCCCATTCCGACAAGGCTGGCTGTAATTGCTTTGGGCAAACGATAATTAAGCACGATATAATTCCATGTTTCTTTAGAAGCTTCCTGTCCGGATAAGGCTTTTACAACATCTTTCAACGGAATTGCGACAGAACCCAAACTGACATTTACCAAAAAAATAAGCACGGTCGCAAGAAGCAACAGGATAAAAAACGCCCTATTTTGATTGGTGTTATTCATTAGTTCAGTTTTTCGAAAAAGTATAATTCATGATTTGGAAGCAATTCAGGATGAAGGATTTTAGTCATATCTTTCAAAACAATATCCGGCCGGTTTGGCGCAAGTTCAAAATAAATAAGCCCGCCGGTTTTTCCTTTTTTAGTGCTGAAAGAATAAATGTTTTTCGACTTGAATGCATCAAATTGATTGTAATGCGGATTGCTTTCAAGCATTTCAGCCAATGAAGTAAATTGTCCCGGGCCGATCCAGAATTGTGCTTTTTGTGCTTTTTCGAAAACTGTTTCAAACGGTAGCGATAAACTTCCGGTTCCGTTTGTTTCACTCCATAAATAACTTCCGCCGGCTTGTTTTATGAATTGCGAGCCCCAACTGTTTCCCTGAGGCAAATACCATTGGTCTTCATACATAGCGCCGGCTAAAACGGTAGGCTTTGAAGTTGTTTTTTTCGCAAGTTCAAGTGTCGAAAGATATTCTTTTTCAATGTTTGAAAAAAGCTGGTTTGCTTTTTCTTCCAAGCCATACAAAGCACCGAAAAGCTTGATCCATTCCGCTTTTCCAAGCGGAGTTTGTTCATTCCAGTCGCCGTTAAGCAAAATTTTCAGGCCGCTTTTCTGGAGATTGTCGAGTGTTTGGTTATTATTGTCGATTCCATAACCGATGATTACATCAGGATTCAGGTCGATAACAACTTCGGTATTCATGCTTTGGTTGGATCCGAGCTCACGAACCATTTTTGATTCGATTCTTTTCCTGACTTTTTCCGATGAGATGAAATCGGTATTCGGAAATCCTGTTAAAGTATTTTCCACGCCAAGCATTTCAAGCGATGGAATGTGCGTGGTTGAAGTTACTACGATCGATTTTACAGGAACCTGAATTATTATAAATTGTTTTAAGCTATCCGGAATTATTCCGTTTTTTTTCTGAAGGATATAGGTATAATCTTTTGTCGCTTTTGGCCATGGATTTGCAACCTTTACGATTGAAAAACCTTCATGCTCATAAATGGCAATTCCGTTTGCATATTTTACAGAATTCGCTGCCGCATCATTTCTCAGGGATTTTTCATCGGCATTTTTGCATCCGGATATGCCAATGACTAAAAATGCAACTAAAAATTTGGAAATGTAGTTTTTCATAATGATTGTTGAGAGTTTGGCAAAGGTAATTGGAATTACAATTGTATAATAAAAAAAACACCCGAGAAAATCGGGTGTGAAAATACTATGACTTAAATTATTTCTTTATTATCTTTCTAAAAGCTTTATTACCGTCTTTTTGTATGAGTTTCAACAAGTAACTACCGCTTTGCAGTGATGTGGTTTTAGTGTCGAATACCATTTTAGAGTCAGTGGTTATGATTTCTTTTCCAGTTAAATCAAAAAGAGAATATGTAGCAATAAGTTCTTCGTTATCAGTATTTATTGTGTTTATGAATGGATTAGGATAAACTTTGGTCTTATTGACTTCAAAAGCAGGTATGTCTAACAGATATGACCCACGAACAAATTCTACACTCTCAATTACTGAAGTATACGTTTCCAAAGCGGATTTGAGTTCTACATTATCACAATCGCACACCACCCAATAGTATTCAAGAAGATTTTGGTTTTGTGATGTAGGAAATGCTTGCTCATAAAAAAAGACATTAAATTCTTCATAAATCTGGTTTAAACCGGTATCGTTGGTTATCGCGATAGTGTTGTTGGCTCCTGACGGTATACCAATAGCCGGATTTACTATATTGACAATAAGTGCGTCACTAAAAATGCCTAATCTCGATACACGAGCATCAGCAACCACACTTGAATATTGAATCAGTTCATTTACTAATGCCTCATGGTCACATTGACACAGTACTTCTGTTATCCTATTAGAATTATCAGGATAAGGATGCCCGCCTTTTTGGTCATAGCTGTAAACATTGTGATTTTGGAAAATTTGATTTAAGCCCAAATCACTTGATGAGTTAGTAGATTGAAAACCATTGAATACCGGATATCCTATATTGTAATTAACTAATAAAATATCTACCGAAGGTTGGCTCCAACCAAAATTGGCAAGAAGAAAGCTGAAGAATATGAACAGTGGTTTCATATTTATGAATTTTAGTAAAGATATGATTATTTTAGTATAACTATAAGTTATGTTTTTTTAAATAAACATAATATCTTTGCACCCGAATAAGGTTGTGATTATTGATTCAACAAATCACATTAAAAGGGAATCAGGTTTAAAACCTGGGCTGTTCCCGCAACTGTAAGCTATTCAGCTTGTTGTTATCTGCAAACCACTGTCGGAAGATGGGAAGGTAAACAACAAGACGCAAGCCAGGAGACCTGCCTTTTTCATAACAATTATCGAATCTTCGGGAAAAAGATTCAGAGATTATGACTTTAGGACAACGTTTATTTTTATGTTTTTTCATGCTGTGCCAATGTATTTGTGCGCAGGAAAAGCCTGTTGCCCTTGATGAAGTCCAGATTTCAGATTCGCAGTTGAAGAATTTTAGCGGTTCACAATCGGTTACAATTCTTAATGATTCGGTTATCCGAAAAAACCAGCCGTCACTTACTTCATTGCTGAATTACAATTCGGTTATCTATTTTAAGGAAAACGGAAACGGAATGGTTTCTTCGCCATCTTTTCGAGGAACGACTGCACAACAAACTGCGGTTGTCTGGAACGGAATCAATATTAATTCGCAGCTTAACGGGCAAACCGATTTTAATACGGTTTCAACAAAAAGTTTCAGCTCAGTTACCGTTCGTGCAGGCGGCGGAAGCGGAATCTACGGAAGCAGCGCAATTGGCGGGACAATTCATTTAAATAATGAAATGCTTTTTGAAAAAGGTTTTTCGAACGAATTGTATTCCAATTATGGTAGCTTCAACACGGTCGGAATTCATTATTCTGGAAAATATTCGAATGAAAATTTCAGTTCACAAATTTCGGTTTCAAGAAATAATTCAGATAATGATTATGAATATGTGCATTCTGATCGAAAGAATGAAAACGGGCAATATTACAATACAAGTTATAATTTGGGTTTAGGCTATAAAATCAATCCGAATAATTTCCTGAAATTCTATAGTCAGGTTTTTGATTCCAAAAGGCATTTTTCACTGATTTCGCCAACCGATTCCAAAACCATGTACACTGATTTCAATATTCGGAATTTACTGGAATGGAGCTCATTTTTTAACCAGTTTATTTCCAAAACCAAAGTTGCTTTCTTAACCGAAAAATACCGGTATTTCGAAAATATCGATCTTGATGGTTATACTTTCGGGAAAGTCAACACTTTTATCGCAAAATATGATTTAACGCAAAATATTGGCGAAAAAATAAAACTGAACTACATTATTGATCACACTAGAAATACTGGAAACGGCTCTGACATTCTCAGTGAAAAACGGGAAATTTCTTCAGGAAGCTTGCTTTTCAGGCATACGCCGATTGAATCGCTGGCGTATGATTTAAGCGTAAGAAAAGAAATCACATCGAATTATGAAAGCCCGGTTTTGTTTGCCGCCGGTGGAAATTATGCGTTTTCAGAATTGTATACAATTAAGTTGAATGTTTCGTCAAATTTCAGGATTCCTTCGTTTAATGATTTGTATTGGCAAGGTGCCGGAAACCCCGATTTAAAACCGGAAAGCTCAAAACAGCTTGAAATCGGAAACGAATTTAAGTTCAGGAATTTCAGGATTACAGCAACTTTTTTTGCCACAAAAATTCGCGATATGATTCGATGGATTCCAGGAACCGGCGGAATTTTCGCTCCTGAAAACACGAACAAAGTTTCAATTCTCGGAGGAGAAATTTTGCTGAACGCGAATAAAAAAATAGGAAAGCATCATTTCGAAATGAATGGAACTTATGCTTACACAAATTCGGAAAATGAAGAACTCGGCAAGCAACTGATTTATGTTCCTTACCATAAAGCGACGGCTTCATTGAGTTATTCTTTTGGGAAATTTTCAACAAACCTCCAGTATTTGTTTGTCGGGCAGGTTTTTACGCAAAGCGATAATAACCCGCTGAAAAGGATGCCGTTATACCATCTTTCGAACATTGGATTTGATTACGGTTTCGGAAAGAAAAACCTTTACGGATTCGGGTTTAACATCCAGAATATTGGAAATGTGAATTACCAGAATGTCGAAGGCCGTTTTATGCCAGGCCGGTATTACAATGTATTTTTAAACCTTAAATTTTAACTATATGAAAATCACTAAATTATTTTTAATTGCGCTTTTAGGCTCGGCAATGTTCGTTTCGTGTAACAGCGACGACGGGAATTCTGCTCCGCTCGGCACTTATGACAACGGAATCCTGGTTGTAAACGAAGGAAATTTTTCAGCAGGAACAGTAACTTTTATCGGTGACGATATGGCTACGGTTGCCCAGAATATTTATGCTGCGGAAAACCCGGGAGACGGAATTGGCGGTTACGTGCAATCGATTTTTTTTGACGGCAACAAAGCGTTCATCATTTCAAACGGATCGAACAAAATTACGGTCGTGAACCGTTACACTTTTAAATTGATCGGTAAGATTGAAACCGGGCTTTCTGTTCCGCGTTATGGTGTTGTTGAAAACGGAAAAGCTTATGTAACCAATCTGGCAACTTTTGGCAGTTTGACAGATGATTATGTTGCTGTGATAAACCTTTCGACTTATGAAGTTGAAAGCACGATTGCGGTAAATGCGATTGCTGAGAAAATTACTGAAGAAAACGGAAAACTGTATGTTACAAACGGAAGTTACGGCGACGGAAGTTCTGTAACAGTAATTAACCCGGTAACGAATACAATCATTAAGACCATCGATACGGGGATTTCGCCAAACTCTTTTGAAGAGGAAAACGGTATTCTGTATGTACTTTGTTCTGACTACATTAATCCGAGCAAAATAGTTAAGATCCAATTGTCAACTAATGAAATTCTTAGTGAAATAACTTTCCCTGAATCTTTAGGGAACGCTCAAAACCTGAATATTGAAGATGGAAAAATCTATTTTACGGTTGATTCAAAAGTGTTTTCGACAGCCTTAAATTCAACTTCGGTAAGTGCAACGCCTTTGTTTACTTCAGATGCAACAACACTTTACGGATTTACTGTTGAAGATAACAGGATTTATGTTGCTGATGCAAAAGACTTTGTTTCAGACGGAAAAGTATTTATCTACTCAAAAACGGGTACGCTTCAAAATCAATTTACGGTTGGGCTGATTCCGAATGGGTTTTATTTCAACGACTAATAGTATTTGCATAAACAAAAAGGCTTTCAATCCGAAAGCCTTTTTTTATTGGTTATATTTCTGAAATGTATTCGAGGATTGTTGAAGCAATGCGGTTTTGCTCATTATCGTCGGTAAGGTATTTCTTGTCGTTGCGATTGGAAAGAAACCCAAGCTCGATTAAAACTGTTGGAGCTTCAGATTTTTTCAGCATCATGAAAGGCGCTTCTTTGATCCCGCGTGATTTCATACCGTTGTTTTCAAACTTTTGCTCCAGTTTCTCGGCATGTGAATTTGACTTTTCGTAAGCGACATTGTTTTTTGAAATATAAAACTCCATTCCTCTCGCGTCAGAATTTTTAATCCCGTTTACATGTAAGGAAATTACCAGATCCGGTTTTAGCGAATTAATGATTCTGGTTCTTTCTTCAAAAGTCATTGTTGCATCTGAATCCCGGGTAAGGATTATTTCGACATTCTTATTGTTGTTTTGTGCTTTGATTTTGCCGGTGATTTGTGAAACGATTTCTTTTTCGGTAAATTCATCGACAGTTACGCCGTGGTCATTTCCGCCATGGCCGGCATCAATAACAACAATGATTTTTTTACTCCG
>CAZSDN010000069.1:14695-15082 GCA_964605595.1 uncultured Flavobacterium sp. | reverse complement strand
CGTTCCTGCGGATGACTTAACGGATCCGGCTCCTGCAACAACATTTGCTCACTTGGATGCAACAACGGTATTGTCTCGTAAAATTGCTGAGCTTGGTATTTATCCGGCAGTAGATCCATTGGATTCTACTTCAAGAATCTTGACTCCACATATTCTAGGTGATGAACATTATGCTTGCGCACAAAGAGTAAAAGAGATTCTTCAAAAATACAAGCAATTACAGGATATCATCGCAATTCTTGGTATGGAAGAGCTTTCTGAAGAAGATAAACTATCTGTTTCAAGAGCACGCCGTGTACAACGTTTCCTTTCTCAGCCGTTCCACGTTGCTGAGCAATTTACAGGAATTCCTGGAGTTTTGGTTGACATTAAAGATACCATCAAAGG
>CAZSDN010000069.1:14179-14685 GCA_964605595.1 uncultured Flavobacterium sp. | reverse complement strand
TCAAAGGTTTCAACATGATCATCGACGGTGAATTGGATCATCTTCCTGAAGCAGCTTTCAACCTTAAAGGAACTATTGAAGACGCTATTGAAGCAGGACAAAAAATGTTGGCAGAAGCTTAATCAATTAATAATTAACAATTGATAATTAATAATTATTGATTGCTCGTTATTCATTATTAATTACTCATTATTAATTAAAGATGATTTTAGAAATAGTATCACCCGAAGCAACATTATTCAAAGGCGAAGTAACTTCAGTTACTTTACCGGGTGTTGACGGTTCTTTGCAGATTTTAAACCACCACGCGCCTATCGTTTCGATTTTGAAACAGGGAGAAGTTAAAATCGTTGCAAATTCTTTCACATTCAGCAAAGAAGCCACGGCACATTTTACCAAAGTGAATGAGCAAACATACACGCTTGCCATCAATTCTGGAACAATCGAAATGAAAGACAATAAAGTAATTGTTTTAGCAGACTAAGACAATTCAAAATAATTTAAAG
>CAZSDN010000069.1:8698-14169 GCA_964605595.1 uncultured Flavobacterium sp. | reverse complement strand
TATTATTATATCATTTTTCAATCCAAGCCCTGTTTCAAAATAATTTAAAGCCCGGCAATCGTCGGGCTTTTGCTTTTTAGTTTTGTTTCAGGAGCTAATCCGGCTGTTCGCTTTATCTTTTTATTTTTAAAGAAAAAACAAAAAGGATGCCGCTTCCATCCGGGCTAAATCAAAAACTGGCCCTCATTCGAATAAGCTCTAAAATAGGAATACAAAGCCGTACAACTTATCAACAGCGACCTAAAATTAACTTTTCATCGCATTTGCCTAAACGCATAATCTTTAATTTTACGACATGTATGCATTGGTCGACTGCAATAATTTTTATGCTTCATGCGAACGGCTTTTCCGGCCCGATCTCGCAGGAAAACCTATTGTAATCCTTTCGAACAATGATGGCTGTATTATTTCCAGAAGCGATGAGGCTAAAGCACTCGGAATTCCCATGGGTGCTCCGGAATTTAAAGTCCGGACTGAATTAAAAGAGAAAGAAATTACGGTTTTCTCATCGAATTATCCTTTATATGGAGATTTGAGTGAACGCGTGATGGAAATTTTGAGGCAATTTACGCTAAACATAGAAGTGTATAGTATTGATGAAGCATTTCTGAATTTTGACGGATTTGAAAAATTGAACTATAATGATTATGGCCATCAAATGAAGAACCGAATCAAAAAATGGCTCAGCATTCCGGTCTGCGTTGGCATTGCACCTACAAAAGCCTTATCGAAAGTGGCTAATAAAATTGCCCGGAAATTTCCAAATCAAACCAATGGCGTTTATGTAATCGACAATGACGAAAAACGGCTTAAGGCGTTAAAATGGACAAAGATCCAGGACGTTTGGGGAATTGGTTACCGCATGAAAGAAAAAATGAAAAACCGTCAAATCCATACGGCATTAGATTTCATACAACCTCAGCACGAACGCTGGGTCAAAAGCCAGATGGGCGTTACGGGATTACGTTTGAAAAGTGAACTGGAAGGAAAACCTGTTTTGGAACTGGAAGAACCCGCAAATAAAAAAAGTATTGCCATTACGCGCAGTTTCCCAAAGCAATTAACCGATTTTGATTCGTTGCGTGAACGTATTGCCACATTTGCTTCTGTTTGTGGCGAAAAACTCCGAAATCAACACGCATGCTGCCACACCATTATTGTAATGTTGGGCACGCTGGAACACAAAACGAAACATACAAAAATGTATTACCAACATTCGCTTACTTTACCATTTGCCACAAATTCCGGAATTACGATCAGCACTACTGCGATAAAAATCCTGGAAAAATTATACGAAGAAAACCAAGGCCTGCGATTTCAAAAAGCGGGTGTTATCGTTACACAATTGATTCCGCAAGATCAAAAACAGCTGAACCTGTTTGAAGATGAAAATCCGAAACATCTGGCACTTATGAAAGCAATTGATGGCATCAACCAGAAAATAGGATCCCATAAAATTAAACTTGCGACACAAGGCCCAAAAACCTGGAACATGAAACAAACAATGCTGTCATCGAGATACACAACGCGCTTTGACGAAATCCTGACTGTAAAATGCCTTTAGAAAATAAAAAATCCAGCCTTACTTTTTTCAAACCGGAATTTGAAAGCGGTATCCGTATCCCTTTTTTTGGGCATGGAGTTTCAGCTGGTTTTCCTTCTCCGGCTTTAGATTTCATGGAAACCTGTATCGATTTAAATAAAGTGCTTTCTGAAAATCCATTAGCTACATTTTTTATAAAAGTCGAAGGAAATTCGATGATTGACGCCGGGATTGAAAATCAGGACGTTTTAGTTGTCGACCGTAGCCTTGAACCTGAAAACAACAAAATAGCAATTTGTTTTATTGATGGCGAATTTACGGTAAAACGTATTAAAGCCGACAAAAACGGGTTATGGCTAATGCCTGAAAATAAAGCTTACAAACCTTTAAAAGTTACTGAAGACAACCAGTTTATGGTTTGGGGAATCGTAACATATATTATAAAGAAAGCCTGATTGATTATCAAATGAATCCCAAACGTTTGGCTTCTTTTACAATATCCTCATCGGTTCCTTTTTCAATACATAAGTAATCCTTTATCTGGACTTTTCGTTTTTCGACCGCGCTTTGTGAAAGATTCAAATGTTGTGGAATGTTTTTCGTCTTTACGCCTTGTGAAAGTAAAATGATAATTTGACGGTTATGAGCATCTAAATAATCTTCCCGGGACAACAGTTCTTTAATGCTGGCCTTTACGGTTTCGCTGTGATAGGTTTCGCCATTCATTATCCTTTCAAACGCCAGCAGCAACTCTTCTGCGCTAAAATCACTTTTTACAAGCATTCCGGCCGGTTCGATTTTTTTAATTATCTGATAAAGCAGGAAAGATTCAGAATGCGATGTAAGCATTACAATCTTGGTATTGGGCAGGTGCTTTTTGGCTAAAAATGCTAAATCCTCACCGTTTTTTATGTCCTTTTCAGGATAAGGCGGAAGGCTCCAGTCTAAAAATACAATGTCAAAATCCTGTTCCGGACTATTCACCATTTTTTCGTAAGCGGATTCGCAATTATTTGCAATAACCGTTTCTATACTATATCCGGACTGGTTATACGATAAGATAATTTTATATCCCTCGATTTGTGACGGATGGTCGTCGACCATTAATATTTTCACCGTTTTATCCATAATTATTTAATTGGAATGGTTAGGGAGACTTTTGTTCCGTTTCCGGGTTCGGATGTCACACGGATTTTAGCATTAATTTCCTGGGCACGTTCTTTCATGTTTTTGAGGCCGAATCCTTTTTTGATTTTCTTTTTATCAAAACCAATCCCATCGTCATTTACTTCAATTGTTATAGTTTCATTGATTTTTTTCATGCTTACGATGACATTCTTAGCCTGAGAATATTTATCCATGTTTTGTAATGATTCTTGCAGAATCCGGTAAATCTGGATTTTATTCGCGCCGTTTATCCGTTCCCAATCGATATTTTCATCAATATACAGCCTGAAATTAATTTCGGAATGGTTTTCGATCGCTTTGAATATATTTTTTACTACCGTTTCAAAGTTAATGTTGTCAGAAAACAGGTTTTTTCCTAAATCATATGCAATGGTCCTAATTTCTTTTTCAACTTCCTGGATTTCCTGGATATGATCCAGGCATTTTGAAATGGTTTCCACATCTGATTTCCTACTTAATACAAATAAGTTAAGCCGGATGCTTGTTAAACGCCCCATAACGCCGTCATGCAATTCTTTTGAAATTCTTTTCTTTTCGATTTGCTTTCCTTCTTCGAGTTTTTGCTGCTGATCCAGAATCAGCTTATAGATTTCTTCGTTGGCCTTTTGTTGCTCTTTTATAAATGTCATTTCCCGGCTTCTGGATTTTTGATACCAAAAAAGCAATATCAGAATCAATATAAAAAGTGTAGCGCTCGCTATGTACAATATTGTTTTTCTTTGCTCAACGAGTTTGTCTTTTTCGAGAGTAAGCTCTTCTGTTTCGTATTCGATACGGGCGAATTTGTTAATGTTTTTACGTTCAGAAAGTTGCAAGCTATCATCAATCCGAATGTATTCTTGAGAATGTTTTTTAGCATTTTTATAATCAATATTAATCAATTCTTTTAGAGATAAAAGTTTATACTTTGGTATTTTAAAAGTTTTCGAATTCAAATATGCTTGATGAGCATAAAATTTAGCCCGAATTGTATCTCTTTTAACCAAGTAATATTGTGACAAATGAATTTTACTTGAGATTTGATACCTCTCTAATTTCAAACTATCTGAAATTTTAAGTGACTTGAAAAAAAGATGAGGCAAATCATCGAATTCCCTAAGTCTTAACTTAGAATAACCCAAATTGTCAATTAATATAGAATGCCTTAGTGTATTTGGATAATTTCCTTTTGTTTCTAAAGCTTTCTCGAAAAATTGAATTGCTTTTTTATCATCGTTATTATTTTGATAAGTCAAACCAATATTATGAAAAGAATTAAAAATACGATCTTCATCATCAAATTCTGATAATGCAATATCTAAAGCCTTATGATTGTATTCTAAAGATTTTGAAAAATCATTAAGCTCATTAAATATCGCCCCCAAAATATTATACGTATCATATCTTATCTCTGGATCATTCTTTTTTTTCAAAAATCTTAATGCATCAAAAGCAGATTTTTGACTCCCAATAAAATCACGTTCCTCAAATCTAACAACAGTCTTATTCAATAACATCTCAGACACATAAACTTCTTTATTTTCCATTTTAAAATATAACTTCTGAGCTTTATCGTAATATTTATACGAACTATCTGGGAAACATTTTTGCTTAAAATAATCACCTTTATAGGAAAACCCTTTAGCAACATTCAAAGTGTCTTTTGCTTTATACGATTTTTTAACAATCTCTTCAACAATAGTTTTATAAATGTCTAGATCTCTTAAATTATAATATCTATTCGCAACCCTAAACAAATTCACTCTGTTTAAAGAATCATTTTCGCCCGCCAAAACAATTCCTTCAGCTTTTTTCGCATACTCAAACCGTTTTTGGTACTGCAATGAATCATTATTTGCTTCCCTGAGGTATAATTCCAGGCTATCATTTTTAGTGTCAGTATTTTGCAATGCGCTTTTACCTTTTTTACATCCAATAAGAAAAAACGCTGCAAACAATAATATCATAGAGTACTTTATCAAAACATAACGGATTTACCTCAAAAATAACAAAACTATTATCAATCTATTAGGCGAAATAAAAATAGATTTTACCTAAAAAAGTGATTACGGTTAAACCGTAAAAAAAGTTAAAAGTTTAAACTATTTTTGCAAAATGAGTAACACGAGAACATTTGTAATAGGCGATATACATGGCGGGCTTAGGGCTTTGTGTCAGATTTTAGAGCGTGCCAAAGTCAGCACTTCCGATAAATTAATTTTTCTGGGAGATTATGTTGACGGCTGGAGCGAATCGCCGCAAGTCCTTGATTTTTTGATAGAACTTCAAAAAACGCATCATTGTGTTTTCATACGCGGTAACCATGATGCGCTATTGTTAGATTGGCTCCATGAAAAAAAAGACAATGTTTTATGGTATAACCATGGCGGGGAAGCAACCGTGACTGCCTATCTTACCGTTTCTGAAACGCCGAAACATAAACATGTTGAATTTTTAAAATCCCTTGAAAATTATTATCTGGATGAAAAAAACCGGTTATTTGTGCATGCGGGATTTACAAATCTTAAGGGCGTAGAGTACGAATATTTCCCTAAAATGTTCTATTGGGAACGGACGCTATGGGAAACCGCTCTGGCTTTGGATAAAACCTTGGTGAAAGACGATTTGTTTTATCCTAAAAGATTAAAGTTATATGAGGAGATTTTCATCGGGCACACGCCCGTTACACATATAAATTCGACAGTTCCGGTACAAAAAGCCTGCGTTTGGAATATCGATACCGGAGCTGCTTTTAATGGCC
>CAZSDN010000069.1:1093-8688 GCA_964605595.1 uncultured Flavobacterium sp. | reverse complement strand
CCGGGGAAAAGGGTCGGAACTGATTTGTAAATGTTTTGATAATTTATTGTAAATTGTCAGCCTGTAACTCTCAAAAAGAGCTTGCCCCAAATGAGCGTAATGAAATATCCGTACATCATAATTGACGATGACAAAGCCAGTATTTCGAAAACAAAGTCGGTTTTTGACGAGTTTCCGAACTATTTACTTATGGGTACGGCCACAAATTATGACGATGCCGTAAATCTGATACTTGAAAACAAGCCGCATTTGGTTTTTCTTGAAATCAATCCGAAAAACAAAAAAAGTAATTTATCGCTGACAATCATCAATGAATTGTTCAGGTTCATGAAAACATTGCCCAAAATAGTCGTGCTTACAAAAAGCCGCGAATTTGCTTATGAAGCGATTAAGCATGAGGTCTTTGATTACCTGACAAAGCCGTTGAGCATCCATGAGCTTCGAAAAACGCTTATCAAATTTGAAAGAAACGCTGAAGAAGTTTCTGCGACAATCTGCATCAAATCCTATGGCGATTACCGTTTCATTGATACCGAAGATATTGTTTATGCAAAAGCCGACAACAATTCGACCGATATTTACATGAACAACGGCGACATGATTACGGCTTTCAAAACGATGAAGCATTTTGAAAATACGCTTCCCCATGAATTTGTGCGGATTCACAACAGTTACATCGTAAACATGAATTACATTTCAAGGATCCACCTTGGAAATAGCATCTGTTATATTAAGAACAGTAAAATCCAGCTTCCGTTTTCGAAATCGTACAAGAAAAATGTCGACATGGTCATTAACCTGATAACTTCAAACGAAAACCGCGAGCTAAATAAAATATTCCTCAACTTCGAAGGGATAAATTAATCGCATATAAAATTTGCTTCAAATTTCGTTACGGTTTTACCGTAATTTTTGTTAAAAAAAGTATTTTTTAAACCATCGCCTCATAAACATTGTACGCACACTATCCTGCGGCGTCAATCTACTATATAGGCTGCAAAATGTTTCGCCGTCAATAAAAGCTGCCTTAATTTTACACCCATAAAACAAAAATCGTCCTGTAATTTCGGACTTAATACAAAAACCCCTAAATTTAAAAATATCATGAAAAAAGTAATCGCAATCGTGGCAGTTGTAGTAGTAGCATTAGTTGGTTTAACTTCATATAATGGAAATGATGTGAAGAAAGGGAGTGGAGATGACGGATTATTTGCTCAAGTAAAAACTAAAGCTGGCGAACCAATAAAGATCGGTACCAAAAAAGCAGATTAATAAAAATAAGCATATAAAAAAGGCTGTCTATATAGACAGCCTTTTTTATATGCTTATTTTGTCTATTTTTGATTTTGTTATATATTCCTAGCGTGCAAAGAATTTCATTCATATTTATTATATCAATAGCTTTTTTTAGCTGTAAACAACATTCTAATCAAAATACTGTAATTCAGGCATCCGACACTTTAAGACATTTTCTAGAAGTTGCCAACAATGACTCCATAGCTCTAAATAAAAGGAAAGAATTTACCGATAAAGCATTGAAAATGGTATTATCACAAAAACCAGATTCAATAAATCGAGCTAATTATTTTAAAATTGCTAATCGATATTTCAACATAAATGACTTAGAAAATTATAAAAAAATCTCTTTTGATATTGTCAAACAATCAATTAAACAAAACGATAGTCTAAGTTTAGCAAAAGCTTACAGTTATCTGGGAGATTACTATAATGCCAAATTTATAGCCGATAGTTCTTATTTTTTTTATTATAGCGCTGAAAAAATTTATTTAAAATTAAATAAAAATGAGTTAATAGCGAAAAACTTATTAAATAAATGTATCCTACAATTTAACGAAAGAGATTACATAGGAAGCCAAAAATCTGCTTTTGACGCTCTATATTTTCTGAAAAAAGAGCGGAATACCAATCTTGAATATGAAGCATATAATATATTAGGTTTTATTCATAATGAGCTTAGTGATTTTATAAAGGCTTTGGAATATCACAACAAAGCTTTAAGCATTGCCTCCTTATCAGGATTTGAAGATGATTCAAAAATATTTTATTCTCTACATAATATTGGTTTGGTATATCAAACTAACAATGATGATGAACAAGCGATAATCTTTTTCACAAAGGCTATGGAAAGTAATAAAATTTATTTAAATACAATAAATTACGCCGTTCTTATAGATAATTTAGGATATTCGAAATTACGCCTATTACAATTTGAAAATTTACCTCATCTTTTTATTACATCACTTAAAATTTCAGACAGCTTAAATTCAGTAACAAATAAATTATCGAGTCAAGTTCATTTATCACAGTACTATCAGATAAAAAAGGATACTTCCCGCGCAAAATATTTTGCAAGTCAAGCATATAATATTGCATTAATTAATAGAATCGATAAGTATCGCCTTTTAACTTTAAAAGAATTAATAATTATAGATTACGCAAACGCTAAAAAATATTCTCAAGAATATATTCGGATTAGTGATAGCTTACAACTTGCAGAGCGTAAAAATATCAATAAATTTGCCCGTATCGAATACGAAACCGAAGAACTCACACTCGAAAAAGACAAACTTATCGAACAGCGGAAAACACTTATTTATATCGCACTCGGAATACTATTAATAGGCGTTTTCATTTTTGTAATCCGTTTCCAGGCAGCCAAAAACCGTGAGCTTACTTTGGTTCAGGAGCAGCAAAAAGCAAATGAGGAAATCTATCAGCTCATGATCAATCAGCAAAACAAAGTTGAGGAAGTCCGACAGGCTGAAAAAAAACGGATCGCACAGGAATTACATGACGGGATCTTAGGAAAACTATTTGGAACCCGCATGAATCTTGGTGTTCTAAATAACCGTGATGACAGTAATGCCAAAACGGAAAGAGTAGCATATATTGATGAGCTGAAAACCTTGGAACAGGAAATCCGTGAAATTTCGCACGACCTGAACTCGGAGAAAACAGCCGTATTCAATAACTTTGTCCTGATGGTAACCAACTTTTTTGAAACCCAAAAAACAGTTTGCAAAGCTGCCATTTCATTTTCGATCGATCCAAAAATTGAGTGGAACATTGTTGATAATATGGCCAAAATCAATTTTTATCGTATCCTTCAGGAAGCTTTCCAGAATATCAACAAGTATTCAGAAGCAAAAAACGTTGTCGTTTCTTTTGATCAAAATGGAAGCCGTGTCCAGTTAAATATCAAAGATGACGGAATCGGGTTTGTTCCTACGCGAAAGAAAAAAGGCATTGGCCTGCAAAACATGAATTCCCGTATTTTATCCTCCGGCGGGACAATGGAAATAATAACAAAACCATCGGAAGGAACACTTTTAAAATTCGAAATCCCAATCGGATAAATCGTTTTCCTTGTTAAAAACCGATTACCTGCAAAAAATACCCGTTTACTACCAAACGGCAATCATCTACAATTTAGGGTTTTAAATGTTTGATTATCTGTTTCAACCGCAGTAGTTTTACATCGTTAAAAACAAACACTTTATCGATTATTTAAAAATAAAATTACAAAAACCCCTAATAAAAATATCATGAAAAAAGCAATCGCAATTGTAGCAATTATAGTAGTAGCATTAGTAGGCCTAACTTCATATAATGGAAATGAAACTAAAAAGAATAATGGAAATGGAACATTGCTTGCTGAATTGAAAAGTGGGGGAACAGGAAGTGCTACCACCATAGGAGGAAGTCAAGATCCAGGAAAGAAAAAAATAGATTAATTTATATATATAAATTAAAAAGGCTATCAAACACGATAGCCTTTTTTTATTGGCATTAGTTTTCTATTTTTGAACACATACAATAATTAGATTGAACAAATTTTCCTATTATATTTTTATTTTAATACTTCTTTTTTTAGGGTGTAAAAGAACTCCAAAGAAAGTTGATATTTATAATAACCCTAAAGATAGCCTAAATTATTTTCTCGAAATTGCAAATAATGATTCCATTCCATATAGTGTAAGAGATAAATACAATAAAAAGGCCCTGAGTTTTACTTCTCAAAAAAATAATGATTCTTTGAACAGAGTATATTATTTCAAAATTGCCAATCGCTTTTTCAATATGAATAATTTTGAAGATTATAGAAAAACAACCTTAAAGATAATTAAAAATGCTACTGTCTCAAAAGATTCAATAAATCTAGCAAAAGCATATAACTATATGATTGATTATCATATCAAGTTTAAAAATTCTGATAGTATATATTGGTATAATAATCATGCTGAAAAACTCTATTCTAAACTTAAAGATCATGTAAATATTCAAAAAGTATTATTTAACAAAGCTGTTTTACAGCATAACGCAGGTGATTTTTTAGGTGGGGAAAAAACAGTTTTTGAAATATTAAAGCATTTGAGGCATAATAATGATGCTGCAATGCTCTATGAATGTTATAACTTATTAGGGGTAATAAATGCCGAATTAGCAGAATATGATTTAGCCAAAAAACATTATGATTTAGCACTCAATGCTAGTTCCAATCCTGAACTATTACCCGAGTATCAATTAGAAGCGTTTACCCTCAACAATATTGGCATTTTAAATCTATATCAAAAGAAATATGGTGAAGCGATTAAAGTTTTTGAAATTGCTCTTTCTCAAAAAAATTTAAAAAAAGATAAACCTTTAACTTTTGCAAGAGTAAAAGATAATTATGGATATTCTAAATTCAAACACCAAGATTCCTCAAATCTACCACAGCTTTTTTTTGAGTCAATTAAAATTAAAGATAGTTTAGGAGATTTTTCTGGAATTGTCTTATCAAAAACTCACATATCTGAATATTATGCTTTTAAAAAAGACACGATTAAGGCATTATTATTTGCTCGACAAGCAAACGAATTAGCTGTCAAAAATGAAGAAATCAGAGACCAACTCAGCACTCTAAAACAACTCGCCAACGTCGATCCAAAAAATGCTCTCAAATATTCAACCCAATATTTCAAAATAAACGACAGCCTTCAAATCGCTGAGCGCAAAGCCCGAAACAAATTTGCCCGGATAGAATACGAAACCGAAGAGCTTACTATCGAAAAAGACAAACTTATCGAACAGCGGAAAACACTTATTTATATCGCACTCGGAATACTATTAATAGGCATTTTCATTTTCGTAATCCGTTTTCAGGCGGCCAAAAACCGTGAACTCACTTTGGTTCAGGAACAACAGAAAGCCAATGAGGAAATCTACCAGCTCATGATCAACCAGCAGAATAAAGTTGAAGAAGTGCGCCAGGCCGAAAAAAAACGCATTGCCCAGGAATTACACGACGGCATATTGGGAAAACTCTTTGGAACGCGCATGAACCTTGGCGTTTTAAATACCAAAACCGACGAGAAAGGAATCAGTGACCGCTCAGGTTATATCGATGAGCTCAAAACCCTTGAACAGGAAATCCGTGAAATTTCCCATGACCTGAATTCTGAAAAAGCGGCCGTATTCAATAATTTTGTACTCATGGTAAACAGTTTCCTCGAAACGCAAAAAACTGTTTGCAAAGCCAATATTACTTCCTCAATTGATGCAAAAATTGAATGGGCCATGGTAGGCAATATGGCGAAAATTAATTTTTATCGTATCTTGCAGGAAGCTTTCCAGAACATCAATAAATATGCTGAAGCACAGAACGTATCCGTAACGTTTACAAAAAACCTTGATTTTATTTCCCTGAAAATTGAGGACGACGGCATCGGGTTCATTTATACGAAAAAGAAAAAAGGCATTGGTTTGCAGAATATGGATGCGCGGATGACAAGTTCAGGCGGAACCATGCAAATCAGCTCTGAACCCGGAAACGGAACAACATTGTTATTTGAGTTACCCCTAAATACAAACACCTAACAAAACAAAATGAAAAAAACAATCCAGTTGCTGATGGTCGACGATCATCCGTTTATTTTACAAGCGTATAAAAACACTTTGGAGCGGTTCAAAGCTGACGAATACGACATTGTAAATACGGACGCCGATTCTGCGAAAACGGGTTATGAAGTCATTACCAACAGCACTTTCGAATTTGACGTCGCTTTTCTTGACATCAGTATCCCGAATTATCCGGAAAAAAATATCGAATCCGGAATTGACCTTGCATTAGTTTTACGCGAAAAAATGCCCAATTGCAAAATCGTCCTGCTTACAATGCACACTGAAAAACTGAAATTCAGATATTTTGCCGAAACAATTCAGCCAAACGGGCTCGTTGTGAAAAACGACCTTACGTTCGAAGAACTGTTAATAGCTTTTGAAAAGATAATTTCAGGCGAAATCTATTATAGTGAAACCGTCCAGAAAATGATGGATGAACAAGCTTAAATGAATTTGCTTTGGGCGGAATTATTCTTCGCTCAAAGCATTCCATCCTCTTGCACGCAGCTCAATTTTTGTATCCGCTCGCGTAATCAGGTGAATTCCTTCCGTTTCATTTACCATGTGCCCGATAATTGAAAAATTCGGGTTCCCTTTTATCTTATCGAAATCTTCCATTGCAATTGTGAAAAGCAATTCGTAATCTTCGCCGCCGTTGATGGCAACGGTTGTAGAATCGATATTGAATTCTTCACAAGCCGAGATCAACTGCGGATCTAGCGGAAGTTTGTCTTCATATAAATTACAACCCAATTTTGATTGCTTGCAGATATGGATGATTTCTGAAGATAATCCGTCAGAAATATCAATCATGGATGTAGGTTTTATTTCTAGGGCATGAAGTAATGTGCGAACGTCTTTTCGAGCTTCCGGCTTTAATTGCCTTTCAATCAAATAAGTGTAAGCGTCCAAATCCGGTTGCGAATTTGGATTCACCTGAAACACTTGCTTCTCTCGTTCCAAAACCTGCAAACCCATATAAGCCGCGCCAATATCGCCGCTAACTACGAGTAAATCGGTTTGCTTTGCGCCATTTCTGTACACGAGTTCTTCTTCGTCAGCTTCGCCAATTGCAGTGATGCTGATAATTAATCCACGTGTTGAAGATGTCGTATCGCCACCAATCACATCTACTTTATATTCGTTTGCGGCAAGCGTAATTCCGGCAAACAACTCATCCAAAGCTTCCAAAGGAAACCTATTTGAAACGGCGATTGAAACCGTTATCTGCGTTGGCTTCGCATTCATCGCACAGATATCGGAAATATTAACTACAACCGACTTATATCCCAAGTGTTTCAATGGCATGTAAGCCAAATCGAAATGAATCCCTTCAATCAGCAAATCGGTTGAAACGACTACTTTTTTATCTTTAAAATCCAAAACCGCAGCATCATCTCCAATACCTTTTAAAGTTGACGGCTGCACAATTTCGAAGTTCTTAGTCAGATGTTCTATCAGTCCAAATTCTCCTAATTGCGAAATTGAGGTACGTTGCGGGTTTTTATCTTCGATCATCTTTAGTATTTTGAGGTTGCAAAGATACGAAGTAGAAAAAGGTTTTACCTATTATTAAGGCACAATCCGAATATCCGGGATCAACAAAGTAATGATTTTAACTAAAAACGTGGTTTTTCCGTAAAGCGGATAAAATATTTTTTTATAGGGACGTATTTTCCCCTTCCCTGAAG
>CAZSDN010000069.1:0-1083 GCA_964605595.1 uncultured Flavobacterium sp. | reverse complement strand
ATTAGGAATTTATAATGCATTCATAATTCCTTAAAAATAAAAAAAAATTCATATTCCTACTGACAGACTGTTGTCAGCACGCGATTTTAATTTTGCTTCAGATAACAACTTAAAAAATTTATAATCATGGAAACGACAACCGAAATCATCAGCACACAAGACTTATTGAAACATTGGCAAGGTCACCGCGCTTTAACCCGAAGAGTAATCGAACTTTTCCCCGAAAAAGATTTTTTTGAATTCTCGATCGGCGGAATGCGCACATTTGCACAGCTTTCAACCGAACTTCTATCGATTGCCGCACCGGCTTTAAAAGCAATTGTCGACCGTCAGGAAACTCCATATTCTGAACCTGAAACATTTACCACAAAGGCCGATTATCTGAAGAAATGGGATGATGACACCAAAAAAATAAATGACTATTGGCAAAAGTTAAATCCGGAAGATTTTAGTGAAACCTTCAATCTTTTCGGGCAATATGAATTTCCAATTATTCAAAACATTCTTTATTTTATCGACAATGAAATCCATCACCGCGGACAAGGTTATGTATATTTAAGAGCCTTGGGAATTGAGCCTCCATTTTTCTGGGAAAGGTAAATTTAATTAATAATGAATGGTTAATAATTAATAATTCGAAACGTCCAAAAAAAAGCCCTGAAGTTTTTCAGGGCTAATTATTACATATTCATTATTAACTATTAATTTTTTTTAGTCATTTAGTTTCAAAACCGCCATAAAAGCTTCTTGCGGAATCTCAACGTTTCCAACCTGTCTCATACGCTTTTTACCTTTTTTCTGTTTCTCCAAAAGCTTACGCTTACGTGAAATATCTCCACCATAACATTTTGCGGTAACGTCTTTACGAAGCGCTTTGATGGTTTCACGAGCGATAATTTTTGCTCCGATTGCCGCTTGGATTGGAATGTCAAATTGTTGTCTCGGAATCAACTCACGCAATTTCTCGGTCATTTTTTTACCGATGTTATAAGCATTGTCTTCGTGGATCAATGCAGAAAGTGCATCAACCGTTTGAGCATTTAAAAGCACATCCAGTTTTACCAATTTTGACGTTCTCATTCC
>CAZSDN010000068.1:13883-15242 GCA_964605595.1 uncultured Flavobacterium sp. | reverse complement strand
CCCTTCCCTGAAGGTAAAATACAATTTTTCCGCTATAGCATTTTACGGAAAAACCACATTTTTTAATTCTCAATAAAAATTCATTGCAAACTACTTTAGGACAATACTTAATATAAAAGCCAAATTGTTATGGCCTTATTGCAGTTGAATCAGCAACTATATGTGTTTTTTCATCTTCATATAATGTACCGTCGTCACAATTTCCGCAATTTGCGAGAAAAAATGAGAATAAAAGAATTGGGATGAGGAATTTTAAAGTTTTTGCTTTCATATTGTAGGTTTTTGCCAAAAGTCTTAAAATTACTAGTAGTAATATTATATGATAATCAGGAAACCTTATATAATTCCATAGAAACTTTTATTAATTACAACTGTGAAGAAAAATCGAAAATACGGCACCTTTGCTTTCTTCACTCACAGCGGTAATAAAACCCTCATGGTTTATCATGATTTTTTTACAAATAGCAAGGCCTATTCCTGTTCCGGAATATTCATCTTTCCCATGAAGCCTTTTAAAAGGTTCAAATATCCGTGCGTTATATTCATTTGAGAAACCAATCCCGTTATCGCTTACCATTATTTTACAATAATTGATTTCAGGATTTCCATTCAGGGCGTTAATTTCAGCTTGACTGGCATCGTCAGCAGAAATTACAATATGAGGTGGCACATTTTTTTTGCTGTATTTTATTGCATTGCTTATCAGATTATGGAAAAGCTGCCTCATTTGTGAAGCTAAAACCGGTGCTTCAGGAAGTTTTCCGATTTCAACAGTTGCATTTTTTTCTTCAATAGTTTCGGCAAGATCTTCAAGTACCTGGCCTAATAATTTGTTGAGGTCAGTGTTTTTTAGCTTGATTTGCTCGCTATGGTTTCGGGAATAGCTTATGAGGTCATCAATCAGTTGTTGCATCCGATTGGCAGAAACAGTCACACGATCAAGGTATGATTTTGATTTTTCGGAAATATTCTCCCGGTCATTATCAACAATAAGCTTACTGAACATCTGGATTTTTCGCAAAGGTTCCTTAAGGTCATGGCTTGCAATCGAACTGAATGAGGCAAGTTCAACGTTACTGTGCTCGAGCTCTTTATTTTTGGAAAGAAGCAACTCGTTTGTTTTCTTGATAGCGGTTATATCGGTAGAAACCCCTATATATTGTATGACTTTACCTTTTTTGTCTCTTTTAAAAACCACGTCCCGGGACATATGGTTGCTCCAGGCTTCATTTTCATTCCTCAACCGGAATTCAACGATAAGGTTTTTCCCATCAGTTAAGGATTGAATACTTTTTCGGTGCTTTTTTACGATTTCAAGGTCATCAGGATGAATAAGTTCGCTAAAAATATCCCTTTTTG
>CAZSDN010000068.1:9520-13873 GCA_964605595.1 uncultured Flavobacterium sp. | reverse complement strand
TTTTTGAACTAATGATTTCCTCGGCACTGTAACCGGTTGCTTTGAACGATTTTTTATTTATGAACGCTATCTTATTCGTTTCAAGGTCATAAATATAAATAAGGTTTTGTGTCGTACTTAAGATAGATTGCAGGAACGATTCTGAATCCCGGAGTTCCTTTGTGCGCTGTTCTACTTTTTCTTCAAGTGCCACTGCAAAATTCTTTTGTTCATGAATGTCCATGGATCCGCCCACAAATCCAAGAAACTCGCCGTCGGCAGAAAATCGCGGCACTCCTTTGTCAGAAATCCAACGGTATTCACCGTCATACCTTCTAAGGCGGTATTCCATGTAGAAACTTTGGCGCGCATCAAAATTTGTGTTGTAAATTGTAAGGCAATGTTGTAAATCTTCTGGATGAACGCCCTGAATCCAGCCACTATCTGATTCTTCTTCAAAAGTACGTCCTGTAAAATCAAGCCAGCCTTTATTAAAGAAATTATGCGCTTTGTCTGTATCCGACATCCAAAGTAAAACGGGAGCCGAATCAGCAATGTTTCGGAAACGGGCTTCGCTTTCGCGTAATAGTTTTGAAATACTGTTTTCGGTTATATCTTCAAAGGCAATCAGGATCAGCTCTTCCGAATGGCGGTCATTGATAATTTGGCGTGCGTTGAGCAATAATGTCCGTTTTCCCTTTCCAGGTAATTCTATCGCAATTTCCAAATCTGTGATATTGGATTTGAATAATACTTCGAATGATTTGCGGAGTTGAGGATTGTTCCATTGTCCGCTGTTCAATTCAAAAAACAAGCGCCCTTCGGTGTCCTGTTCGGTAGTATTGAAATAGTTGTAATAAGAAGTATTGGCCCTTTTTACACGGATGTCTTTATTGATGATAATCAACGGTTCACGGATTGTTTCGACAATAGCTTCTGCCTGCATCCTTGAAGCGACAAGCTGTTCCTGGCGTTCCATGAGTTCGTCGTTCACGCTGATAAGCTCTTCGTTATTTGACTGGAGTTCTTCTGCTGAAGCTTCCAGTTTTTCATTGAGGCTTTGCAGTTCCTCACTGTTGCTCATTAGTTCTTCGTTAGCACTTTGAAGCTCTTCGTTTACCGCTTCTTGGTCTTCCGTTACCCTTTTTATGTCTTCTTTCAGTTGCGTAAGTTCCGATTCCAGTTGCTTGATTCGTTTCTGGTCTGAATTCTTTAATTGAAGAAACCTTTCTTTTTCTTCGGGCGGAATCTCATTTTTATGGAAAAGAATCAAGAAATGCTGTTCACGGCTCACAAGTATCGGAATAATCTCAAAACTCACAAGATAATTTTCGCCTTTGAGCGTAATTTCCTGGCTCGCAACGCGATCGTCAATTTTTCGCGCCTTCAGAAGCGCATTGCGGATTTCAAACTCCAAGCCCTCGCGTGCCATTTTAAGGACATCAAAATTAGGCTTTCCGGGTGAAGGCAATAAAAACGGGCCTGTATCGCCATGAAAATGAACGATTTCCCTGTGATCGTTTATAATTACTGCAGCCGGTGTATATTTATTGAACAGTATTTCATGCGCAATCTTATGAAAATCGGGTTCAATGGTTATTTTCTTTGGAGCCAGTATTTTTGTGTCTGATATGCTTATTTCCAACGGTTCATATGGATTGCTCAAAAACCGTATGGGCGTTGACTTTCGGACGTAAATTTTATGGTTTTTAAGTATGGGTTCGAACAATTCAGGCGTAGTGCTTACGGATTCTGATTTTCCCAAAAATAAGATGCCACGCTCTTTAAGGGCATAATGAAATGTTGAAAGTGTTTTTTTCTGGAAAAAAGGATCAAGGTAAATAAGGACATTCCGGCATGAAACCAAGTCCATTTTTGCAAACGGCGGATCTTTCAGGAAATTATGGACAGCAAAAATGCACATATCACGAATGACTTTGTTAATATGATAATTTCCATTGGTTTTGGTGAAATATTTTTTAAGCCTTGAGTCAGAGATATTCTGTAATTCCTGAAGCGTATAAATTCCGGTTCGTGCTTTATTGATCACATTTTCAGAAATGTCTGTGGCAAATATCTGGATTTTTATATCTGTTGAAATGCCGGCCATATGCTCATGAAGGCAAATGGCAAGTGAATAAGCTTCTTCGCCCGTAGAGCATCCGGCTACCCAAAACCGGATACTGTCACCGGTTTTTTTATTTTTTACCAGTTCGGGAAAAACTTCCTTGCAAAGGTTTTCAAAGATATTTCCATCCCTGAAAAAATAACTGACCGGAATCAGGACATCATTAAAAAGCGCGCTTTTCTCTTCTTTGCTTCCGCGCAGGAATTCGAGATAGGAAGCCGGATTATCATGTTTGGTCATTGTAATCCTTCGGGCAATCCTTCTTCTTAATGTGGGCTGTTTGTAATGTGAAAAATCGTTGTCGCTGGTTTGTCGAAGTATTCGCAGGATTTGCTTGAAAATATTTTCTTCTTCTTTCGAAAGCACTTCATATTCAGAATAAGCTGCTTTATACGTGTGATTAACATAGATAAGATGCTGCGGGATATCTTCAGGGCTAAGCACAAAATCGGCAGTCCCTGATTTTATGGCGTTTTGCGGCATTCCTTCAAATGCTGCGGTTTCGGGGGTTTGGGCATATGTAATGCCGCCGTATTCTTTTATATTTTTTAAACCAATTGCGCCGTCAAATCCGTTTCCTGATAAAACAATCCCTATGGCAGAACTTTTATGCGTTTCGGCGAGGGTTTTGAAAAAGACGTCAATGGGCAGGTTCTTTTTCGAATTTCCTTCCCTGGCGGTAAGCTTTAAAACCCCATCGGAATAAGCGAGCATTTTATTCTCGGGAATGATATAAACATGGTTAGGCGCAAGATTAATATCATTTGTTATTTCATGAACGGGAAGTTCAGTGAATTTAGAAAGTAACTCAGGCAATAAACTGTCATGATTAGGCGCCAGATGCTGAACTAAAACATAGGCCATTCCGGAATCATGCGGTATGGCTTCAAGCAATCTTTTAAAAGCGTCAAGTCCGCCGGCCGAAGCACCGACCCCAACTATTGGAAAATTTTGTGAAACTTGGGACGGTA
Source organism: uncultured Flavobacterium sp. (assembly GCA_964605595.1). GTDB lineage: Bacteria > Bacteroidota > Bacteroidia > Flavobacteriales > Flavobacteriaceae > Flavobacterium. Next base: position 10,795 of record CAZSDN010000068.1, on the reverse strand, counting down.
AATCGCTAAGCTGATCTAGAGGCATAAATTGATTTTGTTTGTAAATTCCGTTAGTTCTTCAAATATAAGCCATTCGGATAATATAACCTTGAGTAAAATATTTTTTAAGTGTTAATTCTAATAATCATACTTAGATATTAATTTTAGTTGACTCAAATGGAAACTATGTAACACAATTTTTAAATTATGTAACAACTCAGACGCATAAATCAGACAAATTTGTAATATCAAACTAAAACAATTATGGAAGCAACCGAAACACTAATGAAAAACACCGGCACGATAAACAAACCAAATATGCGTCCGGCAATCAGCACCGTTGCACTTAAAAGATTGGTGCAAGGAAGCAAGAAATAGATAAAATACATGGGAATACTGGTTACGGTACATTATCCTAACTCAACACAACTTTAAGGATTGATGAACTTTCGGCTGATTTGAAAATTGCTATGAAAAGAGAATGAATCGAAAGCTACTACAGTAAACTACCGATATCAGTATTCCATGTTCACTTAAATAAGAACGGAACAGTTTTTTGCTGTTCCGTTTTTCATTTTATGATGTTGCCGAGGCTTTCCTGCTTTCGATAATTTTTTTAAAGGTTGAAGGCGACATTCCCGTTGTTTTTTTGAATTGGCCTGAAAGATGTGCCGGGCTGCTGTAATTGAGTTTGTATGAAATCTCGGTCATCGTAAAATCCTGAAGCAGCATTTCCTTTGTTTTTTCGATTTTCTGTAAAATGATATAGCTTTCAATCGAAATGAAAGTAGTTTCTGAAAATATATTCGAAATATAACTGTAATTCATATTGAGTTTTTCAGAAAGATAATGTGATATTTTTGAATTTGGAGGGTTGTCAAGGTTGATCATTTCAATGATTACATTTTTTACTTTTTGGATCAACTGGCTTCTTTGGTCATTTAGTATATCAATTCCGAAACGATTAAGGTTTTCCTGAAGCTCATCAAATTTTGCATCACTGACAGGATCGATGATTTCGATTTCTCCAAGGTCAATTATTTCATAAGCGGCGCCAACCTTGTCCAGTTGTTCTTTCAGTATTTCCCGGCAAGTAATGTTCATGTCAAATTTTATACTGATTTTCATAAAAAATCTTTTAAGTTTAAATTTATGTTTTTAAATTAGCGATAGGGTTTTACAATAAAATGTGTAAATTTACACACCCAAATTTATTATTTATCAAAACTCAAAAAGGAAATAACTGATTGTAAGTTATCAGTTTTTCCAAATTATTAATTGATAGTTTAAATATAC
>CAZSDN010000068.1:6505-9510 GCA_964605595.1 uncultured Flavobacterium sp. | reverse complement strand
AAATATACTAATTTAGTCTGACAACAGACCCATCATTTATGAAGCAATATTCAGAAAAAATTAATATCATCCTTACTGACGATGATACCGACGAATATGAATTGTTTAAAGATGCTTTCGACAACCTGAAAGTCAAATGCAACCTGAATTATTTCCATAACGGAAAAGAGCTTATAGATTATATGAATAAGCCCGACATGGAAATTCCCGATATACTTTTTCTGGATCTTAACATGCCCATTATGAATGGTATGGAATGCCTGCGTTTGATCAGGGCAGACCAGAAGTTTAGAAATCTCCCTATTGCGATATATTCAACATCTTCTTCAGAAAAAGATCAATTGGAGACTTTTATGGGCGGTGCAAATATTTACATTAAAAAGCCCGATAATTTTGATGAAATGAAAAGAATCCTGAAACATGTCATGAAAGTGAGCTGGCAATTTCATACTTCAAGCCTGAATATGGATACGTTTATCCTTTCAATTTAAGGGATTATTTTCTTCAATTGCCCTGATGGTTACATAATAACGCCATCCGATAAGCATGAGCTGCCACTTTTTGGCTTTGGCCATATCGAGTTGTTTTTTTGTAAAACTCGGTAACAGGATTTTATTTAAACGGGCTAATAATCGGAACATAAGGAATAAGTTTCTGCAAAAATAAAAAGACCACGTTTACAGCGTGGTCTTTTAATGTTATTTTTTTTCTTTTTTTGCTTCAGATTTTGCTTTTTCAATTTCGGCTTTTGCTTTTTGGAGCTCAACTTTAGCTTGTTCCATTTCAGCTTTTGCCTTTATCATTTCTTCTTTGGCTTTTTTGATTTCTTCTTTCGCTATTTCCATTTCAGGCTTTGAAAGTTCTATTTCCTTTTTGGCGCGCTCAATTTCGGGTTTGGCATTCTCGATTTGAATTTTGGCAGTTGCAATGGCTTCTCTTGCCAGTTTCATTGCATCTTCTGTGATTTTCTTCGTATCGATGTAAATCGTACCGTCAGAATCACCATTTCGCGATACTCTGACACTTTTAATCATATCCGGGCTCAAAACTTCTGAAAGAATCGCATCGGTATCAATTACTTCGCCGTCAATAACAATTACCGGGTTGCCATTTTTAGACACTTTTTTAATTTTGACGAAATTGTTTGGCGTTTCAGGTGCGTCAGGAGCTTCTGGCGGTTCGGGAGCTTCAGGGCCATCGTTGCTAAAGCTGAAGGAAAAACTGCTTTCAGAATCTGATTTTTTTGCGCCATTTCCTTTATAATAGGTAACATAATCCTGTTTTGCCTTTCCAAAACCAACGATATCACCATTTTTATAAAAGCGGATTGGTTTAATTGGCTCGTTGCCGCTTACCTGCGTTGTTCCACTTTTTCCGTTTTTATCTTTAAATTCGGCTTTGATTGCAATAATCTGGCCTTCTTTGTTTCGTTTTACTTTTGAAATCTTCAGGTTTACGCCGCTTTCTTTTTTAATTCTTTCGCTTTCGCTTTTCAGGTCTTTATCAGAGGAATTCTTATTAATTACCGTTTCAACTCCGTTTGTTGGAATTACGGTAACATTTTCAGATGGTTTTTCCTGTGCGACCACTTTGACCTGAAAATAAAACATAAATGCGATTAATGCCGGAATTACTAAAGAATATTTCCATGAATTCCATTTTTTTGACTGGCTTTTGTTTAACATAACGATTCGTTTTTTGATTAATGATTGAAAAAAATGATTGGTAATTGAAACACAGTAATCGTGTGTTGTTATTTTTAGTAAAGTACGCTGATAGGCTTTTATGTCAGCTATTTTTTTTGAAGCTTCATAGTCGGCAATAAATTCAAGGTTTTGTAAAATCGCCTTTTTGTAAAGCCACACAAAAGGATTATACCAAAAAGCGATACAGAATATGCGAACGATCAGCACATCAATGGTATGGTTTTGATCACTGTGCACTTTTTCGTGTTCCAAAATATTATCAAGCTCATTCTGACTGAAAAATGACGAGTTATAAACAATATAATTAAAGTAGGAGAAAGGCGATACATTTTCTGCCACATCCAGAAATTTATAATCTTCTTGTTTCATTACGGTTTTACCTTTAAGCATTTTCGCAAGCGAATAAAAATCGAATAAAAACCGAAGCAAAAAAACGGCTAGCCCGATTCCGTATACGGATAGTAATACCAAAAACCAATCAATTACAAGTGTTTGAGGTTCAGAAACAGTATTTTGTGGAAGTGATTGTGCCAATAAATTCCAATCTAATGTTTGTTTGACCGGTTCGATCAAAATGACTTTTTTAAAAGTAACCAAAGGTAAAATCAAGGACGTAACTAAACCAAATAACAGATACCAACGGTTACTTTTAAAAAAGGTTTCCTTACGGAGCAATAAGTGATAGGCCAGGAAAAATGCTGCCAAAAGCGCCGATGATTTCAATAAATAGATTAAAATTGTTTCCATGGCTTATCTTTTTTCAATCATTTCTAAAATTTCCCGTAATTCGGCTGCGGATATTTTTTCTTCTTTCGCAAAAAATGACACCATGCTTTTATAGGAACTATTAAAATAGTTGTCAATTGCCGTATTCATGAACCTTTTGCGGTAATCTTCTTTTTTCACGATAGGATAATACTGATGCGTATTTCCATATGCAGTATGCGATACATAGCCTTTTTCCTCCAGATTCCGGACAATTGTCGACAGCGTGTTGTAATGCGGATGATCTGCCGTTTCGGCAAGGATGTCTTTTATAAAAGCTTTTTGAAGCTTCCATAAAATGTGCATGATTTCTTCTTCTTTGTTCGTAAGGTTTTGCATAACGGTGGAATTATAAAACAAACATACAACTATATTTATAGTTACGCAACTATAAATATAGTTATCTAACTATTTTTTTAAGAGATTTAGGTTTGAAAAATAAAAAAAGCCGCATGAATAGCGGCTTTAGCGAACCTTATTTTTTTACAAAATTATTCGGAAACTTTAATTTCAAACATTTTATCCCAGTTTTTA
>CAZSDN010000068.1:5800-6495 GCA_964605595.1 uncultured Flavobacterium sp. | reverse complement strand
TTTTACCGGTTATAAAAATAGTTTTTGTGGCCGGATTATAAGCAATTCCGTTCAACACTTCATTCGTATTGGTAATTTGTTTGCGCAGTGCCGAAAAATCAAGTATTCCTTCAACGGCACCGGTTTCAGGATTAATGACGGCAATCGCATCTTTCATCCATACATTCCCGTATATTTTACCGTTAATGTATTCAAGCTCGTTTACCTGTTTGATTTTAGTGCTTCCGGTATAGACATTTACATAATCGACCAGCTTTTGGGTTTCCGGATCCATTTTCCAGATTTTCTCGGTTCCGTCTGAATGATAGATGTATTTTCCGTCATTTGTCATTCCCCAACCTTCAATCTTTTTATCATATTGAAATTCCTTCAGCTTTTTCATCGTATTTACATCATAAATGAAACCTGTATTTTCCTGCCATGTTAGCTGAAAAATCTTGTCGTTAATAATCGTCATTCCTTCGCCAAAATATTCAGATGCCAAATCAACCTGTTTATAAACCTTGCCGGTTTTATAATCATACTTTCTTATGTAGGAATTTCCTTTTTGCCCGGTGCTTTCGTATAAAGTGTCCCGAAAAAACTCAAGGCCTTCAGTAAAAGCGTTTACATCGTGGGGATATGTTTTTACAATGGTATATTTCAGTAATTTCGGAGTTACATCAGAAACGACTTCAACGCGGGAATTGATTTCC
>CAZSDN010000068.1:0-5790 GCA_964605595.1 uncultured Flavobacterium sp. | reverse complement strand
GAAATTTCCTGTCCTTCATAATAAACCAAAGCTTTAAAATTCTGATAGCCTAATTTCTTCCCGTTAAGGTCAAAAGTTACTTTCTCATTTCCTTTTTTTGAAGCAATCCTTGTGTCGTTCGCAAAGTAAACAACACTGTCAATAATCCGGTTTTCAGGATTTAAAACTATAAGATCAACAGATCCTTTTGCCGTATAGTGCTTTTTAAAATTGGAATCATCAAAGCGAAACGAATTCTGGGCCGTTTTTTTACAGCCATTGCAACCTATAAATATAATGCTTAATAAAATGATTGATAACAGGTTATGGATTTTCATGGTTTTTATAATAACTTTTTACTTGTAATATTAATGAATATGCGGGTTTCCATTTGCTAAAATACAAAAAGATTGTATATTTGCAACGGCAAGTCCTACACGACCAGCTCCTGCAGAATCCCCCAGGATGGGAACATAGCAAGGGTACGCGGTTGTAGCGGTGCGATGTAGGTCGCTTGCCATTTTTTCTTTTTTATGTGGTCTTCCTTCGGGAAGATTTTTTATTTTTGGGAAGTTTTAAATTTGAAGCAAATTCCCGCTTTCCGCCTTTATCTTTTTAAAGATATTCCTTTGCTAAAGCTCAGGCCAATCTTTAAAAAGGATACCGGCTTCAATCGGGGCTAGCGACCTGTTACCAAATGAACATCCGGCAAACTATCAAAACCAAAAACCAACATCCAACACCATGAATAAAGTTGTTCTCATAACCGGCGGTTCATCCGGAATCGGAAAATCAATCGGGGAATTCCTTCACAAAAAAGGATACATTGTTTATGGCACAAGCCGGAACCCCGAGAAAATCACCAATTCGGTTTTTCCGCTCATCGCGCTCGATGTGCGAGATACCGAAAGTATTGCCCATGCGGTTTCACAGGTAATTTCAGTTTCAGGCAGGATCGACGTGCTTATCAATAATGCCGGAGTCGGAATAATCGGCCCGCTTGAAGAAATTCCAACGAATGAAATCCGCAATAATTTTGAGACAAATCTTTTTGGCCCGATAGAAGTAATGAAAGCGGTTTTGCCTAAGATGCGCGAGCAGCGTTCGGGATTGATAATAAACATTACTTCCATTGCCGGTTATATGGGATTGCCTTACCGTGCGGTTTATTCGGCGTCTAAAGGCGCACTTGAGTATGTTACCGAAGCTTTGCGCATGGAAGTCAAGCCTTTCGGGATTGAGATTACAAATGTTGCGCCGGGCGAATTTGCTACAAATATTGCGTCGCACCGCTACCATGTTCCGGTTTCACTGTCGTCGGCCTATTCAAATTATGCCAATACAATTGATGTGATCAATAACCAGGTTGGCGGTGGCGATGATCCGGTAAAAATGGGCGAGGCCATTTTTAAAATTATAAATACCGCTAAACCAAACGTGCATTATAAAGTTGGCCCGTTTTTGTCTAAGTTCTCAATTGTGCTGAAACGTGTTTTGCCGGATAAAGTGTACGAAAAAATGCTGATGAACCATTATAAGCTCAATCAATGAAAATTAATGATTGCAATTTTATTGCTTTCAAATGTTAATTATAATCGTACTTTTGCAACGGTTTGCGTGAGGGATTGAAGCAAGGTGCCGCGCACCACGTAAAGCCCGACCCGAAGGGACACGCCCAAATGTATAACGAACTTGCGAAGTAAATAGTAAACACACAATTATTATAGTATGAAATTTTTTATCGACACGGCAAATTTAGCGCAGATCAAGGAAGCACAAATGTTGGGAGTTCTCGACGGTGTAACCACGAATCCGAGTTTGATGGCAAAAGAAGGCATCACCGGAAAAAATAACATTCTAAAGCATTATGTTGACATTTGCAATCTTGTTGATGGCGATGTGAGCGCAGAAGTAAACGCTTTGGATTATGATGGAATGATCAAAGAAGGCGAGGAGCTTGCTGATCTTCACGACCAGATCGTTGTGAAACTACCAATGACGAAAGAAGGAGTTATGGCTGCAAAGTATTTTTCGGATAAAGGAATCAAAACCAACGTGACATTAGTGTTTTCTGCAGGCCAGGCAATTTTGGCCGCAAAAGCCGGCGCGACTTATGTTTCGCCTTTCATTGGCCGTTTAGACGATGTATCGGTTGATGGTTTAAACCTGATTCAGGAAATTCGTGAAATTTATGACAATTACGGTTATGAAACCCAGATTCTTGCTGCTTCGGTGCGTCACACGATGCACATTGTAAACTGTGCGAAAATAGGTGCTGACGTTATGACCGGGCCGTTGTCGGCAATTACAGGCTTACTGAAACATCCACTAACCGATATTGGTTTGGCACAATTTGTAGCCGATTTTGAAAAGGGAAATAAATAAGATTTTAGCTCTTTGCTTAAAATAAAAACGGATCCAATCGGATCCGTTTTTTTATAACTGTATAACATACTTTATTTCAAATTGTCTTCAAACTTGGCATCAAAAATGCTTACGAAAGCATTTTCAACGGTGCCATCGGCATTGACGATCATTGTGCGGTGAATTTTATTGATGACCCATTTATCTTTCAGGTCGATAAAGTTAGCGGCACGGATTTCATTTATGCCTGAAAATTTGTACTTGGCTATTTCCTTTTTCCATTTTTCCTGATCTTTATCAACGTTTACGCCAATAAAATCATATGACGGATGCCTTGATTTCATTTCCATGATTTTTTTATGCGCCGCAATCAGATGTGATTCAAGGTTTTCAGTCCAAAAGAAAATAACTGTTTTTCGTTTAATCAGATCACTAATGCGCAACTGATTTCCGTCGATATCAATAATGTCAATTTCTGGAAGCTTGTTGCCAGTTTTTAGCAACTGTATCGAATTTCCAATTTTAAGGATTTCGTTATGCTGGCTTTTATCGGTTGATAAAAGGTGGTAACGGTCGAGGAATTTTTTATTATTTACAATATTTTGGTCTTCCAGTAAATAGGTAAAGGCAATATTATCGAGCATCCTGTTTTTAATCTTCTCGTTTTTAAAAAGCGTATCAGCGATGTTCAGTTTTTTGATATTGCTTTCCAACGCTTCATCTATTTCGGTATCACTTGATATTTCCTGCGTAGAAGCCACATTATTGAGCATATATGTCAAATATCTTACAAAGGGTGAAAAGTTGGTGAATTTCGGATCATTAAAATCAATTTCATTGCGGTAATCGTAAAAATCTTTCGGAAGCTGGTTTTTGATATTATTTCCAGTCCTCATTTTATGAACCATCGGATAGATCTCTTTTTTAGCATAATAATTAAAATCGAGAGTAGCCTTTGCGTATGCGTCAAAACCATCACTCCATTTAATTTCTTCTTTCTTTTTCGTATAAAAATCTTCCTTGGATTTATAGGATGAATCTATATATTTATTGAATCTGGGGATTTCCATTTCATAAACATCGTAGATTTTCATTTTGTCCCGTTCGTATTTCAGGTATAAATCCATCAGGAAATTATTTTTTTCATCACCGCGTCCGCAAAAAACGATAGATTCATCAAAATCTACCGCATTGATACGTACCATAAGGCTGTCATTTTTATCAAAATAGACATATTGGTATTCCGGCTCATTTTTAAAAACGTATAAACCTGGAGTAAGCGAATCAAATTTGATGAAAAAAGTATTGTCCTTATTTAAATGAATTGTATCGATAACTTCTGAATCCTTACAGAATAAGACATACGGGGAAGTCGGATTTATAACTTCTCCGCCAAAATAGGCAACATAATTATCGTCTTTAAATTGCTTGTTGCAGGAAGCAAGAAACAAAACCAAACAGGATACTGAAACGAATTTTAAAGCTTTTAAATCACGCATTTAAATAAATTATTGTAAACAAAAATATTCAGATGGAGCTAATTTAACTGTTAAGGCATAGTTAAAAGTCGCTCTTCAATATTTATAAGGGTTTCACTGGCGAAAATTGCACTATTTTTTCTACTTTTGCAAACAATTTTTATAAAATCACATTTAATGTTAACAGTAAATAATTTATCGGTTCAATTTGGCAAACGAATTTTATTCGACGAGGTAAATACAACCTTTACAGATGGTAATATTTATGGCGTTATCGGAGCCAATGGTGCCGGAAAATCTACTTTTTTGAAAATACTCGCAGGCGATATCGATCCAACTTCAGGACATGTGTTCCTTGAGCCCGGAAAAAGAATGTCTGTACTGAACCAGAACCACAACATGTTCGACGAACATACGGTTTTGGAAACGGTGATGATGGGAAACAAAGTCCTTTTTGCAGTCAAAAAAGAAATGGACGAACTTTATCTGGATTACAATGATAAAAATGCTGACAGGATTGGTGAACTTCAGGTCCATTTTGAGGAGATGAATGGTTGGAACGCAGATTCTGACGCTGCAGCCTTACTTTCAAACCTTGGAATTGGCGAAGATTATCATTATACGTTAATGGGCGACCTGGACGGAAAACTGAAAGTCCGAGTGCTTTTGGCTCAGGCGCTTTTCGGAAATCCTGATGTCTTGATCATGGATGAGCCAACAAATGACCTGGATTTTGAAACGATCGCATGGCTCGAAAATTTCCTTGCAAATTATGAAAACACGGTGATTGTCGTTTCGCACGACCGTCACTTCCTGGATGCGGTTTGTACGCATATTTCCGATATCGATTTTGGAAAAATAAACCATTATTCGGGAAATTATACTTTTTGGTATGAATCGAGCCAGTTAGCGGCAAAACAGCGTGCGCAGCAAAACAAAAAGGCTGAAGAGAAAAAAGCTGAACTTGAAGAATTCATTCGCCGCTTTAGTGCAAACGTAGCAAAATCAAAACAAGCTACTTCGCGTAAAAAAATGATCAGTAAGCTGAATATCAATGAAATAAAACCTTCAAGCCGTCGCTATCCCGCAATTATTTTTGACCAGGAACGGGAAGCCGGCGACCAGATACTTAATGTTCAAAATCTAAGCGCTTCGATTGAAGGCGATACTTTATTTAAGGATGTCGATTTAAATATGGCAAAAGGTGACAAGATTGTCCTTTTTTCTAAAGATTCACGTGCTACGACAGCTTTTTATGAAATATTAAACGGAAACCAAAAACCTGATTCTGGAAAATTTGACTGGGGAATTACAACAAATCAGGCCTATCTTCCGGTTGATAACCATGATTTTTTTGAAAATGACCTGACCTTGGTCGACTGGCTTCGCCAATGGGCAAAAACTGAAGAGGAACGTGACGAGGTTTATATCCGTGGGTTTTTAGGCAAAATGATTTTCTCAGGAGAAGAAGCTTTGAAAACTGCCCGCGTTTTGTCGGGAGGCGAAAAAGTACGCTGCATGTTGTCAAGAATGATGATGGAACGCGCCAATATCCTTATGTTGGATGAGCCTACGAACCATTTGGATCTGGAATCGATTACAGCGTTTAATAATTCGTTGAAAAACTTTAAAGGTTCAGTTATTTTTACGACGCATGACCATGAGTTTGCGCAAACTGTCGGAAACAGAGTGGTAGAATTAACGCCCAACGGAGTAATTGACCGCTATATGACTTTTGACGATTATCTAGATGATGAGAAAGTCCAGGAATTAAGAAAGAAAATGTATAGTTAATGTAAAGCGGTTCAATTGAGCCGCTTTTTTATTAATGTGGAAGGAAAATCGTAAAGACAGCGCCTTTGCCCAATTCGCTTTCTGCCGTGATTTGCCCTGAATGATTTTCAACAATTTTCTTGCAAATGGCAAGCCCGATACCAGTTCCTGGAAATTTTGAAGCTGTGTGCAACCG
>CAZSDN010000067.1:0-15400 GCA_964605595.1 uncultured Flavobacterium sp. | reverse complement strand
CCATCGGTGCTATTTTTTGGAGGTTATGCTAAAAAGTAAACTATGATTATCAGTATTTATGAAGTGCAATATCATAAGTCTTAATTGAATTTGTCGAAATGAACAAAATCAGATTGGTATTATACTTTTTGAGGCACTTGAAATGTTTATCTGTTTATCGAATACCTTGAAGGCATCATGGATATGCTTGACCATCAAATTATCACATCCGGCGACCCAACCTGCCTGCTCTTGGACTTGAGTTATGTCGACCCTAAAATATTCCCATTTTTAAGTATTTCCAAATTTTCGACTTTTTTACCTAACATAATCATGGAACATCGCAGTGACTTGTTCCTGTTTCTGCAGCACGGCTCTAGCAGCTTGTGCGAGATGGTTTAACGATGTGTATCTGCAAAAAAGAATATTTTTATTTTTCGAAAATCGACAATTTCACCTCTTTAGCCCCTGAGCCATGTAGCGCACTGCCTGAAGTTTCTTCTTGACAATAGCATCCGGAGCGCCATCCATTGCCTTCTTCAAATAAGTGTCTGCCATTTTTGCGAAGTTTCGGCATTGTTGGGTTAGGAATGCTGGAAAAATAAATATTTCCACGTTTGGGCAGGTTTGGTCGCTACAGCAAAATTTTCCGATTTTAGGTAAAAGACTTTTTCAGAAAAACGCTTCACGGCTTTTTGCAGCAGAAATACATCGTCACCGCTTGCCATCGTATTATTTCCGTCAAATCCGCCCAATTTTCGGAAAAATTGTTTCGAATAAGCAAAATTTGCCCCGTTGCACATAAATGGTTTTCCGATCCCGAAACTTCCAATTGTTGCGCCCTGTAAACTCGCGATATCCAATTGCTGAAAATGATGCAAAAAGGAATTCCCGGTTTCATATTTTATTGCGCCGGCAACCATTTCGGCTTTTTTCTCCAAAATAAAAGTGCTTAGTGTTTTCAACCATTCCGGGGGAAATGTGCAATCAGCATCCGTAGTAATGATCCAGTCATTTTTTGCTTGCGAAATTGCTGTTGAAATCGCATCTTTCTTCGGAGAATTGGAAATACGGATATTTTTTATAACAGAAATTTCAAACCTAAAATCCCCAATTTCAAAACCGTCATTAGAATCGTCATCAACCAAAATCACTTCGAATAAATCAACCGGATAATCCAGTTTTGAAAAGCTCTCTAAAAGATGCGGCAGGTTTTCAGCTTCATTGCGAAACGGAACAACAATTGAAAATTTTACTTGCGGAATTTCCCCATTCGATTTGTATTCCTGTAATTTCAAAAAACCATAGACCAACCCGGAAATACAACCGATATAAACCAAAGTGATTATGGAGAAAATGATTGTCATTTGGTTTTCGGCTTAAAATTCAGGACAAAATAGCTGCCAATCATTACAGGCAAAGCGACATTCAAAAACCACATCAGCATACTGATAAACACGATAACCCATTCATTGATTCCTAATAATCCGAAGAAATAAACCGAAACGCTTCCTTTCACTGCAAAATCCAAAAACTGAAAAGTCGGCAATGAAGATGCTAAAAAATAAACCGCTGTAATCGTTGCCATTAAAGTTATGTAAGGTAAATCCACATCAAATGCTAAAAATAAAAAATAATACTGATGCGAAAATGTCAGGTAACGTAAAACGGCTAAAACAATATTTTTTCTATGGACAGATTTTGGGATTTCATTGATTTTCTCCGCCAGTTTTTGAATGGAATAACCTTTGAGCGTAATGTTTTTTAAGAAGAAAGAGCCAAGAATCAAGAGTAAAGAAATTCCTGCGAAAATTAAAACCCAAAACCTGAAACCCAAAACCCAAAGTCCGACAATCCCGAAAATTATACTCAGAATCATCTGGATCCCATTGCATATCAAATTCAGGAAAACCACTTTTTTCCGGTAAACCGGTTCAAAGAAAATGGCTTTTCCGGCATATTCGCCAATTCCGTTCGGTGTAAAAATCCCGGCGGTTAACGCGCCAAGAACCTGCTTTGTTGCTTCGCGTATGCTTATTTTACGTATAACCGAAACCAGATTTTGCCATTTTAAAATTTCCAGAAAACGGTTCAGGAAACTCAGTGAGAGCAGGAATAGGATTCCGCCAATCGATTTATTCTTTTCAAACAAAATAAGGAAATTTTCCCAATCGAGTTTTTCATTCTGTGCAAGCTGGTTCCATATAAAATAAAACGCCGCAGATACAATCAAAACTTTGATTATAAAAACGAGGAATTGTTTAGCTTTGTCAGGAATCGCAACCATTGCGCAAAATAACGAATTAAAATTGGCAAACGAACGCATCATATTGGGAATCGATCCCGGAACTACGATCATGGGTTTCGGGCTTATAAAAGTTGTTGGGAAAACCATGAGTTTTATCCAGTTGAACGAGCTTCAATTATCAAAATATGACAACCATTACCAGAAATTGCGCATTATTTTCGAACGCACAATAGAGTTGATAGACACACATAATCCGGATGAAATTGCGATTGAAGCACCATTTTTCGGAAAAAACGTACAATCGATGCTAAAACTCGGAAGAGCGCAAGGCGTGGCAATGGCCGCCGGATTATCGCGCCAAATCCCGATTACAGAATACGAACCCAAGAAAATAAAAATGGCAATTACCGGAAACGGAAATGCCAGTAAAGAGCAGGTTGCAAAAATGCTTCAGCAACTTTTAGGATTAAAAGAATTACCCAAAAACCTTGATAGCACGGATGGTTTAGCCGCCGCGGTTTGCCACTTTTTCAATTCAGGAAAAACCATTGGCGAAAAAAGCTATTCGGGTTGGGACGCTTTTGTGAAACAGAATGAAGACAGAGTAAAGAAGTAAGTTAATATGATTGTTCGTATTTTCGAACCGTCTAACAATCGAATAATCTAACAATCGAATTGGCCGGAATCTACATCCATATTCCTTTTTGCAAACAGGCTTGCCATTACTGTGATTTCCATTTTTCTACGTCGATGAAAAATAAGGAAATGATGGTTTCGGCTTTAGCCAAAGAAATCCGAATGCGGAAAAGCGAATCGGATGAAGCGATAGAAACCATTTATTTCGGCGGCGGAACACCAAGCGTTTTAAGTTCGGAAGAAATCAATTTCCTTATTGATGAAGTTTATAGGAATTATGAAGTTTCCGAATTCTCCGAAATTACGCTCGAAGCAAATCCAGATGATTTGTCAAATGAGCGAATAATCGAATTATCAAAGAGCAAAATCAATCGCCTGAGTATCGGAATCCAGTCGTTTTTTGAAGATGATCTCAAAATGATGAACCGCGCGCATGACGCCGAGGAAGCAAAAAGATGTTTAGCCGAAGCTACAAAATATTTCGACAATATTTCAATCGATTTGATCTATGGAATTCCCGGAATGAGCAACGAAAAGTGGAAGCAAAATATCAAAACCGCTTTGTCGCTTAATATCCCGCATATTTCAAGTTACGCTTTGACCGTCGAGCCAAAAACGGCTTTGAAAAAACTGATCCAAACCGGAAAAGTCAATGCGCCAAAAGATGAAGTTGCAAATGAACATTTTTATATTTTGGTTGAAATGCTTGAAGCGAATGATTTCATTCATTATGAATTATCGAATTTTGGGAAAGAAAACTATTTCTCAAAAAATAATTCGGCTTATTGGCTTGGAAAAAAATACATCGGGATCGGGCCGTCGGCGCATAGTTACAACGGAGTTTCCCGAAGCTGGAACATTGCAAATAATTCGCTTTACATAAAATCAATTGATTTGGATGAATTTCCAAATGAAGTAGAAATCCTAACGATAAACGACCGTTACAACGAATATATTATGACCGGTTTGCGTACGGTTTGGGGAATTTCATTGGAAAAAATCCAAAAAGAATTCGGGCAAAATTATCTTGATTATTTACTTTCGGAAGCGAAAAGGTTTATAAATGACGAATTAATTTCCATAGAAAATAACGTACTCAAAACTACAAAAAGAGGAAAGTTTTTGACAGATGGAATTGCGAGTGATTTGTTTTTGGTTGATTAACGCAAGGTTCGCAAAGTTTACGCAGAGTTCGCAAAGAAATCATTGTAATGTTCTGAAAATACCGTAGATTTGAAAAGAAGTGAATTTTATTCACAATTATATACGCCACAAAAGTTTTATTTTATGAATGAAAATGAATTATCACGCATAGTGTTTGATAAAGCTATGAAAGTGCATCGAAATCTGGGACCTGGACTTTTGGAAAGTAGTTATGAGGAATGTTTGTTTTATGAGTTAAATAAAGCACATTTGTTTGTTGAGAGGCAAAAAGCGCTGCCCTTGCTTTGAAGATGTAAAACTAAACATAGGATATAGGATTGATTTATTCGTTGAGAAAAAACTGATTATTGAATTAAAATCCGTCGAATACTTAAACGATATTCATTTTGCACAATTACTAACCTATTTGAAATTATCAAAATGCAAATTAGGTTTGTTAATAAACTTTAATGTCCCACTCATAAAAAACGGAGTTAAACGTGTCGTCAACAATCTCTAGCGAACTTTGCGAACCTTGCGGTAAAAAATGAAAGCAACAATAGATTATAAAGGCAAAATTTTCCAAATCGATTTATCAAAGCCAATCGATATTTCAATTCCGATTACCAATTCTGATGAAAACCCGATTGCTTGGTACATTGAAAAACCCATGATTGAACCGGTAATTTTTGGCGACTGGATCGGAAAAGTCTCAGAAGGAAAGTCTTCAACGAATTTCAATAATATTTTCTTCAATCCACACGGGCATGGAACGCATACGGAATGCCTGGGACATATTACACGTGATTTTTATAGCATCAATCAAAGTTTAAAAACGTTTTTCTTCTTGGCGGAAGTGATTTCTGTAAAGCCGGAAATCCACGGTGAAGATTTAATCATTACCAAAACGCAGATCGAAAATGAACTGAAAGGTAAATCTCCGCAGGCGATAATTATTCGGACTTTGCCAAATGAAACCGGAAAATTGTCGAGGAAATATTCAAATACGAATCCGCCCTATTTGCATGAAGATGCAGCGGTTTTCATCCGTGAAAACGGAATTAAGCATTTGCTGATCGATCTTCCAAGCGTCGATAAAGAACATGACGAAGGAAAATTGTTGGCGCACAAAGCATTCTGGAATGTTACAAATGTAAATAATCTGAATGATAACGCACGACACGATTCGACAATTACCGAAATGATTTATGTTCCCGATTTCATTTCTGACGGAAGTTATTTCCTAAACCTGCAAATCGCATCGTTTGAAAATGACGCGAGTCCGAGCAAGCCTATTTTATATAAAATTTTATAAATGAATATCCAGCAATATTTCGAGTTTTGTCTTTCCAAGAAAGCGGTAACCGAGCATTTTCCTTTCGATGAAGATACATTGGTTTTTAAAGTCGGCGGAAAAATGTTCGCACTTTCATCATTATCCGAATGGGAAAAAGGTAATCCGTCAATAAATTTGAAATGCGATCCTGATCGGGCTGAAGAATTGCGCGCACAATACGACGACATTAAACCGGGTTACCACATGAGCAAAGTGCATTGGAATACAGTTAGTGTGAACCGCGATGTTTCGGATAAATTTTTAAAGGAACTGATCGATCATTCTTATGAATTGGTTTTCAAAAGCCTGACTAAAAAAATGCAGGCCGAAATTGCCGAATTAGGCAAATAGGCGTTACTTTTGCATAAAATTTGACAAAAAATCCGACGATGAAAGAACATATCAAAAAATTCCTGAACGAAGAACAAGATCCAAAAGCGATTGAAAAAATCACGTCAAAGCTCAACGATTTGCTGATGAAAAATGAGGAAGTCGGTTATATTGGCGTTCAGAAAAAACCTGCGATTACTGTATTTCCAGATAGTATCGTTGTAACGAATAAAAGAATTATTCTTTGCAAACCTAAGAATTTCGGGCTTTCAATGGATTTTACAGATTACACTTGGGACGATGTGGAAAGTGTTTTCGTAAAAGAAAATATTTTAGGTTCTGAGTTTTCATTTACAACCAAAACCGATCTTTCTATTACAATTGATTACATTCCGAAAATTCAGGCGCGAAAATTATATACTTTTTCAAAAGAGCAACTGGATGTTTTAAAAAATGGTGCTCCAGTTTCAACTCCGGTTTTTGAACAGCCACAAATTCATGCAGAACCAATTATCGAAAGCGAACCAGAAATCATTGAAGAAATCGAAACGGAAGAAGTTACCGATTTTACTGAAATCATTCCGGTTTCACAATCCGGTTACCGTGATGAAAAGCAACATCCGGAAACATCTCATACAGATAATGCGCTTGCAAATTTATCGAGCGAAGAATTATTTGAAAAACTGCAGAATTATAAAAAACTCCTTGATAATGGTTTGATTTTGCAGGGAGAATACGATAAGCTGAAAAAAGAGATTTTGGGTTATATGTAACCAAAGAGAATTAAAAAGCCTGAAAGTGATTTCAGGCTTTTTTTATTTTGTATTGTCTTAAAATGGTGTGTAATCGTAAATTTGCAAAACCTATTTCCTCTGAATAACGATGCTTCTATGTTGTTTAATTTTTACACATTATATTAGGACAACGCTTTTTATTTAAAAGTAATGTGTAAAATGGAATTGCTGACCAGGAATTAAAAAAAGGTGGTTTTTCCGTAATGTTTATTTTCGGGAAAATTGTATTTTGCCTTCAGGGAAGGGGCAACAGTAATATCCCAACAAAAAATAAATTGTTTTCTAATACGGTATTTTTATAAATTTTGTTAAAATTTATTGTTTAATGCCGATTTAAATACTAGTGCATATTATTTTAGGACAATACTTTATTTAAAATGTTTTCTTCTGTTTTTCCACAAAATTATTTGCCTGTAATTCGAGCAGTTCGGTAGCTTTGGCTCGCTGTAAATCGTAGAGTTTTTTGTCTTTCGAAATATCGGCATAAACCTGGTCATGCATTGAAGCGCTGGTTTGCACCAATAATTCACGCTGGTATTTATCCTGTGTAATTGTTGCTTGTAATGCTGTTTCCAAATCATCGAGTTTGTAATCGTATTCGCCTTTTTGGGAAAGAAGTTTCGCAATAATTGGAGAAGTTTCAATCGCAAGGAAAAGCAGCATAATGAAAAAAGAAGGAAGCCAAGGTAGTTTGTCCAACGCATTTATTCGAGCCATAAGCCCGTCAAATCCGTCAATTACCGGTTGTGTTTCAGAAACTTTTTTGTCAAGGTCGGCTTGCAGCGTTTTGTTGTTTTTTTCCTTTTCAGAAATCTTTGCGAGGTTTGCGGCACGGAGCGTATCAAGTTCGTTTTTTGCTAAATCGTGCTTGGCGATTTTTTCTTTAAAAACCGGACCTTTACCAAGTTTCATCGTTCCTTTTGTTCCTTCGGCTTCGGTAATGTAGGTTTCGTATAAAGTATTGACTTCTTTTTCTTTTTTGGAAATTTCCGATTTAAGACTGTCAATTTCAGCTTTGTTTTTGTCTAAATCAGATTTGAAGTAATCCGTGACCTCTTTTTTATTGTTGAGCGCCATCGCATTTTTTTCTTTCAATAAAACGGTATTGATTTCTTTTTCGAAGATTTTGATTTCCAGTGGTTTTGAAATTACGATTGCGATAATAACCGCTAAAATGATTCGCGGTGTCGCCTGAATGAATTCTTTTGCAAAACTATCGCGCTTACGGATTGTAGAAACGATAAAACGGTCAAGGTTGAAGATCAATAATCCCCAAACCAAGCCAAATGCGATTGCGGGATAAATGCTGTCAAAAACTGTAAAAAGCGCATAAGCACTTGCAATAAAAGCCATAACGGCAGTGAAGAAAACGGTTGCGCCAATACCTGTGAATTTGGTTTTTTCGCCTTCGGAGCAATTTTCAAGAAGGTTTTTGTCGGCTCCGGAGCAAAGGATGAAAAATTGTTTTAGCATAATTGATTGATTTTTTAGATTGATGATGCCTTGCAAATTTAACGCCAAAAAATCAATTATGTTGTAAAATACTGCATTTCATCTATTTGATGCAATGCATTAAAAAAATCCGCCATTTCTGGCGGATTTCTATTATTTGTCTTTAATATGAACAGGAAGCGTAAACTCGGTTTTTACAACTTTCCCATCTTTTGTGCCCGGTTTCCATTTTGGGGAATTTTCTAAAACGCGAATGGCTTCGGTTCCGGTATTTTCTCCGGCTTCTTTAAGTATTTTGATTTTTGATAAACTTCCGTTGGTTTCAACGGTAAAAGAAACGATCATTTTTCCTTCGCCTTTAAAAGTTGCGGGAATTTTAAAATTCGTGCTGAAATATTTCAGGAATTCACCTATTCCACCAGGAAATTCGGGCTGGGTTTCGTTTTCAGAAATCCTATTTTCTTTACTTATTTTTTTATCACCTTTTAAGGAAGCGGCATCATTAGATTTTACCGGCTTTTCACTATCTCTGAAAACCATCTCGATTTTTTCACCTGAAAATTTCTTTTGTTCTTTTCCCATATCATTTTTATCGAAATGCGCATGCGTGAAAAACGAGAACTGAAATGGTTGCGGATGTTTTTTAGTTCTTGCGTTTTTGAATACGCTGCTTCCTGAAAAATAAGCAATTTCAGATGGTTTGAATTTATCCAGTTCAGAATTCGGGACATTTCTATTGTCGATCCAGATTGCATACTTTTTGGCGTTTTTGAAGTCTTCAAATTGCTCTTTCGTTGGCGATTTTTTTATCGTTTTCGATGGAACGTAAAATAGAAACCGGTCTTTTTCTGCTTCGGTCAGTTCTTCATATTTTTTATCGATAATAATTTTCCCATCGTTATTTTTAACTATTATGCGAACGCCGGCGTAATAGTAATCACGTTTCTCGTTTGAAGGTTTTTCGGATAAGTTTTGCGCTAATAAAGCTGGTTTTTCCTGAGCGGCGGTTTCAATGCAAAAAGTGAAAATAAGTGCAATAAGAACCGGAACCAGCGCTAATTTATAAAAGGCTGATTTTATTTTCGATGTGGTTTTTGTCATCATGATCAATCGTTTTTTTGTTACTGAATAGTTGAGGTTGCTCGCGAGATAATAAGTTTGGCAGACATTTGCTTTCGATAGTAGGAGCTTTTGGTAAAACGGCACGTCGTTATAAGATTCGACTACTTTTTCATCGGCAAGGAATTCATGGTTGAGCCGGATTGCTTTCTTATAAAAATGAAGAAGCGGATTGAACCAGAAAACCATTTTTAATGTTTCCAGAAATAAAATGTCGAGCGTGTGTTTCTGGCGTACATGCGTAAGTTCATGTTCGTATAATTCTTCTTCAATATTGCGGTTTTCATAATCGGTTTTGTTGATGAAAATCGTATTCAGGAATGTATGCGGAAGCGTAATTTCAGAAAGCAAAACTAGTTTGGCATTTTGATATTTTATGGCTTTTGAAGATTTCATTTTCCGGATTAACCGTAAAATATTATTCCAGAAACGGAAACCTAAAAGCAATGCAACCAATCCATAAACACTAAAAATAATATAAGGTAAATAGTTAGTATTTTCTTCTGCTGAAATAGTTGCGGCAGTTAACGTGAAATTTTCCATTGCGGCGGTTTTTAGCGGGATTTCCTTAATGATTTCAATATTTATGAAAGGAATAACATACGAAACGGCAATTGAAACCAATAGGTAGAACCGATTGAACCGGTGCATTTTTTCCCTTTCAAAGAAAAGGAAATAAATTGCCAGGAATATAAGCTGGCAAATCGCGGATTTTATAAGGAAATCGGTCATTTTTTCTTTTGTTGTATTTGAACGTCTATTATTTTTTTGAGTTCTTCCAGTTCCGAAGCAGATAAATTGGTTTCGGTTGTAAAGAAAGAAGCGAATTGTGAAGCCGAATTGCCAAAGAAATTCTTGATCAATCCGTTGACGTGTTTCGAGAAATAATCATTTTTTTTAACCAACGGATAATATTCCCTTGAATTCCCGAATTCATTATAAGCGATAAAATTTTTATCGATCATGCGTTTCAGTAGTGTTGCAACCGTTGTTGTTGCAGGTTTTGGCTCAGGATAAGCTTCGAGCAAATCTTTCATGAAAGCTTTCTCGAGTTTCCATAAATGCTCCATTAATTGTTCTTCTGAATTTGTAAGCTGCATATTATTTCATTTCTGTTTCGTGAATCAATTCTCCTTTTTCGTAATAACGTATGAGTTCTGTTTTTCCGGTTTCATCATAAAAAATCCAATCGCCAAAATAAAACCAGTGCCTTTGAGTAGTTGTAAGAAGCGATTTCGTTTTTCCGATCGAAGCTACTTTGCCGTTTTGATGAAAATTGGTGACATGGCAAATCCCGTTTTTATAAACTTCTTTTTTGATGAGTTTATTATTGGCAAAATATTTCCATGTCCTGATTTCTTCATCATGTTTATATCTTCCTTTGCTTTTATACTGAACGCTGTTTGAGGTGAATTTTTCTATCCATTTTCCTTCACGCATGTGGTTTTTCGTCTGGTTGATTTTACATCCTGAAAGCATCAGAATGCAAAGCAGTAAAATTATCTTCACACAAAAATCACGCATTTTGCTCTACGGAATTAGAATTTGTTCTACAAATGTAGAATAAAAAACAATACAAAATTTGAAGCGGATGAAAATAGTTGAAATTTTAACAGAACCGCGATAGGGATGGAAGCGGCAGCCCGCAGCGCAGCGAGGACTAAAGCGGACAGCCCGGGCCGAAGGCAGCGCCCGTTAATAAAAGGAAAATCCGCTCATTGCTGAACGGATTTTGAAGTTTATTTTTGGCTCAATTCTACAAAATATTTGTAAAACAACGGAATGGTTTCAATTCCTTTCAGGTAATTGAAAATCCCGAAATGCTCGTTTGGCGAATGGATTGCATCGCTGTCGAGCCCGAATCCCATTAGGATTGTTTTGCTTTTCAATTCTTTTTCGAAAAGCGCTACGATTGGAATGCTTCCGCCGGAGCGAACCGGAATAGCGGGAACGCCAAAGGTTTCCGTGTATGCTTTATTTGCGGCCTTATAACCAATGCTGTCGATTGGCGTTACATAGCCCTGGCCGCCGTGGTGCGGTTTTACTTTTACGGTTACGCCGCTTGGCGCGATGCTTTCAAAATGTTTCGAGAATAATTCGGTGATTTCTTCCCAATCCTGATTTGGAACAAGCCGCATTGAAATTTTAGCATATGCTTTGCTTGCGATAACGGTTTTTGCGCCTTCGCCGGTATAGCCGCCCCAAATTCCGTTTACGTCTAAAGTTGGACGAATCGAGTTACGCTCATTTGTTACGTACCCTTTCTCGCCATAAATATCATTTAAGTCTAACGCTTTTTTATAATTATCAAGATTGAAAGGCGCTTTTGCCATTTCTGCACGTTCTTCAGTAGAAAGTTCTTCGACTTTATCATAAAATCCGGGAATCGTGATATGGTTGTTTTCGTCGTGAAGCGAAGCGATCATTTTTGCCAGAACGTTGATTGGATTCGCCACCGCGCCGCCGTAAAGTCCGGAATGTAAATCGCGGTTCGGGCCGGTAACTTCCACTTCCACATAGCTCAGTCCGCGCAATCCGGTTGTGATTGACGGTTGTTGATTGGAAATCATTCCGGTGTCCGAAATCAAAATCACATCGCATTTCAGTTTTTCCTGATTGCGCTCAACGAACCAGCCGAGGCTTTTGGAGCCGACTTCTTCTTCACCTTCAATCATGAATTTTACGTTGCACGGAAGTGTATTCGATTGAACCATATATTCCAACGCTTTTACGTGCATGTACATCTGGCCTTTGTCATCGCAGGCGCCGCGTGCGAAAATTGCACCTTCCGGATGAATTTCCGTTTTTTTGATTACGGGCTCGAATGGTGGTGAAGTCCATAAATCCATCGGATCCGGTGGTTGAACGTCGTAATGTCCGTAAACGAGAACGGTTGGCAGAGTGGCATCGATTATTTTTTCACCGTAAACGATCGGGTAGCCTGGCGTATCGCAGATTTCGACAAAATCGCATCCTGCTTTTTCAAGACTTGTTTTGACAGCTTCTGAAGTGTCAATAACATCTTGTGAATAAGCAGTGTCGGCGCTTACCGATGGTATTTTAAGAAGTTCGATCAGTTCGTTAATGAAACGGTCTTTGTGTTGCTGCACATAAGATTTTATGTTGTCCATGTATTTTGTTTTAAGAAAATCAAAAATAAGAAAAACAGATTAAATAATTTTTTCCAATTTTTCCTTTGATAATTAGAAGTTATATGTATATTTGCACTCACAAATTTACCGCGGATATGGTGAAATTGGTAGACACGCCAGACTTAGGATCTGGTGCCGCAAGGTGTGTAGGTTCGAGTCCTATTATCCGCACAAAAAGCCCTTCAGAAATGAAGGGCTTTTTTATTTTACAAATTATTATGGCTCTATTCATTTGGATTGTTTAGCGCGATTTCGGTCAGCGGTTTTCTTTTGATTTTACTGTCGAGCCAAACTATATAATCAAAATAATCATACGCTTTTGCTTCATAAGGGTTTTGTCTAATTTCGCTTAATTCGTCCCGCATTTTCTGAAAGAGGTTCATTGTTTCACGACTAGTTGTGGCTTTTGGGAATTCTTTCTTCAGGAATTTTAGAATCGTATTTTCGGTTTTATACAATTGCTTTCTTTTTTCCAGAAAAATTGCGGTTGAACGTGTTATGGACTGGATAAGATCAAAGTTTTTCAACTCAAAATGTATAATAAGGTTGAATAGTTTGGATAACGTGTAATAATCATCGCGCCTTTCCATTATTTCGGCGTTCAGGATTTTATTGTTCCATTTCAGGGCTTCGGCATAATCGCCATTATAAATACTAATTTTTGAAAAATTCAAGTATAAAAAGGCTTTGTGAACTTTAGTTACCGGATGTGTTTCGATAAATTTTTTTGCTTCATCGGCAAGTTTGGATGCTTTTTGGAAATTATTATCTATAAAATAGAAATGGATCAGGTTAGCAAATGCAATTATTACGGTATCGACCTGGCGGGTTAATTCGCTTTTGGAAAGTTTGTTGTTTGATAAGTTTATTAGTTTGGATAATGCTTTATCGGCCAAATCAAATTTTTTGTTCTGCCCATAAACGACAACCATCCCGTTGAGCTCAAACATGTAAGTTTCTTTGTATCCGTTGAGCAGATTTTTATTCGATTCAAGATGTTCTACAGTTTGTTGTTGGTAAGAAAGCGATTTATCGTAAATTTTGTTTCTCGAATAATAACGCGTTAATATTTGTAAATAATGGTACTTTTCTTCATAATGGATTTTATCGTTTTGAGGTTCAAAAACCTTCTTTGCGATTAATTGATCCCATTCATTCTTTAGTTTTTCATCTCTTATTTCTCCTTTTCCCAGTAGTTTTGTTTTTTCAAAGCTGGCGTTCCTGAATTTGTAAATGGTGTTCAGCTTTTGCAGTGTTTCGCCAAAGCCTGAAATATCTTTTGGATCAAAATCAGATAAATAAGACCATTCTATATTCTGGATTTCCAATAACAATGTGAATTTTTGATTTTCGATTGCCAGTTTCTTTGCTTTCTGGATATTCGACTGGCTTAATTTTTCCAATCCTTTGTGGTGCAGAAGTTTTGCATTTGTAATCAAGTCGGTTATCCTATCGTCGATTGTTTTGTCTGGATAAGAAAAGCGCAAGGATTTTAAAATCTGTTCCTGCAAGTAGGTTGAAAGCGCTGTTAATGGAGTTTTTATGCTGGATTCGGCTAATTTTTGTTGTAATAGATGTCGGTCATAATAGTTCATTTTGCAAAGCAGGTCGAACAGCAGCAAATGATTTTTTTCGTTCGGGCTGTAATAATTGGATAAAAGCCTGAAGCTTTTTCTTTCGCCTTTGTTCATAGATTGCACCAAATCGTATAAAGAATTTGAAATCGCCATGTATTTTTATGTATGTGTTTTTTTATTTATAAAAATTCTATTAAATGACTTAATTTATGATATAATAATAAAACAAAATTAGTTTTTTAATATTTTATATTTATGATTTTTATAGATTTTATGTAAAATTAAAAAATGTTTTATGTATTTGATTTTTTAAATTCAGATGTATTGATTTTTCTTATATAAATTAAGAAGTTAAAGTAGCTAAAAAAGGTTTATTGTTTATTTATATTTATAATTATTTGGTCATTTTTTTTATTTCCGAGAAGTGTTTTAAATAATTTTGGATTGTTATTAATAAAACCCAATAATTATGAAAAGAAAATTATTTTTTTTATTTCTCTTATGTATGTTTACTAAATCCTTTTCTCAATTTAGTGAAGGATTTGAGAATGGCATTCCTTCCACCTGGACAATAGTTAATGGAAGTGAGGTCACCACCTGGGAACATGTTTCGACTACAATTGCTCATGTGGAACCTTATTGGATCCATTCAGGAACGGGAGCAGCAGGAATAAGCAGATATTGTTGTTTTAACCAGGATGATTATCTTATTACACCTGCCATTACCGTTATGGCCGGAGTGAACGATCGCATGTCATTTTGGTGTGGCCGCTTTGTATATGATAATGGTGAAGGCATGGAGGTTGCTATATCAACTACAACACCCGATGCCGCCGGAATGCAGGCAATAGACGTAGTTATTCCTGAAGTAGCTACCGTTAGCCCCTTTTATACAAAGTATACCTATGATTTGTCTGCGTATGTAGGGCAAACTATTTATGTAGGATTTCACGCAATGCATAGCGAAGGCTGGAGGCTTTGTATTGATGACTTTAAGAATGATGCCCTGCCAACTGCGAAACCTGTTTGTACAACTATCACTTATCCTCAAAATGGAGCTGCAAACGTTGATCCTGTTGGTGTACTTAAATGGGCAGAAGTTCCAGGGGCGGTTGGCTATAACATTATGCTAGGGACAACACCCGGAGGAGGAGATATATATGAAGCATTGGATGTAAGTGATGTTACAACCCATCTTATTGGCTCACTTGAACTTGCGACTACATATTATGTTACGGTATTGCCGTATAATAATCTTGGAGCAGCAGTAAGTTGTACAGAGTATAGTTTTACAACCAGAAATCAAATTTTGGGTGATTTCTGTGATTCAGCCATTGATTTAAGTACATTAACATCACCTCATACAAGTACGACAACCGGAGCCGGCGACGATGATTTTGGCTGTTACATCTGGTCAGGGCCTGATGTTTATTATAAGATCGAAGTGCCTGATGGAGCAACTCTGAACATTGGACAGACGTTTAATGATTACGAATCTGCTACCTCCGTTTTTTATGGTGACTGCACTAATCGTACTGAAATATACTGTGGGATTACTAGTGATCTTTACGGTTTAATGGATTGGAAGAATACAACTGGTGCTTCCCAAACTATATACTGGGTTCAGTATGGAG
>CAZSDN010000066.1:10412-15418 GCA_964605595.1 uncultured Flavobacterium sp. | reverse complement strand
GAAAATAATACAGTCAGGCTGTTATTGCCGATGCGCTTCTTGGTACTTGTCTTGTATATTTTGGTAACTTTTTTCGAAGCTTTGTCAAAATAATTCAGACCATTTTGTGTCGCGATCCAGATGCCGTCTTTCCGGCTTTCCATATCCATGACAAAATTATCTGAAAGCGAGTTTGGAGAACCATCTGCGCGGTAATTTTCGACTGTTCCGTCTTTAAGTACCCTTTTTATGCCGTTGCCATTAGTGCCTACCCAAATATCCCCATGGTCAGTTATCAGTGAAGTAATAGGACGCTCGTCTTCGATAGCGCCATTTGCAGAAAGTGGAATAGGACTGAATTGTTTGGTGATTTTGTCGAACTGGAATAATCCGTTAAAAGTCCCGCAAATAAGATTCCTGTTATCTTTACTTACAATTGCGGTAATCAGGTTTTTGTTTTTTTTCTCGTCTTTCCCGTTCACGGTATAGGACGCCGAAATTTTGTTTTTGATGTCGATATAATTCAATCCCCCGCCATATGTCCCTACCCAAAGCCCATAATCGTTTTCACTTACAACAGCACTGACAATGGGATTATTCAGACCAAAATTTGGCTTTATGGCCTCGCCGATCTTCGTGAAATTTGCATTGGATTTATTATAGAAATTGATACCGCCGGCGGTGGTTCCTGCCCAAATGCATCCGTGCCTGTCTTTAAGGAAACATTTCACATCATTATCAGTCAGGCTTGAATTATTGAGCGGATTGTGCTTATGCCTTGTGAATGTTTTCTTTGCTTTATTAAAAACGCTGAGCCCGTCTTTGGTAGCAAGCCACACTGTGTTTTTATCAAGCGCGATGATATCACTGATCCAGTTTGAGGAAACAGAATTCGGGTTGCCTGAATCATACTTATATTGTGTGAGGGAATCATGGGCTTTAGAATAAAAAAATGCCCCGTCGTTTTCAGTAGCAAACCACAAATCGCCATTGGCTTCTTTTATCACCTTCCATATCTTTGCTTTTAAGAATGCGGGACTTTTGTAAAAGCCTTTTGGCAATTCCTTTATTTCAGAAGTTAAAGGATCAAAACATTGAATTCCTTTTGCCGTTCCAGCTAAAATCCCATACTCCTTGTCATAAAACAACGAAAGTACACGGCTTTGGTTTAAAATAAAATTTGAATCGCTGTTGATATTGTCGAGCAATCGCGTTTTTTTGTTCAGCCGCTTTACTCCGCCAAATGTTCCTATCCAGATGTTTTTATTCCCGTCTTCGGCAAAAGAACTGATGTAGCTTTTTCCGCCTTTGATGGTAGAAACATCAATCGGGATGAATTTATTCTCCTTTTTATTAAAAAGATTGACACCGTGATTTGTACCGATCCAAAGATTTTCATCCGTATCCTCAAAAATGACATTGACATGATTGTTGCTCAGGCTTCCCGGAAGATCTTTGTCTCTTATGTAACGGTAAAAACTATAACCGTCATAACGAAACAATCCGTTCTCGGTACCGATCCAGATAAAGCCTTTTTTACTCTGAACCATACTGGAAATCATGCTCGGGGAAAAATCCTCATCATAATTGATCTGCTCAAAGTACAAACCGGAATCCTGTGCAGCCATATTGAGGCAGCTGCCAATGATTAGAAAAAAAAGTATAACGGTTCTTTTAAAGCGGATCATGAGGTATACAAATTATTTAGGAGTTTTATTTTTCAAAAATAAACACTGGTTTTGAACTTCAGGCCTTTCTATATTTTTTTAACAGCTTTAATAATGCCGAGCACCTTTTTTACATCTGATGCCAACTGCTCATAACTGCGGTTATCCAGTATTTCTTTAGAAATCAATTGTGAGCCCATTCCCACGCAGGTCACACCCGCTTCAAACCATTGGCTAAGGCTTTCTGTAGTGGGAGATACGCCACCGGTAGGCATGATTGATGTCCACGGTTGCGGGCCTTTGATGCTTTTTACGAATTGAGGGCCATAGATATCTCCCGGAAATAATTTAATTATCTCGCAGCCCAGTTCTTCTGCCCGGGCTATTTCGGTTAGTGTACCACAACCCGGAGACCATAGCACTTTGCGCCGGTTGCAAACAGTAGCAATGTCTTCTCGCAATACCGGCGTAACAATAAAATTCGCTCCCAACTGCATATACATTGAAGCCATAGCAGCATCAGTAACCGAACCGACTCCGATTATCATTCCGGGTAATGCAGCGGTGGCATATTTGACCAGTTCTGCAAAAACTTCATGAGCGAAATCGCCCCTTGCCGTAAATTCCATTAGCCGTGCGCCGCCATCGTGGCAGGCTTTCAGTATTCCTTTGGCTGTATCGATATTACTACTGTAAAACAAAGGAACCATTCCAGTTTCCTTCATTTGATTAGCCACTTCTATTCTTGTAAATTGTGCCATATTCAATATTTATAGTCTAAA
This sequence comes from uncultured Flavobacterium sp., assembly GCA_964605595.1. Taxonomy (GTDB): domain Bacteria; phylum Bacteroidota; class Bacteroidia; order Flavobacteriales; family Flavobacteriaceae; genus Flavobacterium. The sequence continues at coordinate 12,990 of CAZSDN010000066.1, read as the reverse complement.
GTAAGAAATTGTGTTGCAACTTACCGTGTCACTTTGCCCGATGTTTCTCCATCGCATACTTTCCTGATTTCATTGGCTGTTGCCTGTGCAAAATCGCCTTTTACAGAATGCTTAAAGCAACACGCCGCAATGGCAAAATCGAGCGCCTGCTGCTTTGATGTTCCCTGATCCAGCAATCCGTAAAGAAGGCCGCCCATGAAAGCGTCACCTGTACCAATACGGTCTAATACCTCCATAACATCTTTTGTATCGCTATGATACAATTGTTTCCGGTCATAAAGTATCCCTCCTATTTGCTGATGGTTTTTGTGCAGCGAGTAACGAAGTGTTGTAGCCATGTATTTCAAATTCGGATAGCGCTCAAATATCAGATCATAATGATTAGTAAGGAATTTTAAATCCTTATAATCAGGAGATTGCTGTTTATTGCCCAGCATGAATAAAGCAGTATCTATATCTCCGAGTATAATGTTGCAATAGCCAAGGAGTTCCGGCATTATTTCACAAGGCTGTTTTCCGTAATTCCAGAGTTTGGCCCTGTAGTTCAAATCGCAACTGACCATCAATCCTGCTTTAGCTGCAAACTGCAGTGCTTCGAGGCAGACATCGGCCGCATTTTGGGAAATTGCGGGCGTAATGCCGCTCCAGTGAAAAACATCGGCATCTTTAAAAATTCTTTCCCAGTCAATCATTCCTGTTTGAATGCCCGCCATAGCACTTTCTGCCCGGTCATAAATAACGTCGCTTCCCCTGATTCCAGAGCCTTCTTCCAAAAAATAAAGCCCAAGCCGGTTACCGCCAAATGCAATATTGCCAGATGCGACATTATGCTTCCTGATTTCCATCAACGCCCTTTTCCCCAAATCATTTTCTGGAAGAATCGTCACAAATTCAGCATTTACCCCAAAATTAGCAAGCGAAACCGCAACATTGAATTCAGCTCCGCCAAAACCAACGTCAAAAGAATTGGCTTGTGAAAAACGTAAACTGCTTGGCGTAGAAAGCCTCATTAAAATTTCGCCGAAAGTAATGACTTTACTCATTATATTGTTGTATTTCTTGTTTTGGAAATATCAAAATTAAAATAGTGAACCGCATTATAATAGCAAATATTTTGCACCATTTGTCCTAAAAAAGGAAGGTCTTCAGGAATCAATCCTTTGTTAACATCCTCGGCAATCAGGTTGCATAAAATACGTCTGAAATATTCGTGCCTCGGAAATGACAAAAAACTTCGGCTATCGGTCAGCATTCCAACAAAACGGCTAAGCAATCCCATATTCGAAAGTGCATTCAGCTGTTTTTCCATACCATCTTTTTGATCCAGGAACCACCAGCCCGATCCCCATTGCATTTTACCCGGTACGCCGCCGGAATTAAAATTGCCCATCATCGTTGCGAATACTTCATTCTGTGAAGGATTGAGATTGTAGGTGATGGTTTTGGCAAGCTGATTAGTCGCGTCAAGCGTATTGAAGAATTGCGACATGAATTCGGCCATCGGGAAATCCCCAATCGAATCACATCCAACATCCTGTCCGGCCAAATTCGACAAACGGCTGTTATTGTTCCTGATAGCTCCCAAGTGATATTGCTGCACCCAGTTATATTCATGGTACTTTTTACCCAGATACACTAAAATATACGATTGGTATTGGTTTATTTCAGATAGCGAAAGTGGCTGGTTTTTTAAGGCTTTTTCAAAAATAGAAGCAGCCTGTGTTTCTGACGGCAAATCAAAAACCAAGGCGGCGCCTACTCCGAAATCTGAAAGCCTGCAGCCATTTTCATTAAAATAGCTTATTCTTTTGTCTATTGCATTGGTAAGATCCGCCAAATTATTTATCGGTACCGCCACAGTCCGGGCTAGTTTTTTCAGATACTTTAAAAAAGAATCCTGCCCGATAAAAAACAGAGCGTCCGAACGGAAAGTTGGCAACACTTTTGTAAAATAGCCGGCTTGCGCAATATCCTTATGGTAACTAAGGTCATCCGTTGGGTCGTCAGTCGTGCAAATTACCTCGACATTCATGTCTTCCAGCAATTGCACCGGTGTTTTATGTTCTAGCACTGCATTCGCTTTGTCATAAACTCTTTCAGCGGTAGAAGATTGTAGTATTTCATCAATATTAAAATAACGTTTGAGTTCCAGTTGCGTCCAGTGAAACAATGGATTCCTTACCGTATGAGGCACCGTTTCGGCCCATTTAACAAACCGGTCTTCATAGGAAGCCTTACCGGTTATGTAGTTTTCATCAACGCCATTAGCGCGCATGCCACGCCATTTGTAATGATCGCCATCAAGCCATGCTTTTGTGATATTCCGGAGCGGTTGGTTCTCGGCAATCAGTTTTGGCGACAGGTGATTATGGTAATCGATAATGGGTAAATCTTTTACATAGTTATGATATAATTTCTGTGCGAAATCTGAATGCAGCAGAAAATCATCGGTAATAAACGTCGTTGCGCTGATTGTTGCCATTAGATCAGACTTTTAGAAATCCCTAATTCCAGGCCTCGTAATTCGGCCAGGCCTCGTAACCTTCCAATAGCCGAATATCCCGGGTTTGTTTTTTTG
>CAZSDN010000066.1:9928-10402 GCA_964605595.1 uncultured Flavobacterium sp. | reverse complement strand
GCATCTGATGGCCGTGGTCTGGCCGCATCGGAATCAGGGTATCTTTCCTTCCTTCCGATTTCCTTCGCTGCTCTTCAATAATTACTTCTTTAACCACGGCAAACATATCAACATCGCCTTCCAAATGGTTCGCTTCATAAAAATTACCCCTATCATCCCGCTGCGTACTCCTTAAATGCAGAAAATGAACCCGATGGGCGAAACGCTTGAATATTTTTACAAGATCGTTATCGGCACGCACGCCTAATGAACCCGTGCAATAAGTTATTCCATTTGAAATATGGGGCACTTCTGAAAACAAATGAGCATAATCTTCTTCAGTACTTACAACTCTTGGCAATCCTAAAATCGGGTAAGGCGGATCATCCGGATGGATGCACATCAATACATTGCTTTGTGCGGCAATTGGTATAATTTCCTTTAAGAAAGCTACCAGATTGGCCCTTAGTTTTTCGGCATCAATTCCGGCATACG
>CAZSDN010000066.1:6622-9918 GCA_964605595.1 uncultured Flavobacterium sp. | reverse complement strand
CTTCTTCGGCACCGGGCAATCCGGCGATTATGTTTTTAACCAGCTTTTCCTTTTCGGCTTCTGTACATTTTTCAAGATAGGCTTTAGCAGCGGCTTTCTGCTCTGCGGAATATGCATTTTCAGCATCGGGGCGTTTTAGCAGAAATAATTCAAAAGCCGCAAACGCCGCTACGTCAAAGCGCAGTGCTTTTGAACCGTCGGCCACTTCAAATTCCAAATCAGTACGTGTCCAATCGAGTACAGGCATAAAATTATAACATACGATATGGATTCCGCAGGCCGCTAAATTCGCTATGCTTTTTTTGTAATTTTCAATATACTCCTGATAATTACCTGTACGTGTTTTTATATTTTCGTGAACCGGAATGCTTTCTACAACGCTCCAAGTGAGCCCGGCATTTTCAATCAATATCTTACGTTTGTTGATTTCATCAACTTCCCAAACCGTCCCGTTTGGAATGTGGTGCAATGCAGAAACGATTCCTGTTGCGCCTGCCTGTTTTATATCTGATAAAGATACCGGATCATTTGGGCCGTACCAACGCCATGTTTGTTCCATCTATTTTATTTTTTATATGTTAATTTTAAACGCCGCTAAAAGCACTAAATCCGCCATCAATTGGTATAACAACGCCGGTCACGAAAGACGACATGTCATCACATAAATAAAGCGTCGTGCTAACCAAATCTTCAGGTTCACCGAATCTGCCCATTGGCGTTTGGTCGATGATGGCATTGCCACGCGCTGTCAAATCGCCATTTTCGGTAGTAAGTAATGCACGGTTTTGATCTGTAAGGAAAAATCCCGGAGCCAGAGCATTCACACGGATGCCAACTTTAGAAAAGTGTACTGCCAGCCATTGGGTGAAATTAGAAACTGCTGCTTTTGCCCCGCTGTAAGCAGGTATTTTTGTCAACGGCGTAAAGGCATTCATTGAAGAAATGTTTAAAATACTACAACCTACCTTGCCTACCATGTCACGGGCAAAAATCTGTGTTGGCAATAAAGTCCCAATAAAATTAAGATTGAACACAAATTGTATCCCTTCAGGATCTAAATCGAAAAAGGTTTTAAATCCTTCAGTGGTATTCAGCAAATCAGCTTGGGTTAAATGTGGATTTGAAGTCGTACCAAGCGGATGGTTTCCACCAGCGCCGTTTATCAGGATATCACAGGTTCCCAACGTTTTATTTACTTCATTCCGGGCCGTTTCCAGAGACACTTTTTCCAAAACATTCGCGGCTATGCCTACTGCCGTTCCACCATCTGCGATAATTTCATCGGCCACTTTCTGAGCCGCATCCAGTTTTAAATCGAGTACGGCAATTTTGTGGCCTTGTTTTGCGAGTGCTTTCGCCAATGTGCTGCACAAAACTCCACCCGCTCCAGTAACTACAACTACTTTATTCATTTTTATATTTGTCATGTTTATGGTTGATTGGTAATTGGGAATTAATAAATTAAAGGCATCTGAACGGTATCGTTTTGACCTAAGACACTTTTAAGATTGGTCAAAACATAATTTAAAGCACTTCACAAAAGTAGCGAGCCGGATATCATTCCATTGTTTCATATATTTGTTTTTGGGGGTAAGAATGTACGTGTTTGTTTAGCCATAAATCTTTACGAAATACATAACATATTAATATCCAGTGATTTAATACGTATTACCATTCCTATTCTACAAGAATATCAAAACCAACCCTGAAACTAAAAACCAACGCAAAACGACATAATTCGGAAAAAGTACATTTTTGCCCCTAAAGAAAAATTATTAGCGTCCTTTCATTTTTAGTAAATTAAAATATTTGTTAAAAATTAATTGTACCATCAACTAAAATATAGTTACTTATGATTTTGAAAAACAATACACTTTTAATAAGCAGGTATTTCCTTTTATTTTTCGCCCTATTTATTTTCTCTTGTGAGAACGATGACGTCAGGCAAGTAACTCTGTATGATAAAGGTTTTACCGAAGCCGAGGCTTCAAGCACCAGCATCAAATTTGGACAAAGTGTTGACTTTACCAGTACTTCACTAAAATCCGTAACAACAAACTGGACGTTTACGGGAGGCGTTCCGTCATCATCTATTAATCCTAACGTTAAAGTTGCCTATAACACTCCGGGAACTTTCGAGGCAAAGCTGGTAGTTAAATACATTGACAACACGATAGATACTAAAATATTCACAATCGTCGTGGCAGGTATCGATACTCCGCTTCCTTATAATGGAACCCCGGTTGATTTGGAAGGAACCATTGAAGCCGAAAATTATAATTTAGGCGGTCAGGACGTTGGATATAATGACAATGAAGAAGCAAATCTGGCTGTCAACAACGGAAGCGCCACATACAGGCAAGACGATGGAGTGGACATTCAGGTAGGCCCAAATGCAACTTATATAAGCAATACAAATGCAGGAGAATGGGTAAACTATACCGTAAATGTTTTAGAAACAGGAAATTATAATTTTGAATTCAGAGTTGCATCAGCAAGCGCTACCGGCGGAAAGTCAATCAGGCTTCAATCGATGAACCAAAGCACAGGTGCCATTACGAATATTGGAGAAACAGGTAGTTTTGCTAATACAGGCGGATGGGATGTTTTTACAAGTAAGACGATTTCAAACGTAATCCTTCAAGGAGGTTTAAATACGTTACGGGTTTATTTTACCGGCGGAGAAACCAATCTTGACAAGATTAACGTAACAGCTGTTGGTCCTGTACTTCCAATTAATGGCCTAAAAGTTTTTAGCGAACGTGATATCACAGCCAGCAACTTGGGACAGCCACCTGTAAATAATGGTAATTTCGTAATTACCAACTTAACTTCAGATGCTTATGAAGGTGTAAGAGCATACAGGTATCGCTTTGACCCAACCAATTCCGGAAACAATGTTGTAGGTTTTGCATTATCTGTTATGTCGCCGGCAACTTCCCCTTTAAATGCAATGGCATACAACTATTATAATATTGCTCTTAGAACAACATCAACCAATAATTTAAGAGTGCGTATGAATACCAGTGCAGGAAATTATTGGATAACGCTAAACAGCACTACCGATGCTTTATACGGAATGGCAAGGGATGGCGCATGGCATTCGCTGAAGATCCCAATGGCAGATTTTAAATTAGGCGGAAATGGCGCCGCTATCACCCCGAATAGGGATAAAATCACAGACTGTCTTGTAATAAGAACGGATGATGCCGATTATCCGACTTATCTTTCAACTCCGGCAACTTACACTTGGGATGTAGACGATGTTTTCTATTCTGTAGATTAAATTAGTTTAG
>CAZSDN010000066.1:4744-6612 GCA_964605595.1 uncultured Flavobacterium sp. | reverse complement strand
AGTTTAGTTCAAATTCATTTAAAACCGTGAACTTCATACTTCACGGTTTTTTAATGATTAAAAAAAAGTACATCATAATGAAAAACACAGCTATAATTTTAATTGCCGTTTTGTTTGCAATTCCTAATATGACAGCTCAAAAGAAGCCGCATCTGGACAATAAAAAGCCAATTGAAGAACGCATTTCTTTATTAATGAAAGAGATGACTTTGGAAGAAAAAGTAGGTCAGATGAACCAGTATAACGGGTTTTGGGATGTCACCGGCCCTGCACCTAAAGGCGGCTCATCCGAATTGAAATACGAACATCTCCGCAAAGGATGGGTTGGGTCTATGCTAACGGTTCGAGGTGCCAAGCAGGTGCGCGCGGTTCAAAAAATAGCGGTTGAGGAAACCCGTCTCGGAATTCCGTTGATTATAGGTTTTGATGTAATCCATGGTTACAAAACACTTAGCCCTATTCCTTTGGCAGAAGCTGCCAGCTGGGATTTGGAAGCAATACAAAAATCGGCAGCCATTGCGGCAGACGAAGCTTCGGCATCGGGTATCAACTGGACTTTTGCGCCCAATGTTGATATCTCACGTGATCCGCGCTGGGGCCGTGTCATGGAAGCTGCTGGTGAAGATCCCTATCTGGGCAGTAAAATCGCGATTGCAAGGGTAAAAGGCTTCCAAGGGAAAGATTTAACAGCCGCTAATACGATTGCAGCCTGCGCAAAACATTTTGCAGCCTATGGTTTTGCCGAATCAGGAAGAGATTATAATACCGTCGATATAAGCAATGCCACGCTCTACAATACCGTTTTGCCGCCATTTAAAGCAGCCCAAGAAGCCGGAGTCAGAACGATGATGAATGCTTTTAACCTCCTGAATGGAATTCCGGCAACCGGCAATCACTTTCTGCAGCGCGACATCCTGAAAGGAAAATGGAATTTCGATGGATTTGTAGTTTCCGATTGGGCTTCGATACGCGAAATGATTACCCATGGTTTTGCTAAAAACGGTGCCGAAGCTGTCGAAAAAGCAGTAAAGGCCGGATCGGATATGGATATGGAATCCTATTTATATGTAGCTGAACTGGTTAAACTAGTGAACGACAAAACCATCGATATTGCTTTAATTGATGATGCCGTACGCAGGATACTCCGCGTGAAATTTGAATTAGGGTTATTTGATGATCCTTATAAATATTGCGACGAAGCCCGTGAAAAAGCTACCATCGGAAGCAAGGCTAATAATGACGGTGTTCTCGATATGGCAAAAAAGTCTATTGTGTTATTAAAGAATGAAAACAATCTGCTTCCACTAAAAAGGTCAGGGCAAAAAATAGCTTTAATTGGTGCTTTGGCCAGCGACAAAACCAGCCCGTTAGGAAGCTGGCGCATTGCTGCCGATGACAATACGGCTGTTTCAGTACTGGAAGGCATGCAACAGTACACGGGCAATAAACTCACTTATGAAAAAGGAACCGATGTAACTCTTGGCAATCCAACCTTTATTAAGGAAGTCGAGCTTAACACAAACGACAAAAGCGGATTTGAAGCAGCTATACTTGCGGCAAAAAACGCTGATGTAGTAGTAATGGTCTTAGGCGAGCACGGCTTTCAAAGCGGCGAAGGCCGAAGCAGGACAAACCTTGACTTACCCGGAAATCAACAGGAATTACTCGAAGAAATTTATAAAGTAAATAAGAAAGTTGTATTGGTTTTAAACAACGGGCGCCCACTCACAATTCCTTGGGCGGCACAAAATATCCCTACGATTGTAGAAGCCTGGCAATTGGGTACGCAAACCGGAAACGCGGTAGCACAAGTACTTTATGGGGATTATAACCCGAGCGGAAAGTTACCTATGTCTTTTCCGAGGAAT
>CAZSDN010000066.1:4441-4734 GCA_964605595.1 uncultured Flavobacterium sp. | reverse complement strand
GTAGGGCAAATTCCGATTTACTATAATAATTACAGCACAGGACGGCCTGAAAATAGTGACAAAAATGTGTTCTGGTCACATTATTCAGATGTAGAAAATACACCTTTGTTTGTTTTTGGCCACGGACTCAGCTATACTACTTTTAAGTACAGCAACCTGCAACTGAATAAAACTTCTTTCCAAAAAGGTGAACCTGTAAAAGTAAGCGTAACGGTTTCCAATACCGGGAATTATGATGGAAAAGAAGTAGTGCAATTATACATCAGGGATCTGACAGCAAGTATGTCAAGGCC
>CAZSDN010000066.1:0-4431 GCA_964605595.1 uncultured Flavobacterium sp. | reverse complement strand
AGAATTGAAAGGTTTTGAACTGATCGAATTAAAAAAAGGCGAAACGAAAACAATCCATTTTACCCTGACCGAAGCAGAATTAGGGTTTTATGACAATAATGGAAATTATTTGGTTGAACCGGGAACGTTTAAAGTATTTGTCGGAACCAACTCAGAAGATGTATTGGAAAGCCGGTTTGAATTGAAGTAAAATAAGTTTTTATAGATTAATTAGAGTTTTGTTGAAAAAGGCTGCCCGATTCTTTGGGCAGCTTTTTTTGTTAAATAACCGCGGCGGGCGGCCTAAAAGACAAATCACCCCTTTTATAAGCATATTTAAAACCTTTCAAATAGGAGGAAATCTCAATCTTTGGATCACTAAATCTTATTGAAAAATGAAAAGAAAACCTGCTACTAAAAATATATTCCTGAAAATACAATTACTTATTATTGGATTTATTGGTTTGACTGCATATGGACAAGGAAACCCAAAAACCTCCATAAATTACCATGAAGTAATGGCGCGCAAAAATGCCGATGATACTCTCTGGAAATCCTATACTGCGAAAACAATAGATAAACTTCCCGGCTTTAACTATACAAAAGATCCTGAAATAAATGCCTATGGAGCGTGGAAAATTGGCGCATCAAAAGGAACCGGTTTTTTCAGGACAGAAAAAAGAGACGGCCGCTGGTGGATTATCGATCCTGAAGGAAATCCTTTCATTCACAAAGGAGTAGCGGTATTTGGCCCCGGAACATCTGAAAACCAAAAAAAGGCACTTGCCTCAAAATACAAAACTGAAAAAAAATGGGTTTCAGAAGAAAGTGATTTTTTAAAGCAACAAGGGTTTAACGGCACCGGTGCCTGGTCGAGCGTAGACCTTATGCGTGAAACTAAAAACCCGTTGGTTTATACTGTGATTGTTAGTCCGATGGGAGCCTATAAGCAACAGCACCTCAAAAAATTTGGAGGTCAATATGAGCAAGCGGGCTGGCAAGGATATCGCTACGATCTGGCGATGGTATTTGATCCGGAATTCGATATTTACGTAGAAAAGGAAATTTCCAGGATTGCCAAATATAAAAATGACAAATATCTTTTGGGCTATTTTACCGATAACGAGCTTCCTTGGGTAGACGATGCTTTAGACAGGCACCTTACCTATTTAGGAAAAGAAGAATCCGGATACATTGCCGCAAAAAACTGGCTTGATAAAAGAAAAGGGAAAGCTTCGGCTATTGAAGATATAACTGACCAAGACCGTCAGGAATTTACAGCCTTCTATTTTGAAACCTATCTTAAAAAAGTAGCTGAAGCAGTTAAAAAATATGATCCGAACCATCTTTATTTAGGTTGTCGGTTCAACCAGGAAACAGACGAGCTGGACAATCCGAAAATATTTGAAGTGGCCGGAAAATACATGGATATCATTTCTATAAACCATTACAGGAAATGGGAACCAGTACAATCTATTTTGACAGATTGGGAAAAGTGGTCGGGAAAGCCTTTCATAATCACCGAATGGTATACCAAGGGAGAAGATTCGGGCCTGCCCAATAAAACCGGAGCCGGATGGAACGTAGCTACACAAACTGATCGCGGTTATTTTTATCAGAATTTCATCATCGAATTATTAAAAAGTAAAGCTTGTGTGGGATGGCATTGGTTCAGGTATCAGGACAATGATCCGGCCAATTTAAAAACCGATTATTCCAATCGCGATTCAAACAAAGGAATCATCAACAGCGATTATGAGCATTACATGCCGCTGATAGAGAACATGAAAACTTTTAACGATCATACCTATGAGCTCATCCAATACCTGGACAAGCAAAGATAATCTGTCTTTATAACGTATGGACAACCATGAAAAACATATAAAAATTGGAAAACAAAACTCTTGAAACCAAAAAAAAATACAGATGGACGATATTGTCCTTAGTATTTTTTGCAACAACAATAAACTATTTAGACCGTCAGGTAATCAGTTTGCTCAAAGATGATTATCTCGAACCATTATTTGGATGGAATGAATCGGATTATGCTAATATTGTCGTCGCATTCCAGGTCGCTTATGCCGCGGGACTTGTTGGAGCCGGATTTATAATAGACCGCATCGGTACAAAACTCGGCTATGCATGGTCGTTGATAATATGGAGCTTATCGGCAATGGGGCATGCTTTTGCAAAAACCACTTTCGGTTTTAGTGTGGCGCGCGGGTTTCTGGGCGTTAGTGAAGCCGGGAATTTTCCAGCCGCTGTAAAAACGGTAGCCGAATGGTTTCCAAAAAAGGAACGCGCACTGGCAACCGGAATTTTCAATTCAGGCAGTAATATAGGCGCCATTATAGCACCGCTGACCGTTCCGCTGATTGCTATCTCATTTGGATGGCAATGGGCATTTATCATTACAGGCGCAATCGGGTTCCTGTGGCTTATTTTCTGGTTCATCCATTATGAAATACCCGCAAAACACAAGAAATTATCAAAAGAAGAATATGATTATATACATAGCGATGATACGTCTGACATTGGTATTGAAGAAGTGAAAGTAAAATGGCTCGATCTCTTAAAGCACAAACAAACTTGGTCTTTTGCTTTATTGAAGTTCTTTACCGATCCCGTGTGGTGGTTCTTGTTGTTCTGGCTTCCTTCATTTTTAAATAAGGAGTACAACATGACAAAGCTTGACCTTGCTTTGCCCATCGCCGTAGTATATACCATGGCGATGTTTGGAAGCATTGCCGGCGGATGGCTCTCAGGATACTTTATTAAAAAAGGGCTGCCTGTTTACAAAGCCCGGAAATTGTCATTGTTGTTGATCGCTTTATGGGCATTGCCGATGCTAGCCGCTCAGGAATTAGGAAAAATAAACTACTGGTTCGCAATTATAATTATCGGGCTTGCAACCGCAGCACACCAAGCCTGGTCGGCCAACACTTATACTACCGTATCGGATATGTTCCCTAAAAAAGCCGTCGGATCTGTGGTTGGAATTGGCGGAATGATTGGCGCCGTGGGTGGTATAATTGTCGCAAAATCGGCAGGAATACTCCTGGATCATTATAAAAATATAGGCGAAATAGAAACCGGATATTATTTCATGTTCACATTCTGCGCCCTTGCTTATTTGCTTTCCTGGGGACTTTTTAGCCTGTTGGTTCCAAAAATGCAGAAAGCCAATATTTAAATATTTCAAAATCACATACGCATATCCATACAATGAAAAAAACATTTCCATTTATCACTATTGCCCTTTTTTCAGTTTTATCGCTGTTTGCGCAAAGCGGCAAACCTCTTTATAAAGACAAGAATGCCCCGGTTGAAGCACGCATTGAAGACCTGATTAGCCGAATGAATCTTGAAGAAAAGATCATGCAGATGAATCAATGGACTTATGGTAAAAACGCGAATCCAAACAACATAGGCGAAAAGATGAAGGAAGTCAATGCCGAAATCGGATCGCTCCTATACCGAAGCACAAACCCCGAATACCGCAACCAGATTCAAAAAAAGGCCATGACAGAATCCCGTTTGGGCATCCCGATCATATTCGGTTTTGATGCCATCCACGGGTACCGAACGGTATTTCCGATACCGCTGGCACAAGCCTGTTCATGGAATACCGACCTCGTCCAAAAGTCCTGTGAGATTACCGCTAAAGAAAGCTGGCTATCGGGTTTGGACTGGACTTTTTCTCCCATGGTTGATGTTGCCAGGGACGCTCGCTGGGGACGTGTTTCCGAAGGCTATGGCGAAGATCCATTTGCCAATTCAGCTTTTGGAGTGGCTGCCATTAAAGGCTATCAGGGCAAAAGCCTTAAGGATAAATACACAATTGCTGCCTGCCTCAAGCATTATATCGGCTACAGCCTGTCAGAAGGCGGCCGTGATTACCGATACAGCGATATTTCGAATCAAACGCTGTGGGAAACCTTTATGCCTCCGTTTGAAGCGGGAATCAATGCCGGAGCAGCAACCGTAATGAGCGGGTTTAACGATATTTCCGGTACGCCGGCCTCGGCCAACTATTACACACTGACCGAAGTGCTCAAAAAGAAATGGGGACACGACGGATTTGTTGTGTCTGATTGGGGTTCAGTGCGCAATCTGGTTGATCAAAGCGTAGCAAAAGATGTAAAAGAGGCGGCACTGAAATCATTTATGGCAGGCGTTGAAATGGACATGGTAGACAATGCCTACATAGATTACCTGCCCGAATTGGTGGCCGAAGGAAAGATTCCAATGGCCTCGATAGATGAAGCCGTCAGGAGAATCTTACGTGTAAAAATGAAATTAGGGCTTTTTGAAAACCCTTATGTCGATGTTGTCCCTGAAAAAAAACGCTATCTCTTACCCGAATATCTGAAAGTTGCTGAAGAACTTGCGGCAGAGTCAATGGTTCTTTTAAAAAATAATAAACAGGCGTTACCTGTAACTTCTCGTTAT
>CAZSDN010000065.1:1687-15429 GCA_964605595.1 uncultured Flavobacterium sp. | reverse complement strand
CGTATGTTGGTTTTGTTGGCCTGACAAATGCTAAAGGTGAAAGCATGATGCCGCCGGTTTCTGTTTGCCACCAAGTATCAACAAGCGGGCAACGCTTCCCTCCTACGTGATCGTTATACCAATGCCAGGCTTCTTCATTTATTGGCTCGCCAACTGATCCGATAACTTTTAAAGATGAAAGTGGAAAACGCTGAACGTAATCTAAACTTTCTTTAGCCAAAGCCCTGATCGCTGTTGGCGCGGTATAAAAATGCGTAATTTCATGTTTTTCAATAACTTCCCAAAAGCGGCTGAAATCAGGATAAGAAGGAACTCCTTCAAAAATTACAGTTGTAGCTCCATTTAAAAGTGGACCATATAAAATGTACGAATGGCCGGTAATCCATCCAATATCAGCGGTACACCAAAAAATATCATTTTCTTCATAATTGAAAACATTCTTAAAAGTATACGCCGTGTATACCATATATCCGGCGGTTGTATGAACCATTCCCTTTGGTTTTCCGGTCGAGCCAGAAGTATATAATATGAATAAAGGATCTTCGGCATCCATGATTTCGGCTACATTATTATCTGAAGCGGCGTCTAAAAGCGGTTGCAGCCAAATATCGCGATCAGCTTTCATGTTTACATCCGAATTGATTCTTTTTGCAACCAAGACTTTTTTAACCGACGGGCAGCTTTGTAAAGCATCGTCAATAATTCCTTTTAAATCGATGGTTTTGTTTCCGCGGTAGCCGCCATCTGAAGTGATTACCATTTTGCAATCGCTGTCATTAATTCTTGTCGCTACCGCAGAAGAAGAAAATCCGGCAAAAACAACCGAATGTATAGCACCAATTCTCGCGCAAGCCAAAACAGAAACTGCCAATTCCGGAATCATCGGAAGATAAATACAAACACGGTCGCCTTTTTGGATTCCCTGTTCGCGAAGTACGTTAGCCATTTTACAAACGCGCTGGTGCAATTCGTTATATGAAATATGAACCGCTTTTTCTTTTGGGTCATTTGGTTCGAAAATAATTGCGGTTTTATTTCCACGGCGCGCTAAATGCCTGTCGATCGCGTTTTTTACAATGTTGACTTTTGCGCCGGTAAACCATTGGACTTCGGCTTCAGCCATATTAAAATCGACCACTTTTTCCCATTGCTGGTACCATGTGAAATTTTCTTCGGCGATTTTGCCCCAGAATTTACGGGGTTCACGGATTGATTTATTGTAGTGCTTGAAATATTGTTCTAAATTTTCAATTTTATAGTAACTCATTTAGTTTCGTTTTAATTCAATTAAAATGCTGATTTGTAAATATACTCATCATTCCTAATATGAGGAAATGTATTTTTGCTAATTTTGTATAGTTTAATTTTTGACTAATTCATTTACTTGTTCAACCAATTTTTTTACCGAAAAAGGTTTGGTTACATAAAGGTTTGCTCCAAGAGAAAGTCCTTTTTCAATATCGGATTCTTTGTTTTTTGCGGTAAGAAAAATGACTTTACAATCATTCAAGAACTCGTTATTCCTGATTTTCTGTAACGCATCATAACCATCTACATTTGGCATCATTATATCAAGAATAATAATATCAGGAAGTGAATTTTTTAAAATATCAAGGGCTTCCTGGCCATCACGGGCAATAAAAACTTCAAAATTATTTTTCTTAAAAGTATATTCGAGCGACATGACAATATTTGGTTCGTCATCAACGATTAGTATTTTTTTCATTTTAAGGAATTAGCTTTTTAGGAATCATAAAGGTAATCCTTGCGCCTGAATTTGGAACATTTTCGGCCCAGATTTTTCCATGATGATGCTCAATAATTTTTTTACTGATTGCCAATCCTAAACCACTGCCAATAGGTTTCCTGATATTCTGGTTTTGCGATTGGTAGAACTTCTCAAAAATTTCCTCAAAATCATTTTCATGTATTCCTTTTCCATTGTCTTCAACGGCAATCCGGATTTCGTCAGTATTTTGGCTTATGGAAATCGTAATTACACCATCAATATCTGCGCAAAATTTTATTGCATTTGATAGTAAATTATAGACAACCTGCATAATTCGGTCTTCATCATACATAATTTCAGGAATGTTTTCTTCTGAAATAGCATAAACTTTAATGTTCTTATTTTCAATTAATTGATTTAGTTGATTTAAAGTTTCAGAAACAGTACGGTAAATATTGTTTTCAGTAATATCTATTTTCTGTTTTCCTGAATCGAATTTCTCCATATCCAGAATTTTTGAAATCAACCTGTTCAAACGATCCGATTCGGAAATAATATTTTGCAAAAACTGCTTTTTCATTTCATGCGGCACGTCATCGTCGTCATGAAGGATTTCTGTCGCCGCCCGAATTGCCGTAATTGGCGTTCTTAATTCGTGTGAAATTGTATCAAGAAATTCATCTTTTTGCTTGTCTTTACTAATTAATTCATCATTTGCAATTTTGAGTTTTGCCGAAATCGTTTTGAGTTCGTTTGACGTTTCAGTAAGTTTTTTATTAATGATGATATTTTCTTTGGATTCTTCAAGGATTTTGAGGACTTCCGGCAATGCTATTTTTTCTTCTTTTACAACACTGGCAATTAATATTTTGGCTGAAGCCGTTCCGATATGCCCAGTCAATAAATTCTCGGCAAACTTTACCAATCTTGAATCGGCAAGTTCTTGGTCTTTGTCAATATTGTATTTTCGATTGAAGATATTTAGTGCGCGATGTGTTCTTTTCTCGCCCAGAAATCGCTTTAAAACTTTCCTGATATCGCTTGTATAAGCAGTTCCTTTCCAGATAAAAGCATTTTCGTGCATCGTAATGTATTTGTCGATATCGACGAACATTTCGGCATAATTGCGTTCACGGTAATTTCCTTTGAAACTTACTGAAACCGCCAGATAAGCCATTCCGTTAAATAAAATACTCCAAAATAGTGCCTGCGGAACCGGATCTAAATAATCAATTCCGAATAACTGAAATGGCTTTAAAAGCTCAATTCCGAACGGGCCGTTGGTTACAAAAGTATTGTCCAAGTTTGTAATTCCGATCATATATGGAATCAAAAGCGTATAAAGGCAAATTATAAATCCGACGATAATTCCTGCAACAGCACCATTTCTGGAACCGCGCCGCCAAAAAACCGCACCAAAAAAAGCTGGAGCTAATTGTGCAATAACAACAAACGAAACCAGTCCGATAGAGAAAAGATTATATTCTAAAACGAAATACCTGTAAATAAAATAAGATAATATTATCAACAGGAAAATTCCAACTTTCCTGATTCGAACGATTTTATTTGTATTTGATTCCTGTGAATCGCTCTGCAATCTTCCCAGAAAACCATACGGAATCAAAAGATTGTTACTCAGCATTGTAGATAAACCGATAGACGACACAACAATCATTGAAATTGCGGCTGAAAATCCGCCTAAAAAAACCAAAACTGTAACCGCTTGATTATCGAAAAACTGTGGAATCAAAAGCGAATACGTATCAGGATTTACAGATGTTCCTTCGAAAAGTATATTTCCGCTCCAGGCAATCGGGAATACAAATAAGTTGAAAAGCAAGAGATACAATGGAAAAAGCCAGATTGCTGTAAATAAATGTTTCTCCCTATTGTTTTCTACGACTCCCATTTGAAATTGCCTTGGAAGCAGGAAAATTGCAAACAAAGACAAAATGCATAAAAAGAACCAGTTAATCGCCTGTGGAATTCCGCCAATTGTATTTTTCTCTTTAAAATTCTCCAACAAACTTGCTTTGGCATAGATGTCATCAAAACCGTCAAAAACAAAGAATGTTACATAAATTCCGAGTAAGAGGAAAAAGAATAATTTCAGAATTGATTCCATTGCAACCGCTGTAACGATACCTTTCCTGTTTTCAGATGCATCAACGTAACGCGTTCCATAATAGGATGAAAATAGCGCCAATGCAATCGCTACATAAGTCGTTGTATCACTGAAAATATTAGAATTTTCGGATGTTTTTGTAACCACGTGGAAAGTTTCGGCAATAGCTTTGAGCTGTAAAGCGATGTAGGGCAAAATCCCGAAAATACAAACAAGCGTTACTAATGCGCCGAGAAACCTGCTGTTTCCGTAGCGGAGTGAAATAAAATCGGCTATACTTGAAATTTTGTTGATTTTTGAAATGCGGATGATTTTTTTCAAAATGATGATCCACGCCGGAATAATAATAATGGGTCCGACATAAACCGGAAGATAATTCAGCCCGGAATTTGCGGCAACGCCAATACTTCCGTAATACGTCCAAGCGCTGCAATAAACCGCCAGTGATAATGTATAAATGTAAGGATTGTTTGTCCATTTGCTGTTTCCTTTCTTTTCGCCCCAATGGGCGATCAGGAAAAGCAATCCGAGATAAACCGATAATATCAATAATAGAACCGCACTACTCATGATATCTTTTTATGATTAAAAATGAAACCAAAATTGAGAACAGCCAAAGCGAAAAAAAGTACACGTAAATAACCGGAATTCCGCCAATTGCTCCAGCGCTGTCGAAAATCAGCACTATTGGCATATTGAATCCGATTAATAAAATGAGGCTGGTTATAATTAATTTTTGTTCGTGCCGTTTTTTCATTCACTTATTATAAAAAGCCAAAGCTTCCAGGTAAAAACCTGAAAGCTAAAGCATCCAATTAAAAAACTATATCAATTATTTTTTATCGTCATATTCTCCAATAAGGGCATAATATCCAAAAGTTCCCAGTCCGAAAACAATCAGTGGCGTCAGGACAAAAAGAATGATAATCCCAAAAACAAGATCTTCCTGTTTCCCTGAAATAAATTTCGGATAACCAAAAATAAAGATACAAAAATAAGCTGCCGCGGCTGCCAAAGCGAGCCAAACAATTCCGAGTAATCTTTTAAGTGCGTTCATAATTATATTTTTATTCGTTTTCCATATTATTTTTACGTTTCAGATAAACCATTCCGATGGCGAAGCTTATTGCCGCGATAATGATTGGATACCATAATCCTTCGAGGTAGAATTCCGGATTGCCGCTTTCTTTTGCGTTTGTTACAAAATAGGTTGAAATTGCTGGAAGCAAACCTCCAAAGATACCATTTCCAACATGATACGGCAATGACATTGAGGTGTAACGGATTTTTACCGGGAACATTTCTACAAGAAAAGCCGCGATTGGACCGTAAACCATTGTTACAAAAATCACCTGGATAAAGATTAGCCAAATCAGTGACCATTTGTCTGAATCGTTAATCTGAACCGTAGTTTTCGTATCTGATTTTGCTACGCCTTTTTCGTCAAGAACTGGAGTTCCGTTTTCTAAATGTAGCGTTTTAACCTGTTTCCATTGTGTTCCGTCAGTGAATTCTTTGGTGGTTGTATAAACTGAATCTGTTTTTTGCTCCTTCCCTTCCTTGAGTTCAGCTACGATTTTAGTATTGGCAACGATTTCTGTTTTAGTCGCCACATCAGTTGTTGTGTACATCGCTTTGTAAATCGGACGGTATAGTAAAATTGCACATAACATTCCGAGCATCATGATTGCCTTTCTTCCAACTTTATCGCTCAGCCATCCGAAGAATAAGAAAAACGGTGTTCCGAATAGTAATGCGAGTCCGAGTAATCCGTCAGCTTGAGACGAATCGACAAACATTACTGTTTTAAGGAAACTCATCGCATAAAACTGACCCGTGTACCAAACCACGCCTTGTCCCATTGCCGCTCCAAAAAGCGCCAACAAAACGAATTTCAGGTTGTATTTGTTTCCGAAACTTTCTTTTAACGGATTTGTACTGGTTTTTCCTTCGGCTTTCGCTTTTGCAAAAACAGGCGATTCGTGCATTTTTTGACGGATTACATACGAAACCACAACCATCAGGATTGAAATCCAAAACGGTACCCTCCAACCCCATTCGTCAAATTGCTCCGGAGATAAAGCACTTCTGGTCAGTAAAATTACCATTAATGAAATGAATAATCCGAAAGTTGCTGTTGTCTGAATCCACGAAGTCCAATAACCACGCTCACTTTTGGGTGCGTGTTCAGCAACATAAGTCGCTGCTCCGCCATACTCGCCACCAAGTGCCAAACCTTGCAGTAAACGTAATATTAAAACCAATACCGGCGCTAAATATCCGATTGTTTCATAACTTGGGACGCATCCAATTAAAAATGTTGCGCCACCCATAAGCAAAAGCGTTACCATGAAAGTATATTTTCGGCCGATCAAATCGCCAAGTCGCCCAAAGAATAAAGCTCCAAACGGACGGACCACAAAACCAGCCGCAAACGTTGCCAATGTTGATAAAAACGCTGCAGTCGGATTATCCGATGGAAAGAATTTGGTCGAAATAACAACCGCCAAACTTCCGAAAATATAAAAGTCATACCACTCGATAAGTGTTCCGAGCGAGGAAGCCGTAATGACTTTCCAGATTCCTTTTGTTGATTTTGTACTCATAGTTTTGTTTATAAATAGATTTGTAATTGTACGATGAACTCGCCTTTCATTCCGTCAATATTATCTGCGGCGACATAAACTGGACGAGTAGAATATTGTGTTGTAATCTTTGCATGATGCCCGTCGATGAAGAAGTTCGCACCAATGTCAAACTGATTGCTTGCTTTATCCAAAGCATCAAAGTTTTTATATGTATAAGCTCCAAACGGCTGCACTCTTACTTTTGGTTTTTCTACAGATGTAGGTAATAAAACACCGGCTTGTGTGTACCAGATATTTCCTGAACCAATCATTGGCTGTAGATTTCCTGCACCTGCTAAAGCCCGGTCACCGGTAAAATTTGCATCTGCCGTACCTACATTCATGATACCTAAATTACGAAGATAATTCGGTCCAAAATCATAATTATAAAAAACACTGTAAGCCGTCAAAGCCATCTTATTTTCCTTTTTACCAATCGGCATATCCAAAAAAGCATCGGCCGAAAGTAATGTCATGTCATGTTTTCCAACTACAGTATTTACCGAAGTTCTTGTAGCATCTGGCGCGTTGTAGAAACCTACGCCAAGATTGAATACTTTTTTAGTTCCTAAATACGAACCAACTTTATAAGGCAGCACATTTGATTCTGTTTCTAAAAACTGATATTCAAAATAGCCCGCTTTAGACCATTTGGTATTTCCGCTGTTATCAACTGCGACTGATGCATCGGCATTAGTTACATCAACAGGTGTTACATTAGTCGCATACGGTTTGTTATAGCTAACACGATATTCAAACTTTCCGTACTTGCCTTTTGCAAAAAGTCCCATCTGCCTTGCAAATTGATCCGAGTTTTCAATCAACGGCCAGTTAAAAATTGGCGCATCGATTGCGAGGTAATTCAGCGTTGAAGACATTGTCATACGGGAAAGTCCCATATAATAGTGTAATCCACCACCAATAGATAGACTAAATTTTTTATCGGCTTCAGGCAAGACTACCGCATATTCGTTCCATGCATCATGAAAAAACAAGCCCGGTTTTTTGCCTTGGCCATAACCACCGGTTCCGGTCGTTCCGGCAGCGCCACCGTTTGTAAATGTCTGATTGTTGATTCCGAAATGTGTTACAATCATATACCGTTTAGAAAGCTGTGCCTGAAAAAGCATCCGCAACCTGCGGTTTCCAATATCGGTGCTTGTTGTAGCTTCTTCCCCGTTTATAGATGTCCCGGGATTCATTTCAGATGAGCGGAGCCAAATCTGGTTCCAAGCCAAAACTCTAAGGTATTTTGAGCCGTCCTCGTTCAGATTGAACTTCAATCCGCTTCCGTATTCCGGCGCTCCCTGAGAGAAACCTTCTAACGAAGCAAGCAAAACTGCTGCCATCAAGTAAAATCGTTTCATAGATGTTGGTTTAGTGGTTAATCTTGTTTTTTGTCCGACTAAATTCTACAAATGAACCGATGAAAAAAATATTGATATATATAAATGTAAAGAAGTATAGTTAATCTTTAAAACGCTCCCATTTTATAAGCATGAACTTATCGCCAAGTTCAGTGATAATCATTCCTGCGCCAGAAAGTTGTTCTTTGTTTTTCAGATATTCTACAAGTTCTAAATGATTTAGGATTTTATACGTTGGATGATAATCTCCGTGAGAAGGCTTCTTGATTTTAAACTCTTTTACCCAATTGCTGACTGTTACGTGCGAAACTCCCAAAATACGCTCGATTTCCCGATAGCTCAACCCTTCTAAATATAACTGCAAAGCCTTTGTAACATAGTAATCATCGATCTTTTTGCCTATTTTATTTACCGTAAAAAAGTAATTGCACTTCTTACATAAATAACGTTGTCTATCCTTAATTACACCGCTTTTTACTATCTGATTATTTTGACATTTAGGACATGCTATAATCTCCATATATATAAATTTTGCATAAATATACTATTTTAGCAAATATATAAAAACATAGTTTATAAAAAAACTACTCTAAAATTATAGCTAATGTAATTTTATTATAGTTTTTGTGTTTAAAATTTACTTTTTTAAGTAAATAATAAAATTAGAATTCTCAGGATAATTACATGATAATCGACATCGTTTCTCCGAGCTTTGTTCGAGGATTGTCTTACTCTTCTCTTACAAAACACCCCTTTTATAAGAGAAAAGTAAGAGAATGATGGGAGAAATGTGGGACAAAACCCGAACAAAGTGTTGTAATTGTATAGATTTAGATAGAACTGTTTTTTTCTACAACGTTTTCGAAAATCACTCTGCAAAACCAAAATGCTAGCTTTTATTTTATTTAATTTGTAAAAAACAAACAACAATGCAATTCGATCCAAACGAAATCGACCAAAAAGCGATATATAAATTACTCACCGGAGCTATAATTCCACGCCCTATTGGCTGGATTTCAAGCATAAGCGAAGACGGGATTCCAAATCTTGCACCTTTTTCTTTCTTTAATGCAGTTGGTGACGACCCGCCACACGTAATGTTTTCGGCTTCCCGTTCAGGAAATAATAATAAAGACACATTGAATAATGTACTAACTACAAAGGAATTTGTGGTAAATATGGTTACTGAAGATCTTGCTGAAAAAATGAATATGACATCACATTCTTTACCGTCACATGAAAGCGAATTCGATTTTGCTGGAATTACGCCGTTATCATCCGTAAAAGTCAAACCGCCAAGAGTCAAGGAAAGCCTGATTACAATGGAATGCGAACTTACGCACCATCATCATATCGAGCAGCATAAAAACGGTGGATCGTATGTGATTTTCGGAAAAGTAGTGATGTTTCATTTTGATGATAGCGTGCTTTTGGATGATTTCAAAATAAATATGGAAACTTATCGTCCGATTTCAAGGCTGGCCGGCTCGGGTTATGCACGATTGGGAGAAATTTTTTCAATCAAACGAAACTAACATGAAAGTTACTGTAATTGGTGGCGGACCGGGCGGATTATACTTTTCGATATTGTTGAAAAAAGCATTACCCGAAACTCAAATAAATGTTTATGAAAGGAATAAATCTGATGACAGCTTCGGATTCGGAGTAGTTTTTTCAGATGAAACGCTGAGTGAATTCCTGACAAGAGATCCAAAATCTTACGATTTAATCCGGAGCAATTTCGCCTATTGGGATGATCTGGATGTTGCCCGTGATGGTGAAATTGTACGCATTACCGGAAACGGTTTTTGCGGATGCTCCAGAAAGAAACTGCTTCAGTTGTTACAACAAAGATGTACCGAAGAAGGAGTTTCGCTTCATTTCGAGCAAAATGTTGACGATCTTTCACAATTTAAGGATTCTGATTATATCGTTGCCTGCGACGGAATCAATAGCGGAATCCGTACGGAATTCGCATCCGATTTCGGGACAAAGATTGTCATGCAGAAAAATAAATTTGTCTGGCTCGGCTCTACAAAGCCTTTAGACGCTTTTACTTATTTTTTCAGGACAACGCCACAAGGAACTTTCGTTGCGCATACGTATCAATACGAACCCGGAATGAGTACATGGATTTTCGAATGTACCGAAGAAACCTGGAACGGTCACGGTTTTGAAACTTCAGACGAAAATGCAACAATTACAAAGATTTCTGAAATCTTTAAAGAAGAACTCGACGGTCATAAACTAATTTCCAATAAATCGCATTGGCGCCAGTTTCCGGCAATTACAAATGACAAATGGCATTATGGTAAGGTTGTGTTGCTTGGCGATGCAAAAGCGACAGCCCACTACTCTATCGGCTCAGGCACAAAACTGGCAATGGAATGCGCCATTGCTTTGGCCGATTCGATTACAGAATACAAAACCAACAGAGAAAAAGCATTCGAAATGTATGAGAAGCTACGTCGTAACCGTGTTGAAATGATACAGCATGCCGCAAATGTATCTTTGGATTGGTTCGAAAAAATGGATTCCCATATCGATAAGAATTTTTACCAGTTTGCATTTGGAGTAATGACGCGCGCGAAGAAAGTAACTTTCGAAAACCTTGCTATCCGTGATAAATCGTTTACGCAGAAAGTGCTTCATGAATTCAACCAAAAACATGATAATCCTGAAAATACGCCGCCTGCTTTTACTTCGTTTTCACTTCGGAAAATGCAGTTGCAAAACCGGATTGCCATGTCGCCAATGGGGCAATATTCTGCAAATGACGGTGTGGTAAACGACTGGCATTTCATGCATTATTCCACTCGTGCCGTTTCAGGTTTAGGATTGATTTTAACCGAAATGACATCTGTTTCAGAAACCGGACGCATTACTTTAGGTTGTGCCGGAATATATTCTAAAAATCAAATAGTTGAATGGAAACGTATAGTTGATTTTATCCATCAAAATACCAAAACGAAAATCGGAATCCAATTAGGCCATTCCGGCCGAAAAGGCGCTATAAAAAAACCTTGGGAAGCCACAAACGTGCCTATTGAAAATCCGTGGGAATTGCTTTCAGCTTCACCTATTGCGTTTAATGAAAAACTGGGAATTCCAAAGGAAATGGATGTAGCCGATATGGATGAAATCGTTTCTCAATTCGTTCAGGCGGCAAAAAATGCTGACGAAGCAAATTTCGATATGATTGAATTGCAGGCGCATCACGGTTATTTATTGGCTTCGTTCCTGTCACCATTAACAAATATCCGTACAGATGAATTTGGTGGAAGCATTCAAAACCGATTGAAATTCCCACTACGTGTTTTTATGGAAATGCGGAAAGTTTTCCATCCGGATAAACCAATCTCAGTCCGGATTTCAGCAAGTGATTGGGCCGAAAACGGAATTTCTGAGGAAGATGTACTAATAATAGCAAAAGCATTCAAAGATGCCGGAGCCGATATTATAAATGTTTCTACAGGAAATACGGTTTCGTATCAAAAGCCTCAAATAGGTAGAATGTGGCAAACGCCGTTCTCGGATACAATTCGAAATACGGTTGATATTCCAACAATTACTGCCGGTTTTATTCAGGACATCGACCAAATAAATACGATAATTTTAAACGGAAGAGCCGATATTGTCGCCCTCGGAAAACCATTATTGATGGATCCGAACTTTGTACGCAATGCACAAGCATATGAAAATTTTGAAGCAGATGATATTCCGAAACAATACAAGATGGGGATTCAGCATTTATATCCAACCAAAATTGCAGAACGCAAAATGGTGGAAGGAATGAAGAAAGCATTGAAACCAGAAAGCCACAAAACAATTAATAATGAATAATTAACAGTTAATAATATTTATACTAACACCTAAAAACCAATATTCAACACCAAAAAAATGAAACATTACGAGGATAATTTCGCGCATGAGCATCTTCCGGCAATTGAGCTTCAGGCTGATTATATCTTGGATCATCCTGATTTTCATTTTCCTGAAAACTTAAATTGCGTTTACCAACTTTTGGATCGCCATATTGAAGAAGGAAATAGAAACCGAATTGCCATTCAAACATTTGAAGAAAAATGGACATATCAGGATTTATATGAAAAATCAAATCAGATTGCGCATGTATTGGTTGACAATTTAGGGTTTAAATCCGGAAATCGTGTTTTGATCCGTTCTGCCAATAATCCGATGTTTGTTGCATGTTGGTTTGCAATTTTAAGAGCTGGCGGAATTGTGGTTGCAACAATGCCTTTGCTACGTGAAAAAGAATTATCCGTTATGATTGAAAGTGCCGAAATCTCGCATGCTTTCTGTGACATTCGATTGATTGACGCGTTGAATAATGTAGAATCTATTTTCCTGAAAAGAATTTGCGCTTTTGACGGTTCTAACGAAAATCCGTCCGAGTTGGAGCAATTGATGCCTTTAAAACCAAAAACATTTACGAATTACCATACGCTTTCCAATTCGGTTTGCCTTATCGGATTTACCTCGGGAACTACCGGAAAACCAAAAATGACCTCGCATTACCATAAAGATGTTTTATTGATTTGCGAAGCATTCCCGAAATATTCCCTTCAGCCAACATCAAACGATATTTTCACCGGAAGCCCGCCACTTGGTTTCACTTTCGGGCTTGGCGGATTGGTTTTGTTCCCGTTTTATTTTGGCGCATCGACATTTTTGATTGAAAAACCTACGCCGGAATTATTGCTCAAAGCCATTGAAGAATATAAAATTACGATCTGCTTTACAGCTCCAACCGCCTGGCGCGTAATTACGTCGAAGGTAAAAGAGTTTGATATTTCTTCGTTGCGGAAATGCGTATCCGCCGGTGAAGCTTTGCCCGTAAAAGTTTGGGAAGACTGGCATGAAGCAACTGGTTTGAAAATCATCGACGGAATCGGCTCGACCGAAATACTTCACATTTTCATTTCCTCTAACGAAGAGAACATGCGAAAAGGCGCGACCGGTTTGCCAATTCGGGGTTACGAAGCAAAAATCATAGATGAGAACGGGAATGAGCTTCCAGACAATGAACCCGGAAGACTTGCTGTTCGCGGAATTACAGGCTGTAAATATTTAAATTCCGAAGAAAAGCAAAAAGAATACGTTCAATACAAATGGAATATTACCGGAGATATTTTCAAAAAAGACAAGGATGGTTATTTCTGGTTTGTAGCGCGTGGCGACGACATGATTATTTCATCAGGCTATAATATTGCTGCGATTGAAGTCGAAAGTGTTTTGCTTTCGCATCCTGAAATTGCTGAATGTGCGGTTGTTGGCTTGCCAAACGAAGAGCGCGGAATGCTCGTTTGTGCAAATATCGTTTTAAAACAACCTGAAACCGCTTCGGATGAACTCGCAAAATCAATCCAGGATTGGTTTAAGGAAGTTGCCGCACCTTATAAATATCCACGCGAAATAAAATTCATGGAAACGTTGCCAAAAACCGAAACGGGAAAAATCCAACGATTTAAACTCAAAAATTAATGGGACAGAAATTTATAAAAAAAGAGCAAATACGCTTCAGGCACGTTGATTACGCCGGAATCGTTTTCTATCCGAGATTCCTCGAAATGCTCAACGATTTGGTGGAAGATTGGTTTGAAGAAGCTTTGGAACGTCCATTTTCAACCATTCATGAAACAAATGGGATTCCGACAGTCGATTTAAAAGTGCAGTTTAAAAAAGCTGCCCGTTTAGGTGAAATCCTGACCAAATCGCTATGGGTTGAAAAATTAGGAGGCGCGTCGGTAAACTGCGGATTTAAGTTCGAAGATGAAAACGGAAAAACCTGTCTTGAAGGCGAAGTGACATTAGTAAACGTAGCAATTGCCGAAGGAAGGAATGACATCAAGGCCGAGCCGTTTTCAGAGGAA
>CAZSDN010000065.1:0-1677 GCA_964605595.1 uncultured Flavobacterium sp. | reverse complement strand
GGTATTTTCCCAACAACCGGCAAGCTTCGTCGAAAATCAAATCTAAAATAAGCCTATATTTAATTCATTAACCTTATCTTTAGAACCGAAAATCCCAGCGTTATCAAATCATTTAAAATTTAAAAACAACCTAAAAATGGTTTTTTCAAAATTCAAAGCCGCAACTGTTCAGACATCTCCTGTCTTTCTTGACGCCGATAAAACGGTTGACAAAGCAATTTCATTTATAAAAGAAGCAAGCGCGAACGGCGCAGAACTCATAGCATTTCCTGAAGTTTTTGTTGCAGGTTATCCCTACTGGAATTGGATTATGACACCGGTTCAGGGCAGCAAATGGTATGAAGAATTGTATAAAAATTCTGTTACTGCCAACGGGCCTGAAATCGCTAAAATACTCAAAGCCGCAAAAGAATATAATATTCACATTGTAATTGGAATAAACGAGCGTGGAGAAAGTTATGGCGAAATTTACAACACCAATTTAATTATCGATAGCGAAGGAAACCTAATCGGCAAACACCGAAAACTGGTTCCAACCTGGGCCGAAAAACTAACTTGGACATCGGGCGATGGTTCGTCTCTAAAAGTGTACAATACCAAAATAGGGCCAATTGGAACGCTGGCATGCGGCGAAAACACGAATACTTTAGCAAGATTTGCGTTATTGTCGCAAGGCGAACTGATTCACATTGCCAATTACATTTCGCTTCCGGTTGCGCCGCCTGATTACAATATGGCCGAGGCTATTAAGATTCGTGCCGCGGCGCATTCCTTTGAAGGAAAACTATTTACGATTGTTTCATGCTCTACGATTTCAAAAGAAATTATGGAGCGATTAAAGCCTGAAGTTCCAAATATTGAAGAATTACTAACACGTAAAAATTCTGCTTTCTCAGGATTCATCGGACCAAACGGAGCTGTTATCGGCGAACCATTAATTGATGATGAAGGAATCGTTTATGCTGAAATTGACCTGCAAAAATGCATCCAACCTAAACAAATGCACGATATCCTTGGACACTATAACAGGTTCGATATTTTCGATTTGCGTGTCAACACGGCTCCAACCCGGAAAATTACATTTATAAACAACAACGAAGATTTTTATAACCGATAAAGTTCGTTTGTCGTTCGACATTCGACGTTTGACATTTGACAATAATTATGGAAGCAAAACACAACGACGATGTAATTGGACGAGCCAGAGTTCAGGATACGCCAGAACTCGAAGCCTATTACAAAGAACTTGAATCGTTAGGTGCTGGTGCGCTTTGGACGGTTGCCAACGATATCGAGCCTTGGGAACCTCGTTCTTCATCCGTTCCAATGCTTTGGAAATATGAAGACCTGCGTGAACTGGTTTTAAAATCATCCGAACTTGTCACTCCAGAACAAGCCGGCCGCCGCGTGGTTTATCTGGTAAATGATAAACGAAAAGATGTTTCTGCAGCAGTTGGTTGGCTTTACACCGGAATCCAGGTAACGCGTCCCGGCGAAAGCACATCGGCACATCGGCACAAAGCCTCGGCATTGCGTTTTATTATGGAAGGACAAGGTGGTTACACGGTGGTCGATGGAAATAAAATTACGTTTGAAGTCAATGATTCTATATTGACGTTTATGACCGCCGCCTTGATGTCTAACAGTGATGCGACCTTGGTTGTTACGACCAGCACG
>CAZSDN010000064.1:8818-15436 GCA_964605595.1 uncultured Flavobacterium sp. | reverse complement strand
ACGGAAAAACGATTTGTTTTATGGCCGATTTATTGCCAACAGCCGGCCATTTGCCTTTGCCTTATGTAATGGGTTATGATACCCGCCCGCTTTTGACTTTACCCGAAAAAGCGAAATTCCTGAAAAAAGCCGCCGAAAACAATTACTTTTTATGGCTGGAACATGACGCGCACAATCAAATCATTACTGTTGAAAATACTGAAAAAGGCGTGCGTTTGAAGGAAGTTTTTTCTTGTGAAGATATTCTTTAATCATTAAAATCGCTTTTAAATTCAAAATCAAAAATTGTTGTTAAATTTTATTTGATATATCAATTATTGACAAATCATTTTTAAATTTGGTCAAATTTCAAGTATAAATGGAACAACTCAAAGACATTACATTTTACACAATCGACAAAGCAATCAGAACATACAGAATGTATGCGCAGAAAAGATTACGCGAAAATGGATTTAAAATAACAATCGATCAATGGCTGATCATCAAATCGATTTTGGAAAATCCCGGAATTACACAACAGGAAATCGGCGAAAAAGTTTTTAAAGACAATGCGTCGGTGACACGGATTATCGATTTGCTTGTAAAATCCGAATATCTCGATCGCGAAATAAACCCGAACGACCGGCGAAAATTCAACCTCAACGTTACTGAAGAAGGAAAATCAATTATCGAAAAAGTGCAAAGCCTCGTCATCGAAAACCGTAAAACCGCATTAAACGGAATCTCGCCTGAACATCTGGAAATCATGAATTCAACATTATTGAAAATCATCCAAAACTGCAATTAATCATCACAATCAAATCAAAAAAACAACAGTTATGTTAAAATTAGTCTATGCAATCGCAGCATTTATGCTCTCGGCTTTCCTGTCGGCACTTTATTCGCAAACTATTGAGAATGAAAAAATTGAAATCAAGGGAAGTATTTTAACCGAAAAAAACGAAACCGTTTCAAATGCAATGGTTTACCTGATGAATGCATCGGATAAAAAAATCGTGAAAACGGAATATTCAAATCCGGACGGGAATTTCACTTTTCAGAATGTCCAAAAAGGAAGCTATTTTATCCGGATTTCCGAAAATGAAAAAATAAAATACAACGGAAATCCTTTTGAAGCAAGCCAAAATATAGATTTGGGAAATTTAACTTTTCAGTCTCAAATTGAAAACCTTGACGAAGTCGTAATTACAAATTCAAAACCTTATATCGAAAGAAAAGAAGGAAAAATGATCCTGAATGTCGAAAGCAATATTGGCGCGACGGGCTCATCTGCGTTTGAAGTTCTGGAAAAAGCGCCCGGCGTAAATGTAGATAACAATGACAACATCAGCCTTCGCGGAAGAGGCGGGATTCTTGTTCAAATTGACGGAAAACCTACGCCAATGACGGGAACAAACCTTGCGAATTATTTACGCGGAATTCCATCGGGCGCGATCGATAAAATTGAATTCATCACAAATCCGAATGCGAAATACGACGCATCGGGTTCATCGATCATCAACATCAAAATGAAAAAAGGCAAAAAAGTTGGCCTTAACGGAAGTGTTTCAACGGCTTTTGCACAAGGCCGTTATCCGAAAAGCAACAACGGTTTTAACCTGAATTACCGTGACAAAAAAGTGAATGTTTTTGGAAGTTACAATTTTGCATACCGCGAAGGTTTCAATGAATTATTGCTGAAACGGGAGTTTTATGAAAACGGGAATTTCACAGGCGCATACGATCAGGACAATTGGCTGAAAATGGATTTCCGCAACCATATCGGCCGTGCCGGAGCCGATTTTTATGCAAGCAAAAAACATACTTTCGGAATTGTCGCGAATGCCGTGAGCAATAAATTCAATCCGGTTGGGAAAAATATTTCGGATGTTTATGATGCTTCGAATACAAAAGCTTCGAGTTTCCAGACCAGGAATAATTCTTATGATAATTGGCACAATCATTCTATAAACCTGAACCATCGTTTTGTGATTGATTCTTTGGGAACCGAACTTACAAGCGATTTCGACTATGCGAATTATGGAAATAAAAGCGACCAGAATTTCACGACGCGTTATTTCGACCTGAACAATTCGGAATTCCAGAATCCGTATTTATTACACGGCGATGTCGTGGGCGATTTAAATATTTATGCCGCAAAAAGTGATTTTGTAACAACGTTGAAAAATAAAATGAAAATTGAAACCGGCGTAAAATCGAGTTATGTAAAAGCAGATAATAATTTGAAATTTTACGATGAAAGCAACGGCGTTCCTATTTTTGATCCAACAAAAAGCAATCATTTCATTTATACCGAAAATATCAACGCGGCTTATTTCAATATTTCGAAGGATTTGGGCAAAAAATGGAGCGGTTATTTTGGCCTTCGTATTGAAAATACAAACATTACAGGCGAACAGCTTGTTGACGATACTTCGTTTAAGAACAATTATACGCAGCTTTTCCCGAGCGCTTTTGTGAGTTATGCTTTTAATCCGAAAAACAGTTTGGAATTTAATTACAGCCGCAGGATTTCGCGCCCGAGTTATGACCAGCTGAATCCGTTTAAATTCTTTTTGGATCCGACGACTTATAAAGAAGGAAATCCGTACCTGAAACCACAAACCACGCATTCGTTGGAATTCACGCATGTTTACGGCCAGAAAGTTTTTACGACGCTGAGTTTTTCACGGACAACCGATAACATTACCGAAGTAATCGCACCATCCGAGAACAACCAGCAATTGACGGTTCAAACCAATAAAAACCTGAACACGGCCGATATTTTTGGTTTATTCATGATTCTTCCTGTCGAGGTTACGAAATGGTGGTCTATAAACAACAGCCTGAATTTTTATTACGGTTCCTATTCCGGAACGGTTGCCAATACGACTTTGCAAAACCAGGGAAATTTCACATATAATTGCAATTCCGTC
Source organism: uncultured Flavobacterium sp. (assembly GCA_964605595.1). GTDB lineage: Bacteria > Bacteroidota > Bacteroidia > Flavobacteriales > Flavobacteriaceae > Flavobacterium. The sequence goes on along the minus strand of CAZSDN010000064.1, from coordinate 12,521 downwards.
AATAATTTTAAGCTTGGAAAAGGTTACACGGCCGAAGTTACGGGAAATTACCGCGCAAAGGAAATTTATGCTTTTATGATTGTTGATCCGATATGGTTTATGAATCTGGGTTTTCAGAAGAAATTTAAAAACAGTAACTTAAGACTTGCATTCAACGATATTTTTTATACAAACCGAACAACGGCTGATACCAAATTTACAGATTACAAAGAAAATTTCCGTGTGCGCCGAGACGTAAGTACCGCAACCGTTTCTTATACTTACAACTTCGGGAATGGCAATTCGCCGCGAAAAAGAGCAGGCGGCGCCGATGATATTAAACAAAGAGCCGGATCAAGAAATGGATAACTTCAACTCTTTGTGGAAATTAAAATAAAGTTAATTCTTGTTTGTGCTGTAACTTTCTTGACCTATTTTTGACCAATCGTCTTAAATTAAATATAAAAAAATGAAAATATTTAAACTGAATCAATTAGCGCTTGTTGCTGCTTTAGCTTTTTCGCTTACTTCCGGAGCACAAAATTTTACCGCTAAAAAAAGTGAGTTAACCGAATCGCAATTGCAACGTTGGAGCCATTTGGATCTCGAAAAAGACAGTATTCCCGGCATGAGCGTCGATAAAGCGTATGCTGAATTGCTAAAAGGCAAGAAAGGAACGACGGTTATTGTAGGAGTTGTAGATTCTGGAGTTGATATCGAGCATGACGATTTAAAATCGGTTGTGTGGACTAACAAAAAAGAAATTCCTGGAAATGGGATTGATGATGACAATAATGGTTATATCGATGATATCCACGGCTGGAATTTTTTAGGCGATTCAAATGACGAAAATCTGGAAATGGTCCGGATTATTAAAAAAGGTGACGATGGCTCAGAAGTTTACAAAAAAGCGCTTGAGGCATATACCAATAAATTAGCTGATGCTACCGAAAATAAAGCGCAACTCGACTTTATCGTTATGGTTGATTCCGCTCTGCGCGAATATCTAAAAAAAGACAGCTATACGGCCGATGAATTGAAAGCGATTTCTGCTACAGATCCTAAAATCGTTCAGGCTAAAGAACTAATGCTTCAGATTCTTCCGCAGGTTGGCCCTGATTTAAATGCTTTCATCAAAGAATATGGCGACCACGTTAATGACCAGGTGAATTATCATTTGAATAAAGATTTTGACGGTCGAAAAATTGTTGGCGATAATCCAAACGACATCAAGGACACCAAATACGGGAACAACATTGTTTTTGGCCCGGACAAGAAAGATGCACTTCACGGAACGCACGTTGCGGGAATTATCGCTCAAAGCCGTAATAACGGAATTGGTGGCGACGGCGTTGCCGATAACGTTCAGATCATGGCATTAAGAGCTGTTCCAAACGGAGACGAATATGATAAAGATATTGCTCTTGCAATCCGTTATGCTGTTGACAATGGCGCGAAAGTAATTAACGGAAGTTTTGGTAAAGATTTTTCACCTCACAAAGAATGGGTTTGGGACGCAATTAAATATGCTGAGAAAAAAGATGTTCTGATCGTATTTGCAGCAGGAAATGACGGAAAAGACCTTGACGTAGAGCCATCCTATCCGGCGGATACAAAAGATAAAAAGACTGAAATCGCTAAAAATGTGTTGACCGTTGGTGCACTTAATCACACTTATGGCAACAGATTGGTTGCTCCGTTTTCCAACTACGGCGCGAAAAATGTCGACGTTTATGCTCCCGGAATGCAGATTTATGCTACAGTTCCAAACAATCTGTTCAAATACGAACAAGGAACTTCTATGGCATCACCAAATGCTGCCGGAGTTGCCGCACTGGTTCGCTCGTATTATCCAAATCTAACTGCTTCTCAGGTTAAGCAAATCATCATGGACTCTGGAACCACCATTACCATGGATGTTAATTTAGGAAAAACCGCATTGAACAAATCCTTCACAAAAGCGTCTGTTTCAGGTAAAATTGTGAACGCTTACAACGCTATACAAATGGCTGAAAAAATGTCAAAAGGCAAAACAAAAGCCGTTAAAGGCTAATATTTTTCAGCTTCAAAATATTTAGGCTTGCCGGAATTACAATTCCGGCAGGCTTATTAATTTATAACCAACTTGATTATGAAAAAACCATTCTTCATCATTTCTTTACTGTTTTGTTCGGTTTCCGTTTTGGCGCAAAAAGGGTATTGGCAGCAAAAAGCCGATTATACGATGGATGTTTCCATGGATGTAAAAACCTATCAATACAACGGAAAGCAAAAGCTTGTTTACCACAACAACTCGGCCGACACTTTGCGAAAAGTATATTACCATTTGTATCCGAATGCATTCCAGCCCGGAAGCGAAATGGACATGCGGGTTCAAAACATCAAGGATCCGGACGGGCGAATGGTTAAAAAATCCCAAGTTGCGGGAGTTGAAATAAAAGAAAGCCGTTTTAAGGATTTAAAACCGGATGAAATCGGATTCCTGAATATTTTGAATTTCAAGCAGGACGGAAACATCGCGTCGGTAAAAACCGTTGGGACGATTCTTGAAGTTACTTTGCCAAAACCAATCCTGCCTAATAAAAAAACAACTTTTATGCTTGATTTCCAAGGACAGGTTCCGATACAGATTCGCCGTTCGGGAAGAAACAATTCTGAAGGCATCGAACTTTCAATGGCGCAATGGTATCCGAAAATTGCCGAATTCGATTTTGAAGGATGGCATACCGATCCATACATTGCAAGGGAATTTCATGGAGTTTGGGGAGATTTTGATGTAAAAATTACCATCGACAAAGAATATATTTTAGGCGGAACCGGTTATCTTCAGAATCCGGAAAAAATTGGTTACGGTTATGAAAAACCCGGAACAAAGGTAAAGCACGATCTGAATTCATCAACGCTTACCTGGCATTTCAAAGCGCCAAATGTTCATGATTTTACATGGGCCGCAGATAAAGATTACCTGCACGATATAGTCAAAGGACCAAACAATGTAGACATACATTTCCTGTACAAAAACAATCCAAAGATCATAGACAACTGGAAAGGATTGCAGCCGCTTATGGTAAATGTTATGGGGTTTTTCAATAAATCCGTTGGCACATATCCTTATAAACAATATTCATTTATTCAGGGCGGTGATGGCGGAATGGAATATGCCATGTGTACATTAATGCTCGGAAACGGAACCCTTGACGGAATGCTCAAAACGGCAACACATGAACTTGCACATTCTTGGTTTCAGCATATTCTGGCTTCAAACGAATCTAAACACCCATGGATGGATGAGGGATTTGCCACTTATATTGAATACCTGGCGCTTAATGAAATTGCCTTGAAAAAAGAACAGAATCCGTTTAAAAACATATACGACGCTTACAGTAAACTTGTCGCTTCGGGTAAAGAGCAGCCTCAAAGCACGCATTCTGACCGTTATGACGAAAACAGGCCTTATTCAATTGCTTCTTATTATAAAGGTTGTTTATTCTTAAGTCAGTTAATTTATATCATCGGGAACGATAACGTTGACCAAACCATAAAACGTTTTTATAATGAATTTAAGTTCAAGCATCCAACGCCAAATGATATCAAACGCACCGCAGAACGTGTGTCGGGCGCTAACCTGGATTGGTATCTTACCGATTGGACGCAAACAACCAATACGATCGATTATGCAATAAAATCTGTTAATTTTATTATCCGTACCTGCAAATTGATGTCA
>CAZSDN010000064.1:0-8808 GCA_964605595.1 uncultured Flavobacterium sp. | reverse complement strand
CGGAGAATAACGATAAAACAACCGTTTTACTCGAAAGGATTGGGCGGATGCCTATGCCTATTGATCTTTTGGTTGAATATACTGACGGTACAAAAGAAGCTTTCCATATTCCACTACGGATGATGCATTTTGTAAAGGATAATCCCGACAATTCGGTTAACCGCACGGTCTTGAACGACTGGGCTTGGGCTTCACCTACATTCAGTTTTGACATTCCGAAACTGAAAAAAAGCATCAAAAAAATCATAATTGATCCTGCCGGATTAATGGCCGATGTTAACAAAAACAATAATTCGTTTGAAAACGATTAACGAAAAGCCTCTTAAGTGAGGGTTTTTCATTTTTCATAAAACTGGCTGTTTTGATGGAATTCGATTTATGGAACAGAATTTGTAACTTGCGCGGGAAAAAAATTTAAAAATGAAATCGATATATCCGCTTGTCTTCCTTCTTTTTTTTGGTTTCGGAATTCCGTCTGCTTCAGCACAAGTCTATAAATTCAAAGCTACAAGCTACAGCGTTATGGAGAAAGACGCAAAAGGAAACTGGAAAAAATGGGCGCCTTTTCAGGAATCTACAGTTGCCATTACGCTTGACGGAAAAAAAGACCGGATAATTGTATATTCGGCTGATTTGCAATTGTTTAAAATAGTCGCTTATGGCGAAAAAGTTTCGACAGAATTTGATGATACCGTTACTTTTGAATGCCGGGATAATGATGGCGAAAATTGCAACATCAAGATCGTAACGCGTAAAAATCAGGGAAACCGCAAACAGATATACATCAATTACCGCTACATAAAATTCGTTTACAATATTTACGTTACCCTGTAAATCCGCTTCTTTTAAAGCGGAAAACTAACGCCGAATTCGATATTCATTGTATTGAATCCGGCGTTTGAATTTTGTAATCCGGCGTTTGATGTATGGCGCACATTTGGCCGAAAATCTAAAGTTGCTTTTCCGGTTTTTAAAGAAAATCCTATCGCCAAAACATCAGAAAAAGCAAATCCTTTCGACAGCCTTTCAGTTTCAGTATCGGTAATCATCGGGCCAACGCTTCCCAACGCATAAATGCTGAATGTTTTTGAAATAGGTTTTCTAACGATAAAACCAACATTCAGGGCATACTCGCGAAGGTCTTTTAATTTAGTGTAACGTTCTCGCTTTTCTTCAAAATCCGGTTCATCCGGCGTAACAAAATATAAGTTCAGCAATTGATGCGTAGCAAAATTCACTTCAGGCTGGATCAGGATTTCAAAACTGAAGTTTTTGGTGGTTTTAAGCGTATAATACAACTGTCCTTTCAAATAGCGGTTCGTGTAAGTATAATCGGAATTTTTGATTTCATCACCAAAACCGTAATGGAAGCCTATCGCCATCGGATGCTTGTTTTCCTGCGAAAATGAAGCAATTCCGATAAAAAAAAGTAATAAAAGATAGAATTTTTTTTTGTCCATAAAACCAAATATTGCGGTTAAATGTAAGTAATTTTATACAATCGGGCATTTTAAATCAATTTTCATCCGGCTCTTTGTAACTTTGCCAAACCGGTTCCAGAACAATTCCATGGATTTCAGCTATTCAAAAAACGAAAAATTAAAAAGTAAAAACACGATCGACCTGTTGTTTTCAAAAGGGAAATCGGTGTCAAAATATCCGTTGCGGCTGGTTTATGTTCCCGTTCCCGAATCGGATGAAAAGCTGAAAATTGGGGTTTCAGTTTCAAAAAAATATTTCAAAAAAGCCGTTGACCGGAATTACTACAAGCGCCTTCTTCGGGAAACCTATCGCCTCAACAAGCAAATCCTTTCAGGCGGAATGCGGCAGCCTTATGCGCTGATGTTCTTTTACCAAACAAAAGACCGTTTGGATTATTCGGAAATCAACGCCAAAACCATTCAGCTTTTTGAAAAATTCATCAGTGAAATCCAAAAAGAGCAAGGCATTTCAAGCGTTGGAAATTAGCATAATATCATTTGCTTTTTTACGTTAAAACAGAAAAGAGATATTTATGAAAGTACTTTTTTCCCTGTTCCTTAATGGCGTTTTTTTGTTGGGATGCAATGGTAACGCTCCGGTAGAAGAAGTTGTTGCGATGGACTTAGCGACTCCAATGGTTGCAGATTCAGCTGTCGAAAAATCTACTTATTCCCAAAATCAAACCGATGAAAAAATTGAAACCAAAATCATCCGCGAAGCAAACCTTCGTTTTGAAACCGATGACCTGACGGCAGCATATAATGCAATTCGCGACAATGTTAAAAAATTCAACGGATTCATTCAGAATGATGCGCAGGGAAAAGATTATAATTCATTTTACCGCAACATTAACATCCGGGTTCCGAGTTCAGATTTTGATGCTTTCATAAATGAGATTTCCAAAGGAGTAGCCTATTTTGACCAGAAACAAATTTCAGCAAACGATATTACTGAAGAATATATTGACATTGATGCCCGCATTAAAACAAAAAAGCATCTCGAAAACCGTTATCTTGAATTGCTGAAAAAAGCGACAAAAGTTTCAGAAATCCTCGAAATCGAAACTCAGCTCTCGGCAATCCGTGAAGAAATTGAATCAAAACAAGGCCGTTTAAAATACCTTCAAAACAAAGTTTCGATGAGTTCGGTTTCTATAGAAGTTTATACCAAAGTGGCCAACAAAAGCGGAGCAACGGTTTCTTACGGATCAAAAATTGCCAACGCTTTAAAATCGGGCTTTAACGGATTTTCAAGTTTCTTGATAGGATTAATAACACTTTGGCCATTTATTATTATTTTAGTAGCCGTGTTCTTTTTATGGAGGAGGCGATTTAAGAAAAAAAGACAATAATACCATGTATGATTTTTTGAGGAGAAAGTATGTAATCCCCGTTGCGGCGGCCGGATTCCTATATGTTGGGGCGAGTTTTAAGGATGATTTTTTTGAAATAGCAAAACAGGTTGAAATTTTTACCGAGGTTTTCAAGACCGTCAACATGAATTATGTAGATGAAACAAACCCGGGACAGATTATGGACAAAGCGATAAAAAGCATGCTTTCAGACCTGGATCCTTATACGAATTATTTCAACGAGCATGATGTTGTTAAGTTTAAAATCAACGGAACCGGAGAATATACCGGGCTTGGTGCGGTTATCACCAGGAAAGAAGGCCGTTTGATTGTAAAAGAGCCTTATAAAAATTATCCCGCAGACAAAGCCGGATTAAAAGCCGGAGATGAGATAATCCAGATTGGCGAAGTTAGCCTTGCCGATTATAAAGAAGACGCGTCACAATTGTTCCGTGGCGGGAAAAATGCTAAAATCGACATCAAATACAGCCGCCAGGGGAAAATTGCTTCAACACAAATCATTCTCGCTGACGAGGATGTAAAAGCCGTTCCGTTTTTCAGCAAAATAGACGATAAGACAGGTTATATTGTTTTGTCCCAATTTAACCGGAAGGCTTCGGCTGAAACAAAAGACGCTTTAGAAAAGCTCAAAAACGACGGTGCCGAAAGAATAATCCTCGATCTGCGCGGAAATCCCGGCGGATTGTTGAATGAAGCCGTTAATATCTGTAACCTTTTTGTCCCAAAAAATGAAATTATAGTAACCACAAAATCAAAAATAGAAAAGCACAATAACGTTTACAAAACAACCCGCGAGCCGGTAGACCTTGAGATTCCGGTTATTGTAATTGTTGACGGAAAAAGCGCTTCGGCATCTGAAATTGTTGCCGGAGCTTTACAGGATCTCGACCGCGCCGTAGTAGTGGGAAGCCGCAGTTTTGGAAAAGGCCTCGTCCAAAGGCCAATCGACCTTACTTATGGAACTCAGGTAAAAGTAACAATTTCCCGATATTACACGCCTTCCGGAAGGTGCATCCAGGCTTTGGATTATGCCAATAAAGACAAAGACGGGAAAGCAATCCGTACCGATGCATCAAAATATAATGCTTTCAAGACACGAAAAGGAAGAACCGTTTATGATGGAGGCGGAATCCTGCCCGATATTGAAATGGAGGAAAGCAAGTTGAGCTACATTACGCTGGCTTTACAGAAAAATGACGGGATTTTTGACTACGTAACCGATTACTATTATAAAAATCCGAATCTGGGCGATAAAATCCCTACCGTTAGCGATACTGATTACAACAATTTCAAGGCTTTCCTTAAAAACAAGAAATTCAGTTTTGATACCGAAACCGAAATCGCCTTGAAAAACACGCTTGAAGCGGCAAAAAAAGAAAAGCTGGACGAATCTATCATCAATGAATACCAGCAATTGCTGTCGGCCGTACAAAAAAGCGAAGAAAATCAACTGAATAAATACCAGAAAGAAATTAAAAACCTCATCACAGACGAAATCATAAAACGCTACCAGTACAAAGAAGGTTTATATAAATATTATATCCATAACAATTCTGAAATTAAAAAATCGGTTGCTTTGCTTGCAAATACTGCCGAATACAACAAAAAACTTAAAAAATAATGCTCCGATTTTTAAAGTTGCTTCCGGTATTTCTTGTCTGCGGAACCATAAATGCCCAGGAAGAAATTGTGCACTCCGTTTATTTCCAGTTTGCAAAATTCAATCTGGAAGAACATCAGGCCGCAGATGTTGTCAATTTCATCAAAACAACCGATTCTACCCGGATCGAATCAGTAGAGATTTTTGGATACACGGATGATATCGGAAAAGATGCTTATAACTTCAAATTATCGACCAACCGGGCCAATACAATAAAACAAGCATTGATTGCCAACGGGATTAAAAATAAAATTATCGTTACAATTGAAGGAAAGGGACGCATTCTTATTGACGATGACGTTGTAGAAAACCTGCCCGAAGTGCGCTCTAAAAACCGCCGCGTTGATGTTGTATTGAACTTGAAGCCGCTTCCTAAAATCCAGCTTCCGGGATTTTTCACAACCGTTCAGAAAAAGCATGTGGTTGGCGATCATATTTATCTTGAAAACCTTTTGTTCGAAAGAGGAAGCAGTAAGCTTACGCTAAAATCCAAAAACGATCTCGACAAGTTGGCGCGCGTGCTGCAAAAATATAAGAATTTGGAATTTGAAATCCAGGGCCATGTTTGCTGTACGCCGCCCTATCAAAAAGAAGCGATTGACAAAGATACGCGCAAACGGCAACTATCTCAAAACCGTGCCGAAAGCGTTTACAAATATCTGATAATTAAAAAAATAGCTAAAAACCGCATGACATTCAAAGGCTACGGAAATACTGTTCCGCTTGAAAAAGGTCATGAATATGACAGGCGCGTTGAACTCGTAATCACAAAGATATAATTTGAAACTTTCCATTATTTTAATGTTAGTATCGTCGGCAGTCGGATTTTCTCAGGAAAAAAACACGACGATAGATCTTTATTTTGAATCCGGGGATTATGAAGCTTCTGATAAAGAAACCGATAAACTGCTGTATTTTTTTTCTGATGAAACGATAAAAATAAAGTCTGCCCGGATTGAGGGATTTTGTGACGACATCGGATCAGACGATTCGAATAGGGTCTTATCTGAAAAAAGAGCACAAAATGTTGCCGGTTTATTAAATTCCTATTTTCAGTTCACGCCAGCTTCAGTAACCGGAAAAGGCGAAGTTTTATTAGATTCACAAATCGATCTTGAAAAAATCCGTGCCAATAACAGGCGTGCTACCGTGTTTGTTTCTTATGAAAACATCGAAGCCAACACAGATGAAAAGGATGCGCCCATTGACGAAGGCTATAAAACGTTTGAAGATGTGCTTTCAGTTGGCGATAAAATCATCATCAACCGGCTGCTTTTTGAAGGAAGCCGTACTTCGTTTATTGATCAGGAAGAAAGTGAGAAAGAGCTGTCGAAAATCGTAAGCTATTTCCAAAACAATCCTTCAATTGAATTTGAAATCCAGGGACATGTTTGCTGCATTACCCATTCGTTTAAAGACGCGCGCAATCTCGAAACGGGATTGAATAATTTATCAACGGCGCGAGCACAAAAAATTTATGATTTCTTTGTTTCAAAAGGCATTGCTAAAAACCGCATGACACACCAAGGTTACGGGAGAAAATTCCCGCGAAAAGGCATAAAAGAAAGTTTGAATAAAAGGGTTGAAATCGTAATCACAAAAATTTAACCGCGGATCATTTCAATGTGCGGAATTCCGTCTTCAAGATAGGTTTCGCCAACAACCGAAAAACCGTTTGTTTCATAAAACCGCTGAAGGTATAATTGTGCCGAAATTGTAATTTGGGCCTTCCCGAAATCAGTTTCTATAGCTTTAATCGCTTCCTGGATCAATAAATGCCCCCATTTTTTATCGCGATAATCCTGAGCGATTACAACCCTGCCAATCGAAGCGTTTTCAAAATAATCGCCCGCATTGAACAATCTTGAATAAGCAACAGTTTTTCCGTCATATTCGCCAATAAGATGAAGCGCTTTTTGATCTTTGCCGTCAATATCCTGATAAACGCAGTTTTGTTCGACTACAAACACTTCTGACCTGAGTTGAAGTATTTGGTATATATCAGTTGCAGAAAGTTCGTTAAACTGCCTTATTTTAAATTTCAGATTCATTTTAGTTGTTTTAAAACTTTCATTGATTTGATTATGGCTTCCATCTCATGCATCAAATCACGTTTGTCGGTTGAAGGCGCATAGCAAAATCCTTCAAGGATTATAAAATTTCCTTTTTTCCTGTCCATGATTGCATAGTTGATGAATGTTCCGGTCATGAAATCGCCTTTTAATTCCCACGTTCCTTTGGTTTCATAAACGCGCCTTCCGTTGAGTGAAGTTTTGAAAAAATAAGGCGAATAGGATTCTTCAGTAATCATTCTCGTATTTCTTACTTTGCTGTGGATGTACATTCCGCCGATAGAATCACGCATTTTGAGAATGTTGTCAACTACATTATTATTTTTGAGAATGGTTTTAAACGGGACTTTATAGATCAATATACTGTTGTTCCCGCTGAGGATTTCTCGTTTGAGCCAAATGAAATTCCGCTTTTCCAAAGCATAATCGTAGGTAGACGGAATTTGAAGTGAAATATTGAACTTATCTCTTATTTTCGTATCGTCCTGAAGTGATTGCGCAATTATTTTCTGGCTTTCGTGAATTTCTGTTTCTTTGAACCTTTTAATGATTTCATCGGCGTTGGTTTCGATATGGCTTAATATTTCCTGCACATTATTACCCGAAATATTGACTACATTTTGTGGATGTGCGAACTTATTTTGCGTAAACCAAAGGGAATCTTTTTCTTCCTTTTTCACAATAATCATATTGCGGCTGATGATGCGGCCGTCGAGTGCTTTTATCGGATATTGGTTAATTGTAAAAAGCGGTTCTTCTTGTGGAATGCCGTCAACCGGCGCTGCGAATTTCTTACGAAGACTGTCGCCAATTTCACCGTTCCACAATTGATCTGTAATGATTATCGATAGTGAATTGATCTTGCCAACCGATTCGCGTAAAACCGGTTCTTTAGCTTGCCTGCATGAAGCCAACAGGATCATTAAAGAAAAAACCAATAAAGTATTTTTCATGGCAGGCTTATTTAAGAAACAAGAACTTTATGGTGCCCTATCCGTTAATCTTTAATTTCATTCCGGGCTTCAGGTTATTGTCGCTTATGCCGTTCCATTTTTTAATATCTGAAACTGTAACGCCCGGATATTTTTTGGCAATCGTAAACAATGAATCTCCTTTTCGGACCAAGTAATGGCTTTCAGTCGAAACAGGTTTTTTATCCTTAACGGCAATTGTGCTGTTTGAAACCTGAACATCATCTTTAAGGATCATTAATTTATTTCCTAATTGAATGTTGTTGTTTTCGAGTTTGTTCCATTCCTGGATTTCAGCAACGGTCACACCATATTTTTTTGCGATGTTGGCAAGGTTATCGCCTTTTTGAATTAAATGGTATTGTGTTGATTTAATTGATTCTTCTTTTTGTTCAGCAACCGCGTCTTCTTTAGCTTTTTGGATTTTTAGCTTGGTATCTAACAATACATTGTTGTCTTCCATATTGTTCCATTCTTTCAGTTCGGCTATAGTTACACCAAATTTTCTGGCAATAGCGTTCAGATTATCGCCTTTTTGAACCAAATAGTATTCTGGAGTTTCTGACACGGTATTTTCATCTTTCGCTTTTGTATCAACAGAAGCAACTAAAGTTTCTTTGGGTTCTTTTACAGCTTTAACTTCTTTTTTCTCATTTGAGGCGATATATTCTTTTTCGGACGAAACAATTTTTAGCTTGCTTCCAAGAGAAATATTATTGGATTTGAGCTTATTCCATCTTTTAATATCAGCCATTGCAACACCATATTTCTTTGAGATTAAGCTCAGGTTATCGCCTTTTTTAACAGTATGGTATTTTGTTTTGCTGACATTGATCCCGGAGTCAAGCGAAGCCAACCGGGTTGAAGAGTCTTTTTGTGAAATGTATTGCTGGTAAGGTTTTTCCCTTTTAGACATTTCATGAGAAACGTATGCATAGATCTTCTCTTCATTTGATGTGAAAATCGCAATTTTATCAATTGGCAAACGAAGGAAATGCATCTTGTTAGTGTAATTCGGAATCACGTTTATTTTGTAAGACGGATTCAATAACTGAAGCTGCGCTACCGGAATATCGAGCAAATCTGAAATTTGCTTGAATGAGATTTGTTGTTTGACCGCTACCGTATCCGTTGCAAAATGTTTTACAATGGCGCGGTTCGGAACGATTCCGTGTTCTTTATGGTATTCGTAGATGTACATTGTTGCAAGGAAAGCGGGAACATATCCTTGCGTTTCTTTGGGAAGGTTTC
>CAZSDN010000063.1:6411-15587 GCA_964605595.1 uncultured Flavobacterium sp. | reverse complement strand
GCTTCATCGCTCATAATCGGAAGATAAGCACCGCCGGCAACGCAGCTTCCCATAACCGCGGCGATTTGGGTAATTCCCATGCTGCTCATGATGGCGTTGTTCCTGAAAATGCGCCCGAAATGCTCCTTGTCGGGGAAAATCTCATCCTGAAGCGGAAGATAAACACCTGCGCTATCCACCAAATATATGATAGGTAATTTATTTTCGATTGCTATTTCCTGCGCCCTGAGATTCTTTTTTCCTGTTATTGGAAACCAGGCACCGGCTTTTACTGTCGCGTCATTTGCAACTACGATGCATTGTTTTCCTTTAATATACCCCATTTTGATCACGACTCCGCCCGACGGGCAGCCGCCATGTTCGGCATACATTCCGTCACCAACAAAAGCGCCAATTTCAATGCTTTGCTTTTTTTCATCCAATAAATAATCGATGCGTTCACGAGCTGTCATTTTGCCTTCGGCATGAAGCTTTTGGATTCGTTTTTCGCCTCCGCCTAAACGTACTTTGGCAAATCGTTGTTTTAAATCAGATAATAAAAGTTTGTTGTGGTCTTCGTTTTTGTTGAAGTTAATGTCCATGAAATATAAAATAGTGGTTGTGAATTTTGTGAATGCTAAAATACGAAAACGTTTGAAATATGAAACTCAGCAGTAATCTTGAAACAAAAAAATGAAAATAATAAACGGAACAATTAGTTTGATGTTAGCTTAACATTAACTTAACATTACGTGAATACATTTGCAGCGTTCTTAACTTTAACATTATGTCGATAAATAACTTTTTCCAGTTTTTGGTTCCGAAAGATAAAAAATTCTTTCCATTATTTGAGCAGGCAACAAGTAACCTGATTGCAATGGCTACAGCATTGCATGAAGTTGTCAATCTTCCACCGAGTGAAAGAAACGATCTTTTTCAAAGAATTGAAGAGTTAGAGCAAATAGGCGAGGACATTGCAAGACAGACAAATCTTGAATTGAGCCGTAATTTTATAACTCCGTTTGATCGCGAGGATATTTATTCGCTTATTACTGCCATTGATAATATTGCCGGGAACTTGCATGGTGCTTCAAGCAGAATGCGCTTATACCATATCGAAAAAATCACAAAATCGATCAGGAAGCTGACAGAAATAAATCTTGAGGCATGCCAGCAAGTTGATGTTGCGGTAAGGGAATTGCGCAACCTGAAAAAGATTAAAAGGATTACTGACGCATGCGCAAAGATCAACAAGCTGGAGAATAAATCGGATACCGTTTATGATAAAGCCGTAGCTGATCTTTTTGAAAATGAAAATGATGCAAAAAAGATCATCATTTATAAAGAAGTATTATCAGTATTGGAGTCGGCCTGCGATAAATGCAAAAGCGCGGCTAATGTCCTTGAGTCAATTTCAGTAAAACATTCATAACATCAGATTCAGTTAATTATGGATTTTACTCTTCTGATAATTATTATAGTTCTCGCATTAGTCTTTGATTACATTAATGGTTTTCATGATGCGGCGAATGCAATCGCAACAATTGTTGCAACCAAGGTATTAACGCCTTTCCAGGCGGTTGTATGGGCTGCTTTTTTTAATTTCGTGGCCTATTGGGTTTTTGGTTTTGGTGTTGCCGATACTGTAGCAAAGACTGCCAAAACAATGGATATCGACCTTGTTGTTATTTTGGCCGGCGTAATAGCGGCAATTATATGGAATTTGTTTACATGGTGGCAGGGAATTCCGTCGAGTTCGTCCCATACGCTTATTGGAGGATTTGCCGGAGCTGCAATAGCGCATGCCGGATTTAATGTTGTAAACTGGTATACCGCCGGAAAAGAAGGTGGTTTGCCAAGCGGAGTCCTTATCATCATTATCTTTATAGTGCTTGCTCCTTTGCTTGGCGTATTAGCCTCATACCTTATCTCTATCTGGCTGCTTCATAATTCCCGAAAAAGCATTTGGCCTAAATTATTGACAATTGCCTTAATGGCATTAACTGTTTGGTTTATCGAAAGCCAGATGGTTTATTACCACGAAATTAAAAATCCTCGTTTTGACTCTCGTTTTTGGAGTGTTGTTTTTGAAGGACATAACATCAAATGGCTGCTTGTAGCTTTCATAATTTTATCGATTAGTTTATTTGCCTTGGCTTTCAGTAGTATGAGCCATAGTAAATCTGAAAGCTGGTTGCGTAAGATGCAATTATTGTCATCAGCGGCTTTTAGCCTTGGACATGGTGGAAATGATTCGCAAAAAGTAATGGGAATTATTGCGGCTGCTGTCGCTGTTTACATACATACAAGCGGTGTGGCACAGGAAAGTATGCCTGACTGGCTGGATGTAATTCTTCCGAACGGCGAAAATTCAGGCCAAATGCCTGAATGGATTCCACTTGCTTGTTATTCTGCAATTGCGGCCGGAACCTTGAGCGGAGGTTGGAAAATTGTTAAAACAATGGGTTCAAAAATTACCAAAGTAACTTCTTTTGAAGGTGTTGCTGCCGAAACTGCCGGAGCTTTGACATTATATTTTACGGAGCATTTAAAAGTTCCTGTAAGCACGACGCATACAATCACCGGATCTATCATCGGGGTTGGATTGACAAAAAGAATTTCGGCCGTGAGATGGGGTGTGACAGTCAGCCTTATTTGGGCTTGGGTTTTGACCATTCCGATATCGGCAATTTTAGCAGCTATTATATATTATATATTGAGCATGTTTTTGTAATAAAATATAATCATAAAAAAATCCGCTCGTGAAGCGGATTTTTTTATGATTATTTATTTGATTCCCGTACTAATCGTTTTAAAATTGCCCACTGTTTTAATGCTTCACGCGCCTCAACTGCCGGATAACCAAGCATTGTTTTGCCGGCTTCTATATCGCCCGTAACTCCGGATCCGGCGCCAACAATCGCGCCATCGCCAATTGTTGTATGGTCTTTTATAGATGCGCTTCCGCCAATTATAACTCCATTTCCTAAAGTGACTGATCCGGCTAATCCGCTGTTTCCAGCCATAATGCAGAATCTTCCCAGTTTAGAATTATGTCCAATTTGTACTAAATTATCTATTTTACAACCATCACCTAAAACGGTTGAGCTGAACTTTCCTCTGTCAACACATGAATTTGCGCCAATTTCAACAGCGTTTCCAATAATTACATTCCCGATTTGCGGAATTTTTGCGAGCCCTTTTTCTGGACATGGCCTGAACCCGAATCCATCGGCGCCAATTGTACAATTTGGATGCAAAATGCAATGATTGCCAATATGGCAACGTTCCCGAATTACGGTTCCCGACCAGATTGTAGTATTATTGCCAATGGTGCATTCGTCTAAAACCGTAACATTTGGGTAAAGTATCGTGTTAGTTCCGATGGTAACATTTGGGCCAACATAACAACCAGCGCCAATTTTAGTGCCGTTTCCTATTTTTGCTGAAGCATCTATAATCGCCGTTGGATGAAAATCTTGGGAAAATGCCGGCGGATCAGGTGCGAAAAGGGCCAATACCTGTGACATAGCGAGATCGGCATTTTTTACTTTGATAAAAACACGGTTTTCGCCAGGTTCAATTGCAATATCTTCATTTACAACTGCGGCAGACGCTTTGGATTCATTCCAGAACTTTTCATATTTTTTGTTTCCAATGAATGAAATTTGGCCTTCTAAAGCAATTTCCAATTGCTCGGGAGACGTAATCAGATTGTCAGTCTTTCCAATAATTTCACCTTTAAGGATTTCATTTATTTCTTCAACTTGGAATGATTTCATCTATAAAATTTATAAAGAAAAAGATGGATTTCTCTTTCAGAACCAAATAAAGTATTTTATTGGTTTATTTCCAAAATTTAGGCATTATTTTTAATTGTGCTTAAAATTATTTTAAAAAATTTGAGTATTTAATAGTTCGTACAAGTCTAATTCACTCAGTTGAATGATGTACTGTCCAATTACGTGAAGGTTAACTTGACTTTTAGTTTAGTTTTTCCGGAAGATTCAGCAAATAGCTAATTAAACGATAATTTCCTTTTGCCATCGCTTAACCGGGTGATTTTAATGGTCGAATGCTCATGCGGCACAAGCCCGGCTATATTTTCAGCCCATTCGATAAAGCACCATTCTCCAGAATACAGGTATTCGTCAATGCCCATGTCATAAGCTTCGGCTTCATTTTTAATTCTGTAAAAATCGAAATGATAAACCAAATATCCATTGTTTGCGTGGTATTCATTTACTAAAGAAAATGTTGGGCTGCTCGTTGTATCGTTCACGCCAAGATGCTTGGCAAGCGATTTAATAAGTGTTGTTTTTCCAACGCCCATTTCGCCATTAAAAAGGATCACTTTTTTAGGATTATGGCTGAGTATTTTTTTTGCAATCTGATTTATTTCTTCTAAAGAATAAATGATTTCCATAAATGTTCTTTGTACAAAAGTAATTTACTTCGGATTAAAAACAAGAAAAGGGACAATCATTTCTTCAAGGGAAATTCCGCCATGCTGATATGTATTCCTGTAATAACTCACATAATGATTGTAGTTATTTACATAGGCAAGGAAATGGTCGCTTTTTGCAAAAATATACGAACTGCTCATATTTATTGTCGGCAGCCCGATTTTTTTCGGATCTTTTACCGCATATACGTCTTTATCTTCATAAGTCAGGCTTCGGCCGGTTTTATAGCGAAGGTTCAAACTTGTATTTTTATCACCAATAACTTTCGATGGATTCTTGACATTGATTGTTCCGTGGTCTGTCGTAAGAATCAATTTAAACCCTAATTTCTGAGCTTGCTGAATGATTTCGAGCAACGGAGAATTTTTAAACCAGCTTAGTGTCAGCGAGCGGTATGCTTTGTCATCCGAAGCTAATTCTTTCACAACATCCATTTCTGTTTTTGCATGCGAAAGCATATCTACAAAGTTATAAACTACTGTAACTAAATCATTTGATTTGTATGACTTAAAGTTGTCTACCAGTTTTTTTCCGCCTGAAAAATTCGTAATCTTGAAATAATCCTGCTTAATGTTCATACCTAAACGGCGTAACTGCTCGGTAAGGAATTCGGCTTCAAACAGATTTTTTCCGCCTTCGTCAACATCATTTTTCCAGTATTGCGGATATTGCTTTTCCATATCGGACGGAAGCAATCCTGAGAAAATTGCATTACGTGCATATTGTGTTGCCGTTGGAAGCATTGCAAAATAAGACGTTTCTTTTTCAAGTTTGTAATAATTCGCCACAACACTTTCAAAAGCTTTCCATTGATCGTAGCGTAAATTGTCAATTACGACAAAAAGTACGGGATTTTCTTTTTTCCTTAATTCAGGTAAAACCAGCTCCTTAAATAATGTATGCGACAAAACCGGTTTGTCTGCTTTTGGATTAAACCAATCTTCGTAATTGCGTTCTATGAATTTTCCAAACTGAATATTGGCTTCAATTTTCTGGGATTCAAGTATTTGTATCATTCCCTGATCCTGTATGTCTTCGAGTTCAATTTCCCAAAAAAGAAGCTTCTTATATAATTCGATCCAGTCTTCAAAGCTGTTTACCATCGACAATTCCATTGCAATTTTGCGGAATTCCTTTTGGTAATCCAAGGTGGTTTTTTCTGAAACCAAACGCGAATGGTCAAGATTTTTCTTTAAGCTCAAAAGAATCTGGTTCGGATTTACAGGCTTGATAAGATAATCGGCAATTTTAGAACCGATGGCTTCTTCCATAATATACTCTTCCTCACTTTTGGTAATCATGATTACGGGAGTAGATGATTTCTTTTCTTTCATTTCCTGAAGCGTTTCCAAGCCGCTCATTCCCGGCATGTTTTCGTCGAGAAAAACAATGTCGAAATTACCTTCTTCAAAAATATCAACCGCATCGCGGCCATTATTGCATGTGGTTACATTGTAGTTCTTTTTTTCGAGGAAAAGTATGTGTGGCTTTAATAAATCGATTTCATCGTCGACCCAGAGTATTTTGATTTGATCCATTGTATTGTTCTAAAATGTGTTGCAATTTAACATTTATTGAACGATGTTTTCTTAAAAGTATTGTAAAAATGGAAAGGTTATTCTTTTAAATATAGCCTGAATTATATTGAAGCTGGTCACTTCTCAAAAAAATGTATCTTAGCTTTTTTAAACCCAAAAACATGAAAAAAATCATCATCACTTCGCTGGCGGCATGCTTGTTCATTTCCTGCCAGAAAGACAAAAAATCAACCGACAGCAATCAGGCATTCGACAAATACAAAGAAAATTTTGTTGAAGAACTCTGGAAAATATACCCGGAATGGGCTTCTATGAATGGTTATCATAAATATGACAGCTTACTTACAGTTTATGATAAAGATTTCGGAGAGAAAGCCGGTGCTTTTGCCAAAGCCAACCTTGATTCATTGAAACAATATGATATTGCATCGCTGAATCCGAATAATATTACGGATCACAAGATGATCGAGAATCAGTTGGAAACGATCATCTTCGGGTTGGAAAATGAAAAGTCCTTCGAATGGGATCCATCAATGTATAATGTTTCAGGTTCGTTTGCCGAAATCTTAAATGGAAGTTATGATACGCCTGCAATCCGCCTGAAAAACTTTGGCATAAAACTCAACAATGTTCCGCAATTCTATGCGAATGCGAAACTAAACATTAAGAATCCAACAATTGAACATACACAATTAGCGATTGCGCAAAACACAGGCGGACTTTCTATATTTGAAAAGGATTTTCCGGCTGCCTTAGAAAAATCTGATTTCACTAAAGAAGAAAAGGATGCATTATTGGCAAAATCGGCAAAAGCTGTGGCATCGATAAAAGATTATATTTTATGGTTGCAAAAACTCGATAATAAAACCCCGCGTTCATTCCGCCTCGGAAATGGTCTGTATGCAAAAAAATTCGATTTGCAGATTCAATCCTCATTTACGGCTGATGAAATGTTTAATAAAGCTGAAGGCCACAAAAAACAACTCCATGAAAAGATGTTTGTCCTTGCCGATAAACTCTGGCCTAAATACATGGGCAACGAAGCAAAACCTGCCGATAAACTGAAACTTATCCGCCAGGTTATTGATAAAATTTCTTTGCAGCATACAAAACCTGAATTATTCCAACAGGCAATTGAAAAGCAAATTCCGGCTTTGGTTCAATTCATCAAACAAAAAGACCTTATTTATATCGATCCTTCCAAACCGCTTGAAGTGCGCCGCGAACCGGATTATATGGCCGGCGTTGCCGGAGCCTCAATTTCTGCGCCCGGCCCATATGATAAAAACGCAAAAACCTATTACAATGTAGGAAGTTTGGCAGGTTGGGAAAAAGAAGAGGCGGAAAGTTTTTTGCGTGAATACAACGATTACATACTTCAAATACTCAACATCCACGAGGCAATTCCGGGGCATTATACACAATTGGTTTATAGCAACCAGTCGCCAAGTATTATCAAAGCACTTTTCGGAAATGGTGCAATGGTTGAAGGCTGGGCGGTTTATACCGAATTGATGATGCTTGAAAATGGGTATGAAAATTCTGACGAAATGTGGCTGATGTATTATAAATGGAATTTAAGAAGCACTTGCAATACAATTCTTGATATTTCGGTTCATACGAAAGATATGACTAAGGAAGCTGCACTTGATTTATTGATGAATCAGGCATTCCAGCAACAGGCGGAAGCCGATGGGAAATGGCGTCGCGCAACACTTACACAGGTTCAGTTGTGTTCCTATTTTACCGGATTTACAGAGATTTACGATTTACGGGAACAAATCAAAAAGAAAGAAGGAACAAATTTTAACCTGAAGAAATTCCACGAAAAATTCCTGAGCTATGGAAGCGCTCCGGTGAAATACATTAAAGAGTTAATGTTGGAAAAATAATATCATATCAGAAATAAAAAATCCTGCAATTAAAGCAGGATTTTTTATTTCTATTCAGTAAAATTTGCTTTTACAAAATCAGTAACCAAATACCCGATAAGTTTCCCGATAAGGTGATTGTTCTTTTCTTCACCCAAATCAGGTGCGCCTTCACAAATATGTATGTAGGCCGCATTTGGATGTTTTGCAAAATAATTAACGAATAAACGGGTTTCTTCAACCGAATAGCCGCTCATTGTCATGGCGCTGCTGGCAATGTTTGGCAACGCATCAAGATCGATTTCAATCCCGAATTTATCGGTTTTAATGAAAGCAAGCGCGCCTACTAATTCTTCATCAAAATCTTTTTCCTTACGGATATTTACTTCATCATATGTATTGTAACGCACGCGGTCATCCAGTTTCTTTATAACGTCGAGAACGCTTTTAGAGGTATAACTTTCGTGTAATCCAAAGATGAAATATTTCTTAAGGAAACCTTCTTCAAATGCATACGAAAACCCGTTTCCGCTGTGCCTTCCTTCCAGAATCCTGAAGTCAGAATGTGCGTCAAAGTTAATCGCGTTGATTGGCTTTCCGTTCGCCAGCGCAGTTCCTTTGATATTACCATAAGCATTGTTATGCCCGCCGCCAATGATAATAGGGGTTTTGCCTGATTTTACAATCGTAAAAATGATATGCGCAACTTCCTTGTCAATTCGTTCTACAAGAGAACTCAGCTTTGCACGGTCGTCAATGAGATTAAAATCAAGCCCGACAACTTCTTCCATTTCTTGTTTCACATCCAACGAACCCAAAACCAAAATCCTGTTTCCTTTACAAAAACGGTTATGCTGAATATTTACAATGCTTTTAATTGAGCTTTCCCATGCCGATGCAGTTCCGGGTCGGCCATAATTTGCCCGAACACCAATATCTTCGGGAATTCCGAATAAAACATATGGTGCGTCACAGGATTTCATAAAAGTTTCGGGATCGATTCCTTTTGGAACAGTGAGCATTTTCTCGCCAAATTTAATTTCGCCGCTGCGAAAATTGGTGACTTTAGCTAAATCCGACTGCCTAAATGGGACAAGTTTCTCCATAGATTTTTTTTGGTTTTCAAAAATAGTATAAATGTATAAACTTTCGTTAATTTGGTATGTCGGGATTTTTAATATTTTAAATTTGTTAAAATTAAATCTAAAAATTGATAAGCTTTTATTAATAAAAATTGTAACAATGGAAAATCAAAAAAGTAATTCAAATTTAAAGGCAATAGTTGTAGTTTTAGCGTTGTTGCTTGCTGCCAGTTTGGCTTA
>CAZSDN010000063.1:0-6401 GCA_964605595.1 uncultured Flavobacterium sp. | reverse complement strand
ATGCCAAGTCGATGGAAACTCAAATTTCATCAGTTAAAACGGAAAAAGATAATTTATTGGATTCCCTTGCGATACAGAAAACAATTTACGATAAAGCCATTGAAGACAATACGGCTTTATCTGACGATCTGATCGCTGAAAGAGAGAAAATAATCAACCTGATGGATGAACTAAAAAAGTCTAAAGGCGATGCTGCATCGATGCGAAAATACCGTGACCAGTATAACCAGCTTCAGGCCACAATGAAAAAACTGATGGCTGAAAACGAAGAGCTTAAAAAAGCAAATGAAACGCTTACCGTGCAACGGGATAGTACAATTGTTGTATTAGGTGAACAAAAGAAATTCAATGACACTTTAGTCGTACACAATAAAAATCTTGCGGAAACTGTAGAAAAAGGATCTAAACTTGTTGTGATGAACCTTAGAACTCAGGCGATTAAGCAAAGAAGTTCTGGTAAACAAATTGAAACTGAACGCGCGAGCCGTGCCGATAAACTAAAAGTTTGTTTTGCAATTGCTGCAAATGCCATAGCAAAATCAGGTGAAAAATTATATTACGTTCAAATCATCGACAGTAAAAACAATGTTTTGGGTGACAAAAAAACAGAAACGTTTGGTGATATGTCATTAACATACAGTTTTACAACAACTGTTACCTATGACAACAAAGCGGTCGATGTTTGTGAATTCCTTGACGGAAAAGGCAAAGATTTCGCAAAAGGGAATTATTTCGTAAATATCTTCGATAAAAGCGAGCTTGTTTCAAAAACAAGTTTCAGCCTGAAATAAATTAGTTAGTTATTAATTCGAATTAAGAGCCTGTTTTTACGGGCTCTTTTTTTATGCGATCAATTCACCGTTTAAGATAACGTCTTCAATAAAATTGGTTCCAAAAGCGTATGGCAGCTGATAAAACGATTCGATCGGCTTTGTAATGATCAGGTTTGCTTTCTTGCCGATAGTAATGCTTCCGTGCGTTTCAGACAATCCCATCGCATAAGCGCCGTTAATTGTTGCCGCGTTAATCGCTTCTTCCGGAGTCATTTTCATTTTGATGCAAGCTGTTGCAACAACAAAATTCATGTTTCCTGACGGAGTTGTTCCGGGATTGAAATCGGTTGCCAAAGCCAAAGGCAATCCGGCCGACATCATTTTTCTTGCGGGCGTATAAGGAATGCTGATGAAATAAGAGCAGGAGGGAAGCGCTACCGGCATTGTATCCGAACCTTTTAGTGCTTCAATATCTTCGTCGGTTACAATTTCAAGGTGATCCACGCTCAAAGCACCATATTTTACACAAGATGCAATTCCGTTGATTGCGGTAAATTGGTTCACGTGGATTTTCGGAATGAGATTGTATTTCTTTCCGGCAGCCATGATTTTTTCAGTTTCTTCTACAGAAAAATATCCGGTTTCGAGAAAAGCATCAATATAATCGGCAAGGTTTTCTTCGGCAATTTTCGGAAGCATTTCATTTATGACCAGATCAATATATGCCGAATGGTTTTCTTTGTATTCTGACGGGAACGCGTGCGCTCCAAGGAAAGTCGCGCGAATTGAGATCGGATAATTTTCTCTTAATCGGCGAATCACGCGCAGCATTTTTAGTTCGCCTTCAACTGTCAAACCGTAACCCGATTTGATTTCGACAGCACCGGTTCCTTGTTTTATAACTTCTTCGAGGCGTAATTTTGATTGTTCGTATATTTCATCTTCAGGAGTTGCGTTAAGTTTTTTAGCAGAATTAAGGATTCCACCGCCACGGTTTGCGATTTCTTCATAACTCAATCCGTTGATTCTGTCAACAAATTCCTGGATTCGGTTTCCGGCGTAAACAATGTGTGTATGGCTGTCGCACCACGACGGAAGTACGATTCTTCCTTCGCAATTGATTTTTTGAACAGATAAATCCGGACAATTTTCCATTGAACCGAAATCCTTGATTTTATCATTTTCAATTAAAAGGAAAGCATTTTTAATTGTTGGAAGCATAGCCATTTCGTCACCTGAGACTTTTCTGACGGAAGCCTCGCGAATTTGGATCAGTTCTTTTATGTTGGTAAGTAAAATCTGCATTATGGTATTTTTCTGTAAATGTAAAATGGAATTTTAAAAACTCCTATCTTTATATAAAAATTATCGGTTTTGAGAAGAATCAAATACAAAAAAGTACGCAAAGCCCAGCCGAATTACTTTGAATACACAGGAAATTACAAGACAGATCCTGTTGAAATGCAGCTTTTTGTTTACAACGAAGAAGGATATGAAGAATACAAAAACTGTGGTTTGGATAGAATCCGTAAAGAAATCTACGATTCTGAACAAAACAATGATGTAAAATGGCTGAATATTCACGGGCTTCATAATACTGAGATCATTAAAGATGTTAGCGAAATGCTGAATCTGGATAATTTTATAATCAGTGATATCCTAAATGTTTCCCGTCGCACACGTATTGATGAACTCGATGATCTTTTGTTTTTCAGCATTAAATCAGTACTTGAAGAAACTGATAGTGATACAGTTAGAGTTGAGCAAGTTAGTTTTGTTTTAAAAAACAATATCCTGGTTTCTTTTCAAGAACGGAAAAGTGATTTTTTCACCCATTTACGTGAGAGAATCCGGAATGGTGGCGGAATGGTCAGAAAGAAAAAAAACGATTATTTACTTTATCTTTTACTGGATGCGATCATTGAGAATTTTTTCATTACAATAGAAAAATACGAAACTTCAATTGAAGTTTTAATAATTGAAGCAAAGAACAATCATAAAGCTGTTTTTCTTGAAAACATAGAAAAGCAACGTGAAAACCTGAATTTTCTTAAGCGTGCGATTCTTCCTTTGCGAGATGCTTTATATACGTTGAAAAGTATTCGTAACGACGATGATTTTGACGGAATTGAAAAGTCCAATTATACTTTTTTTGCCCGGTTGCACCAAAAATGCCTCGAGCTTTTAGAACAAATCGAATACGATACCAATAGCCTGGAAAGCGCATCGAATATTTTTTATTCATCACAATCGCAGAAGATGAACCAGATCATGAAAACGCTCACGATTTTCTCAGTAATTTTTATGCCGCTAACATTTATTGTTGGCGTTTACGGAATGAACTTTGAAAATATGCCTGAGCTTAAATATCAAAACGGATATTATATTGTTCTTCTGGTTATGCTGGTTACCGTAATCGGAATGGTATTTTATTTTAAAAGAAAAAAATGGTTTTAAAATAAGTATTGTATCGAAATGATGGTAAAATAAATTGCTGTTCAAAAATTTAAATAAAACGATGGCTTTTCCGTAAAAGAGTGTTTCGGAAAACGGTATCTTACCTTCAGGGAAGGGGAAAATCATATCCCTAACAAATAATTTACTTTTTTTGATACTGTAAACCCATACATTTTGTTAATATTTAAGTCGTTTATTAAAAAATCAACGGACAATTCAAAAAGAAATAATTCAGGATAGACTTAAATAAAAAAGCCTGTGAGATTCACAGGCTTTTTAAATTATCAGCGGTTGATTATTTTAAGCTTCCAACCATATCTTCAGGTTTTACCCACGCATCGAAATCTTCAGCAGAAACATACCCTAAACGAACTGCTTCATCTTTTAAAGTCGTCCCGTTTTTGTGTGCCGTTTGTGCAATTTCGGCAGCTTTATAATATCCGATTTTTGTATTTAGTGCCGTAACAAGCATAAGTGAATTGTCAACCAATTCTTTGATTCGCTTGTAATTCGGCTCGATTCCCTGAGCGCAATGTTCGTCAAATGACATGCAGGCGTCGCCAATCAATCGTGCCGACTGAAGAAAATTTGCCGCCATAACCGGTTTAAAAACATTCAGTTCATAATGCCCTTGCATTCCGCCAACAGAAATAGCAACATCGTTACCCATAACCTGCGCGCAAACCATCGTTAATGCTTCACATTGCGTCGGATTTACTTTTCCTGGCATGATTGAAGAACCTGGTTCATTCTCAGGAATAAGAATTTCACCAATTCCTGAACGCGGCCCGGAAGCCAGCATACGAATATCGTTTGCAATTTTATTCAATGAAACAGCCAATTGCTTCAAAGCGCCGTGTGATTCTACAATTGCATCGTGCGATGCCAAAGCCTCAAATTTGTTTGGGGCCGTTTTGAACGGATGCCCGGTGAACTCAGCAATATATTGAGCGACTTTTACATCGTAGCCTTCAGGTGTATTCAAACCGGTTCCTACGGCTGTTCCGCCAAGCGCAACTTCAGATAAATGCGAAAGTGTATTTTTCAAAGCTTTCATGCCATAATCCAATTGCGCGACATACCCTGAAAGTTCCTGCCCTAATGTCAATGGTGTCGCATCCATTAAATGCGTTCTTCCGATTTTTACGACATTCATATATTCTGTTGCTTTTGCGTGGAGCGTGTCACGAAGTTTCTGAACACCCGGAATCGTAATTTCTACAACCGATTTGTATGCTGCGATGTGCATTCCTGTTGGATAGGTATCGTTTGATGATTGCGATTTATTTACATCATCATTAGCTTTTACAACCGCTTCGCCTTCGCCAATCTTGAAACCGGCAAGAACCTGAGCGCGGTTTGCAACCACTTCGTTTACGTTCATGTTGCTTTGCGTTCCTGAGCCTGTTTGCCAGATTACAAGTGGAAACTGGTCATCGAGCTTTCCGGCAAGGATTTCATCGCAAACCTGGCCAATTGCGTCGCGCTTTTCTTTTGAAAGTACGCCAAGATCATGATTTGCATAAGCGGCGGCTTTTTTAAGATAGGCGAAGCCTTCGATGATTTCTTTTGGCATTGATGCTGAAGGCCCGATTTTGAAATTGTTTCTTGAGCGTTCTGTTTGCGCGCCCCAATACTTGTCGGCCGGGACTTTCACTTCGCCCATAGTGTCTTTTTCTATTCTGAATTCCATTATATAATGATTTGTTTATTTGTTTGATGTTACGAAAATGCCTAGCCCTGATTGAAGCCGATATCCTTTTGAGGAACGAAAAAGATAAAGGCGGAAAGCAGGAAAATGCTCCTGAAAAACCTGTCCAAAAATACGTATAAAAACTATTTTATAAAAATAGGACTGGTTTTATTGTCGAGAAAAATATAAAACTTATATTTGTGACTGAATTCATTAATTCCGGAAAACATGTTTGAATTTCAACAGTATTTAGCCTTTATTACTTTCCTTACCGTTTTTACCATTGGTTTTTGGCTGATGATTTTTTTGTTGACATTTATGATCCCTTATTGGGTGATTGGTGCCATGAGAGAAATGTATAAGGAGAAAAAAGCGCTAAAACAAGCCAGTAAGTAGTACGTCTGCTTATAAAAAAAGGTACACATTGTGTACCTTTTTTTTTATGTTTTTGATTATCGTTTGACGACTTTAAAAGTAACCGGCTTGTCTTGGAACTGCAAACGGACAATGTATGTCCCAGATGCATAATTTGCCATGTTGATGCTATTGTTCAGTTGCTTTTTATTGCTTTCAAATAATAATTTTCCGTCAATGCTGAAAACTGATATATTTTGAATTTCCGTTTTTGAAGTTATTTCCAGGATGTTTTTTACCGGGTTTGGGTAATAGGAAAAATCAATTAAATCAGGATTGTTTACCGAAAGATTTTCACAGCTGATAGTAGCGTCCCAACCGGCTTCGTTTGTATTTGTGTCGGAAATGAAATGAAAAGTCAAAGCTCCGGTAACGTGTGTTGACGTAAACGGCCCGACGATTGCATTTCCGGTAATTCCGCCTGCTACCATTTCGGGATCATTTACAGACGGCCCGTTATGAATATGAAGAAAATCATAATCCTGTTCAATATTAATGCTGTTGAAAGTAACTTTGATCTTGCTGCCGGCATTTGAAGGATAAATTGTTCTTATCCAGTTCTCATAATCTGAATAATTATTTGAAAGCCCGTTAGTATCAGTGAAAGGTTTTTCATCACAAAATACATCATTCGTTGCAAAATAATTACTTGAAAACATACCGCTGATTGTGTTATTTCCGCACAAAGCGCGAACAAAAAACTTATAATAAGTATTCGGTTCGAGATTATCGATCAATAGCGATGTTGTACTTGATTCCTGCCAAACTGTTGGCGTAAACGGATATGATGCAACTGAAACTTCCCAAAGATTATTTGATGAGTTTCCATCTGTCCAGGTTGCGGTGAATGAATTATTTGCAACCTGTGTTGGTTGTAAATTACCAATTTGTGAAATGCAGCTATTCATGCAATCGGTTCCCAAACAAGCTGAAGATTCGATGGTTTGTATAATCCGTGCTGCAGGCTGTGCTCCAAAACCGTTTGAAAAATTATTTCCAACTTCGGGAAGAATATAACAATAACTCATAATCGTTCCGCCGTTTCCGGGAATTGGAGCACGTCC
>CAZSDN010000062.1:14749-15717 GCA_964605595.1 uncultured Flavobacterium sp. | reverse complement strand
AAGAAATTAAGAAATTATTTTTTGCTTTTCTTTTTAGCTTCTTCCTTATCCATTTTTACCTGTTTTTTGTATAACGGAAGGAAATAGGAAACAGTATAATTAAACCCAACGCCAAAATCACCGGCATAAGTGCGGTTAAACCCCGGAATGTAAAGATTGTCAAAACCGCCCGGTTTTTTGTTTGAGAACAGCTTATTCATACGAAAGCTGAATCCGACGAAAGTATTGGGCAAAACCATTGTTTTTACACCAACGACAACTTCACCCCATTGTGCCGAAAGCCCGCTGTATTTGTCTCCGGCCTGGATTTGTGTCGGTTCATCAAAATAAGGATTTGGGTTATACAGTTCATAACTGTTGAGTTCCTGGCTAAAAGTACTAATCCCGTAACGCAATCCGACATAAATCATATTCTCGAGATTGAGCCAGTTTTCATGTGCATTATAATCAAAACCGGCTTTAATGTAGCTTCCCTTTGTGGTAAAGTTCAGCAAATCATCATTTGTGGTTTTGCTTTCATTCCCGATTTCTGCGGCGATATAATGTTTTCTGCTCCAACGGTAATCTCCGGTGAATTCGATTCCTTTATAATCAGTGTCGTAAACTGATTTTGCGAGCTTGAATAAATCTACTCCGACGCGAAGCCCGTAGCGCTCTTTTTTCGGAACGATGCTGTCTTTTGCCTTTTGTTGTGCGGGCATTAAAAATGAGCACATTAGCAGCATAATACTAAAAACGTATTTGGAGATGTACTTCATTTTCATTAATGATATTGGTTTGGTTAAGTTCAAAGCTTTCTATCCATAAGCCCGGGTTACCGTCATTCAGGATAACCGGTTTTAAAGGATTTGATGTTGCGTTCAAAGTGTAAAAGGTTTTAAAGCCGCACGCGCGTGAAACATATTCGGTGTTCCTCGTATAATTAAATTCGATCGTATCGCTTTGCGGAGTATCGCTTAGCGAATTGA
>CAZSDN010000062.1:11858-14739 GCA_964605595.1 uncultured Flavobacterium sp. | reverse complement strand
TAAAAACGAGCCGCGTTTTATCTTCCTGTGTTTTTAAAGGAACCATTACCCGGCTCACTCCGTTTGCGATATAAATAGGGTCGCCGTTTGCGGTTTCACCCAGAATCACATCTTCAGTCATGCCTTCGCCCCTTATTTTAAGGTTGGTGACATTTTTTAAAGCAGCTGGATTTGATGCGTTGTAAAAATCAATTACAAGCCTCGGCGTTGTTGGAGTGCCGGCATCGCAGATATCGTCTTTTTCACATCCGGACAAACCGAAAGCAAAAACCAATAAAAGCAAATGTATTTTTTTCATAAACAATTATCTTTTTTCCAAAAGTACAACATTTTCCACATGGTGTGTTTGCGGAAACATATCCACCGGGCGCACGCGGGTTACTTTGTATTTTTCGTCCATTAATGCCAGGTCGCGTGCTTGTGTCGCCGAATTACAACTTACATAAACCACTTTATCAGGAGCGATTTTCAGGATCTGCTCTACAACATCCTTGTGCATTCCGTCACGTGGCGGGTCAGTAATGATAACATCGGGTTTGCCGTTTTGCGCGATAAAAGCTTCATTGAAAACCACTTTCATATCGCCAACAAAGAAATCACAGTTGGTTATATTGTTTCGTTTCGCGTTTTCTTTTGCGTCGGCAATCGCTTCGGGAACGGCTTCAACACCAACAACTTTTTTCGCCTTCCTTGAAACGAATTGTGCGATTGTCCCGGTTCCCGTATACAAATCATAAACCACTTCATTACCTGTCAAACCTGCGAATTCGCGTGTGATTTTGTATAATTCGTATGCTTGTTCCGAATTGGTCTGATAAAATGATTTTGCATTAATGCTGAATTTCAGGCCTTCCATTTCTTCCAGAATATAATCGCGCCCTTTGTAAAGCTTTATTTCCTGGTCATAAATCGTATCGTTTGGCTTGCCGTTGATCACATATTGCAACGATGTTATATTTGGGAAGCGCTCCGACAGGAAATCCAGAAGCATTTCCCTGTTCTTTTTATCTTCTTTGAAAAACTGTACCAGAACCATGATTTCGCCGGTAGAAGCGGTTCGTACCATAAGCGTACGCAATAATCCTTCGTGGTTTCTCGGGTCGAAAAACTCCAGGTTGTTTTCGTTTGCAAACCTTCTGATTTCATTGCGGATATCGTTTGAAGGATCCTGCTGTAAATGGCATTTTGTTATATCGAGGATTTTGTCCCACATTTTCGGGATATGGAAACCAAGTGCGTTCCGGTTCCCTAAATCTTCAGTGCTTTCAATTTCGTCCTGTGTAAGCCATCTTGAATTAGAAAAACCAAACTCCATTTTATTCCTGTAGAAAAATTGTTCTTCTGAACCTAAAATAGGCTCAAATTCCGGCAATTCTATTTTTCCGATGCGCTGCAAATGGTTTTTAACTTCATTTTGTTTGTAGAATAGTTGGCGTTCGTATCCCATATTTTGCCATTTGCATCCGCCGCAAACGCCAAAATGCTGGCAAACAGGTTCGATCCGATGCTCTGAAAATTGATGGAATTTGACCGCTTTTCCTTCATAGTAAGCTTTCCTTTTCTTGAATGTCTGTATGTCAACGACGTCACCCGGAACAACATTAGGAATAAAAATTACTTTTCCGTCAGGAGCTTTTGCAACCGAAACACCTTTAGCGCCCGCATCCAATACTGTTATGTGCTCAAAAATAATCTTGTCTGTGTTTTTTCTTCCCATAGCGCAAAAGTAAGGTGTTTGATTAGATTTCTGAAAAATATTTACAAATTGAATTTTATTCACGAGAGGTTTCCCGTTATTGGGATTTACAGATTATTAAATTATCCGGACTTTTCTTAAAAAGTCGTGTAAAAGCTTCGGTGTTAAATATTTTCCCTTTATTTTTATCGGACTAACTCACTACTTAATGAAACTGTATTCAATTTTATCCGGAATAGGATTTTTAAAGAAAAGTTATGCTTTGAAATTCCTTTTTGTTGCTTTCTTGGGGATACATTTGCCTCTTATTGCAATGATATTTTTTGTTGTCTTTTTTGAGTCGGTTTTATCGGCACAAACCGTCCTGATATTTACATTGATAGTAACGCTTGTTGCTACTGCTGTAACATTAATCATCTTGAAGAAAATTATTACGCCAATCGAAATTGCTTCAAAAGCGCTAACCGCATACAGGAATAACAGGGTAATCCCAAACCTTCCGCAGGATTATAATGATGAAGCGGGAATTCTTATGAATAATATCCAACTAACCATTGCAAACAATGAAGCCTTTTTGAGCCAGAAACAAGACATGATCTATCTTTTTTCGCACGACCTGAAGAACTTTGCCGCTAATCCGGCATCAGTGGCAAAACTTATCCTTGAAGAAAATCCATCCCTAAAAGTAACCGAACTGGCTAATCTTATAATGGTTTCGGCAAAGCGCCAGGAAGAATTCCTTTTAACGTTTACAAGTATTTTAAAAGAAGAAGAATACCTGGCCAAGAAAGCTCCAAAAATCGGAACTGTTCATTTTGACCTCATTGTTTCAGATGTGAAAGCGCAATTGGAACAGAAGCTAAACAGTAAAAATATTCGCCTTGATGTGGATCTGGAAACCAAGTCGGCGTTACTGAAAATAGACAGTGAACTTTTAATCCGCATTATTATAAACCTCTTGCATAACGCGGTGAAATTTTCTTATGAAGGAAGCAGTATTACTCTTTCAATACGCCCTGACAAATCCTATTTAAATATAACGGTTTCAGATAATGGTATCGGATTTGACAATTCCAAAGCGAATGTCCTGTTTGAAAAGTTTACCCGTTTCGGCCGCCCGGGAACTGCTAATGAAAAATCAACCGGAATCGGGCTTTATCTTTGCAGCCAGATCGTAAAGAAATT
>CAZSDN010000062.1:0-11848 GCA_964605595.1 uncultured Flavobacterium sp. | reverse complement strand
GGAAGATTTCGGCAGAAAGCAAAGGCGAAGGAAAAGGTGCTGTTTTTAAAGTCGGATTCAGATCATACAAAAAAACATAAGGTGATATTTTTGTTAATTCTGCAATGCGGTGTTTTTGTTTTGCTTAAGAAAGCGTAAATTTAGGCTAACAAAAAACAACGATCATGAAAAGACACGCAACCGCAGTTTGGCAAGGTTCCTTAAAAGAAGGTGCCGGAAGGTTAACTACCCAAAGTAAAGTTTTAGACAATTCGCAATATTCATTCAAGACACGTTTTGAAGACGGGATTGGTACAAATCCGGAAGAGCTTATCGCCGCGGCACATTCAGGCTGTTTCACGATGCAGCTTTCGGCTTATATTGGTGAAGCCGGATACAACATCCAGAGCCTTGAGACCAAATGTGATATCGATTTTCAGAACGGAAGTGTTGTGAGCTCCGAATTAACCGTTCAAGGGAAAGTTGACGGGATTTCAAATGAAGAATTCCAGGAATTGGTAACAAAAGCAGAAACCAATTGCCCGATTTCTAAACTTTTGGATACTAAAATTTCATCAACGGCAACATTGCTTTAGTGTTGCAGACTTATACATTAAAACCCGTTTCGTTCTGTGAGGCGGGTTTTTTGTTTGAAAAATGTTTGCGGAAATTATCGAATTCGTAGTTTTTATAAGTATTTTTGTTGAATCAATGGATGATTTCTCTCCAGAAGAAGGAATTGTAGAAAAAAAGTCAAAAACAATTTACAATGTCAGTTTTAGAAAAAATCAATTCGTCGGAAATAATTGAACTCGAAAATAAATATGGAGCGCACAATTATCATCCGTTACCGGTTGTGTTGAGCCGTGGAGAAGGTGTTTATGTTTGGGATGTTGAAGGAAAAAAATACTATGATTTCCTTTCTGCATATTCGGCAGTTAACCAAGGCCATTGCCATCCGAAAATTATTGATGCTATGGTAAACCAGGCAAAAACATTGACACTTACATCGCGCGCATTTTATAACGACCAGCTTGGCCCTTATGAAAAGTTCATTACCAATTATTTCGGTTTCGATAAGGTTTTGCCAATGAATACAGGAGCTGAAGCTGTTGAAACCGCATTGAAGCTTTGCCGAAAATGGGCATATGAAGTAAAAGGCGTAGCCGAACATGAAGCACAGATTATTGTTTGCGACGGTAATTTCCACGGAAGGACAACTACAATTATTTCATTTTCCAATGATGAGAATGCACGTAAGAATTTCGGGCCTTATACAGCCGGATTTATAAAAATAGCATATGATGACATTGAAGCTTTGGGAAAAGTTTTGGAATCATCAAAAAATATTGCAGGTTTCTTAGTGGAGCCAATTCAGGGTGAAGCCGGAGTTTATGTCCCGGCTGAAGGTTATCTTGCTAAAGCAAAAGCGTTGTGTGAAAAGCATAATGTACTTTTTATTGCTGATGAAGTGCAAACCGGAATTGCAAGAACCGGTAAATTATTAGCTGTAAACCACGAAAATGTCCAGCCGGATGTCCTTGTTTTAGGAAAAGCGATTTCAGGCGGAGTATATCCTGTTTCAGCGGTTTTGGCAAATGACAATATCATGAATGTCATTAAGCCGGGTCAACACGGTTCTACATTTGGAGGAAATCCTGTAGCGGCAGCCGTTGCCGTTGCGGCTCTTGAAGTTATAGAAGATGAAAAGCTTGCAGAAAATGCTGAGCGTCTTGGTAAAATCTTCCGCCAGAAACTTACAGATTATATTGCAAATTCAAATATCGCAACATTGGTAAGAGGTAAAGGACTTTTGAACGCAGTTGTCATCAACGACACCGAAGAGAGTGATACCGCATGGAACATTTGTATGCAGCTTGCTCAAAACGGGCTTCTCGCAAAGCCAACCCACGGAAACATTATACGTTTTGCGCCGCCATTGGTGATGAACGAAGAACAACTGCTCGACTGTGTTTCGATAATCATCGAGACGCTGAAGCAATTCGAAAAATAAAAAAACAAAAAATCCGCTGTGAAGCGGATTTTTTTTATACTACGTAGTTTATCTATTGTTGCTGTTGTCTCTGTGCTTCTTCAACAGCCACCCTGATTGATTCCATATAATTATCCCAACCGCCCATTGCATTGATTTGGATAACCATATAAACCATTGTTACAACACTCAACACTATACCGATTATAGCAAGTATTTTTCCCGTATTCAGATTATTGTAATTCGAATAGGATTCAGGGTTTTCCCTGTAAAGCTTCATGTCTTTATTGGCGAGTATCAGGGCAATAACACCAAACACCAAACCAAATAATCCGCCACAACAACAGGTAACGATAGAAAGGATTCCAAGGATGAGGACAGCTAATGCATTAGGTAATTTTTTTTGTTCCATAAGAGATAATTAATTGTTAGTGATTATAAGATTTTACTTAAGTATGCAGCGAGCATAATAACGGTATTGGTAATGGCAAGCCCGATAATCAGTTTGTGGTAATTACGGGTTTTGTCGATGAAATTCAGTCCTATTACCACAAATAAAAATATCGTCGTATAAATAGCAGGAAACATCTGGAAAGCCGCTGTAAATTCCCCTTCCATAATCAAGGCTAAAGCACGTTGCGTTCCGCATCCCGGACAGTCAAATCCGAAGAGCTTTTTGTTCATGCAAGGGATCATGTATTTTTCCAAATCCATAATTAAAATTTGCCTTACAATTTTACAAAAAAAATATAATCCGTGCTAAAGTTTATTACTTTTCTTTGAAATGTTTTCTACTTTTGGGGTTTAATTCTGATTATGAAGAAATTGATAATCCCGCTAATGTTCATTGCTGCTTTTTTTGCCATTTATGAACAGGGAAAAGACCATCCGAATGTCTATATAACCATGATAGCAGTAGCTGTTTTTATGTATGGAATGATGCGGCTGAGCGCGAAAACACCAAGTAAGAATCAGGATAACGACAACGAAGATGTTCAGTAAAGGCGATAAGGTCACAGTTTTGGATGATGCTATTGACGGAAAGGTAATTTCAGTCAATGGAAAACAAATCACTATTGAAACCACGGATGGATTTGATCTTACTTTTGATGCCGCCGAGCTTATCCTTATCGGAAAAAACGATCTCAATTTTAATATAGGAAGCCAACTGCAACAGGTTTTAAAAGAAAAAGAAATCCCAAAGCCCAGAAGTTTCGTAAAAGAAAAGAAATCAAAAGAAGCGCCCGTTCCCGAGTTTGACCTGCATATCGAAAAGCTGGTAAAGAATTTCCGCGGAATGAGCAATTATGAAATCCTGACGCTACAGGCAGATACAGCCAAACGCCATATTGAGTTTGCCATAAAAAACCGTATTCCCAAAATCGTATTTATCCACGGAGTAGGCGAAGGCATACTAAAAGCTGAATTGGATTTCCTGCTCGGGCGTTATGAGAATATCGATTTTCGTGATGCGAATTACCAAAAATACGGTTTAGGAGCAACCGAAGTTTTTATCCGTCAGAATTCAAAATAGCAATTAGGGAGTTGTTGTATAAACCCCAAACACATAATTCGTCCCGAAAGTAAATGTTGGCCTGATATTATCATTCTTGAATATCACATTCCTGAATGTAATGGTATGCTCGTAATTTGGCGGAGTAAATACGGTTGTTACTTCAATAAATCCGCTAACGCCTTCAACTGCGGGTTGCGAATTCCAGGTTTGTACAGCTGTTGGCAATTCGTTCGCGCAGAACGCTTCTTCAGACACCGTTGTTGGATATACAAGGTATTTTGCATGGTTGGTTTCATTTAACAACAATACACGCGGAGTCAATGTTTCTTCGTTGATGAAAAGTGTATTGCGAGCAGCTTCATCAAGATATAACCCGGTTAACTGCGGGCCAGAAATCTTGAATAAAACCGAGTTGCATTCGCGCATCGGAAGAGTTGTAACATCTGCCGGGACTATTGCCGGAGTGTTATAATTTCCAAAAACAATCAGGTCATTGGTTTGTGTTTTGCCGCCTCCTATATCAAAAGTTACATTCCTGAAAACAATATTGTGGCTATAGCTTGTAATTTTGTTCGCTCCGGTTGCCGGATTTATCGGATTTACAATATTAGTAGTTATTTCTATTGTTCCTCCAATCGCGTTCCATTCTTCGGCAACACTGGGTGTAGATGAAGGTATCGATGAGCATAAGGTTGCAGCCTGAACCGGGCCGCTATACAGGCGGTAAATGATTTTTGCAGCCGATCCAGAGCTTATCGGAATTGATCTGGGACTACCGGATTCAGTTTCAATATTAGGAAAATTTGTAATGGGAACCTGGAGTATAATGGCTTCATTACCTTTGATTTTGTATACAAAAAAGTTATTTTGATTATCACTGATGCCGCCATTGCATGCGCTGGCCTGAACCGTTGAAAAATCGAATGACTCTACCTGAAGATTACCGTCGTCACAACCATTAAACAAAAGCAGAACTGTCAATAATCCAAAAAATCTTTTCATGCGTACACTATTTTTCAACAAAAATAGTCAAAAAAACGAGATTTAATAATTGATTCATCACAATGAAATCACAAAATGAAAATTGCATAACTTTGCAGCCTCATGAAGAAAATATACCTTGATAACGCGGCTACAACGCCTATACGTCCTGAAGTTATTCAGGAGATGATAAAAATAATGACAGAAGATTTTGGTAATCCGTCATCTACACACAGTTTTGGAAGAAGTTCTAAAAACTGTGTAGAGCTTTCGCGAAAAACCATTGCCAAACTTCTTAACGCAACTGCTCCGGAGATTATCTTTACTTCGGGTGCGACCGAAGCCAACAACTGGATCTTGCGTTCGGCCATCCGTGACCTGAAAGTACAGCGGATCATTACCAGTAAGATTGAGCACCATGCGGTACTGCATGCGGTAGAAATGCTTCAAAAGGAATTTGATATCCAGGTAGATTATGTAAAGATACTTCCGGATGGCAACACAGATATCAATAGCCTGGCCAACTTGCTTTCACAAAATATACCGACACTGGTTTCGTTGATGCACGTTAATAATGAAACAGGCGCAGTGCTGGATTTACATCTGGTTTCAAGGCTTTGCAAACAATATGGTGCTTATTTCCATTCGGATACGGTACAATCAGTAGGGAAGATGGCTTTTGACCTTCAGGAACTGCCATTGGATTTTATGGTAGCCAGCGCGCATAAGTTCCATGGCCCAAAAGGCGTTGGTTTTGCTTTCGTTCGAAAAGGTCTTATTGTGCATCCGGTGCTTTTTGGCGGCGAACAGGAAAAAGGGCTGCGTCCTGGAACGGAATCGGTACATAACATTTGCGGAATGGCAAAGGCTTTGGAAATATCATACGGCAATTTGCTCTCGGAAGAAAAACATATTGCCGAAATCAAGCAATACGCAATTAGCCAGTTACAGAAACATTTCCCCGAAATGAAAATTAACGGCACGGCTGCGGCATTCTATAATATTCTGAATGTGTTGCTTCCTTTTTCTCCCGAAAAAACGGCAATGATCCTGTTTCATCTTGATATGAAAGGAATAGCGGTTTCACGGGGAAGCGCCTGCCAGTCGGGAAGTATAAAACCGTCACACGTTTTAGCCGAAATGCTTAGTGGCGAGGATATTAAAAAACCTGGGCTGCGTATTTCTTTCAGCCACTATAATACCAAAGAAGAAATTGATATGTTTATCGAAGCATTGCTGGCAGTTTGATCTTATAAATTAACATTTCGGATATAGAATATTCTGACAAAGTCATTATGTTTGTCAAAAAAATAAAACAGGATTATGAAACATTTATTTATGGTTGCTTTGATTGCAGCCGGCTTTTCTTCATCTGTAACGGCTCAGGAAAAAGGGAACATTGAGTTTGGATCAAATATCGGGCTCAATCTTTCTACCGTTACAACTTCTAACTTCCAGGCCGATTCGGGTACAGGATTAAACATTGGTGCATCTTTGGATTATTATTTTTCGGATCGCTGGAGTATTAAGGGAAAACTCATCTATGACCAGAAAGGCTGGAACAATGGTTTTTTTGACAATGGAAGCGGAGCAG
The DNA here is from genome assembly GCA_964605595.1 of uncultured Flavobacterium sp. GTDB lineage: Bacteria > Bacteroidota > Bacteroidia > Flavobacteriales > Flavobacteriaceae > Flavobacterium. Next base: position 5,785 of record CAZSDN010000062.1, on the reverse strand, counting down.
TTGCCGCCGATTATAACCTTAATTATCTTACAGTGCCTGTGATGGCCAACTATCACTTTGGAAGCAAAAGAAACTGGTACCTTAATTTTGGCCCTTATATCGGCTTTCTTATGAGCGCTAAAGAGACATCACAAGATACGAATGTTAAAGATGCTTTTAATGCTACTGATTTTGGACTGGCTTATGGTATTGGCGTTAAGATTCCGGTTTCAGCCACGGCGAAACTGTTTATCGAATATGAAGGACAGGGAGGCATGGCCGACATCTTTAAGGAAAATGGTGGAAATTCTGTGCTTAACGGAAGATCAGCATTTAATGTCGGAATGAACTTCCTTTTGAAGTAATACTTATCTACTGATTAAAAAATCCGCTTTTTTAGCGGATTTTTTTTGCTCTGGACAGTATGTATAACATATTTTCCAAAGGCTTTATCCTGCTTCTGAAGATTAATTTGTGTTTGAACGGATATTTAAAAACCAATTAATCCTATGTTAATAAAAAAGTAACCCTGTGTTTGATCCACTAAAAAAAAAAGATACTGTCTCAACTTTTAAGACAGTATCTTCTTAGTCTATAACCGACCCGCCGTGTTGCTGATCGGTTTCCGCTTTCGCGCCGACGTTAGGTTAATGCATGTGCGAACGGGTGGAAAGCACATACCCCGTTACAGCCTCCTCGACGAACTGACACCCGTCGTCTTCGTATCGGTTATAATATACAAATTTACTATGGCTACGGATATTTCTTTTATACAATTCATATTGGGAGTTATATTTAAAAGCTGTGACATTAACTTCAGCTTAAATTTAAACCCAAAAAACGAATTAGGGAAATAATCAATAATAACAGATTTTTCTTATATTCGTTCACCACCAAACCTACTGCCATGAAAAAACTATTCTCCCTCTTATTTGTTTTTCTTTTTTTTCAAACAGCAACATCCCAGAGCATTACTGCAAAAGTGATCGATGCCAATACAGGCGAAAGTATTCCGTATGCCGGTATAACACTTTCGGGTTCACAAAATTTAATATCCAATGCCGAAGGTCATTTTACTGTCTCTGATGCCAACAGTAACGGCGATACGGTTCTTGAGGTTTCGTATCTGGGCTATGTCAGCGCAAAATTAACTGTAGCCGAGCTTAAGAGCAGGAACAACACAGTGTCTTTGGTACCCGGAGTATTTGAACTCGATAATGTAAACGTAACCCAACCAGATCCAAACAGCATCATGGCACAGGTAAAAAGCAACCTGAAACGCAATTATGTCATTAGTGGGCAACCGTCAAAAGACAAGCTGTTTTACCGTGAAGCGAATTCATTCAAACCAAAAAAGCTGCAGGTTGAGTTTACAAAATCGACCGGTTTTACAAAAAGTGCACTCAAAAAAACCAATGACGAAATGAATGCCTTCACGTCAGCACTTATTACAAATCCACCGGCTGAATATACTGATATCCTTTGCAACTATTATAATGCGATCAATACCAAAGACGGAAAATCATACCTGAGCAGCAAAATGGATGTGGTAAAAGCAGTAAAACTGAAAGATGAAAACCGTTCGGCATCTTTGGAAGAATTGCAAAAATCGGCAACAAACCTTTTTTTGAAACACCTCGATACCACAAAATACTATAGGATCAAAAGCGGGCTTTTTGGCTCGCGCGACACTATTTCGCTGCGAAAGGATTTTAACGGCAGCAAAAAGAAAAAAACTAAAAAGAACAATCTTTCTTCTTCAAAGAGCAGTTTGGGCACATTCCTTGCCGAAAACAACCTTGCGTCAAACAATAGCCTGGATTTTGTCAGCCAGCTAGAATGGTATCAATATACCTATGAAGGAGCAATGTATTCTAACGAAAATGAGTTTGTGTATGTGCTGAATTTCAAACCAAAGAAAAGCAAAGGTAAGTATGTGGGCAAGCTCTATATTTCCGAAACGGATTATGCCGTAGTGCGTACCGATTATTCACTTGCAGAAGGTAAAAAAGAAGGCGGGGTAAACCTGAAGTTTCTTCTGGGGATTAAATTTTTGGACAACGTAAATAAAGGAACACTCATTTACAAAAAAAATGTAGCAGGCACACATTACCGTTTGCATTATGCCTCTGTCGAATCGGGTCAGTACATATATTTGAACCGTCCGTTAAAATTTATCGAACTTGCCGATGGTGAAAAAGACCTTTTGGCAATGGATCTGAAAGTAGAAGGCAACACTGTCAGCAAAATCGAATTCCTTAACATAGGCGATGCCGAGATTACCATGTCAGAGTTTGATAACATTAAGGAAGAAGATTTTAACTATGCGTACCTCAAGCGCTATGATCCTAAAATATGGAAAGACCATGTAGCCATTGAACCCCTGGAAGAAATGAAACAATTCAGGGCGGTTGAATAATTCAAACTTTATGTTTAATTCTTTTTTCTTTGTTTGGATACAAAAGCAAAATAACGATGAGGTTAATATAAAACAGATGCCAGTTAATAAAAACTCCCGAATCTATCGGGAGTTTTATTTAGATAAAATCTTCATTTGCTTAGAAAACAACGTACATTAAAAGTAATTAGCCATGATAACTAAGAAAAGCGTCAAAAGTGATAAAAGCACTACAAACATAAACCGCGATCTTTTTTTGTATCCTTCCTGATGCCAGCAATAAAACGAAATAATTGGGGTTAAAAAGAAACATCCCCATATAGGAAGCCAGATCATTTCATAAATTGCCCCAATAACCGCATGTTTGTATATGTGTATATTCTGGGCGATGAACCATAAAATAAATGCGGTAAAGTTGATGAACAACAGCCATCGTGCCATTTTACGCTTTATTGACTTTGCTTTCTTACGTGCCCTTATATCCATGGTTTAAGTGTTGGTTTGTTAATGAAATATTGTTTATAGGATAACACAATCATAATGTTTAAATGACAGATTGGGATTGTGAAGATAAATAAAAAAGTAACCAACTGGTTAACAGCAGAAAAAAAAATATAAAATTACTTTCTCCGAAATTGTTTAGCTCACTAATGATCCCAATTATCCCGGTCGCTTTTATCCGAAAGCCGTTATCGGATTTGTAAAATATGTTGCAGGATTTATTGCAAAAAAAATCCGCTCTATAACCAGAGCGGACTTTTTTATAATCTTATTTTTATTATAAATGGATCACTTCATCATAAGCCGCTGCGGCAGCTTCCATGACAGCTTCGCTCATCGTTGGGTGCGGATGGACTGATTTGATGATTTCATGCCCGGTTGTTTCCAGTTTGCGTGCTACAACTGCTTCAGCAATCATATCGGTAACTCCGGCGCCAATCATGTGGCAACCAAGCCATTCTCCGTATTTAGCATCAAAAATTACCTTTACGAAACCGTCAGGCGTTCCGGCCGCTTTCGCTTTTCCTGAAGCTGAGAATGGGAATTTACCGATTTTCAGTTCATAGCCTTTTTCCTTAGCCTGTTTTTCGGTTAGTCCAACAGAAGCGATTTCCGGCGTAGCATACGTACAACCAGGGATATTTCCATAATCAAGCGGCTCAACATGCAAGCCTGCTATTTTCTCTACGCACAGGATTCCTTCTGCGGAAGCGACATGTGCCAAAGCTTGTCCGGGAACAATATCGCCAATGGCATAATAACCCGGAACATTGGTTTGGTAATAGGAATTTACAAGGACTTTATCACGGTCGGTTGCAATGCCAACTTCTTCAAGTCCGATGTTTTCAATGTTCGATTTGATTCCGACAGCCGAAAGTAAAATATCAGCCTGAATGGTTTCTTCGCCTTTAGCTGTTTTTACAGTTGCTTTTACGCCAGAACCTGAAGTGTCGATTTTCTCAACAGAAGAATTCGTCATAATGTTCACACCTGCTTTTTTCATCGAACGCTCCATTTGCTTTGAAATATCTTCATCTTCAACTGGAACGATATTTGGCATAAATTCTACAATGGTCACTTCTGTTCCCATCGAATTATAGAAATGCGCAAACTCAACTCCGATAGCTCCCGAGCCAACAACGATTATCGATTTTGGCTGTTCAGGCAACGTCATCGCCTGGCGGTAACCGATTACTTTTTTACCATCTTGTGGAAGGTTTGGCAATTCGCGTGAACGCGCGCCTGTCGCGATGATGATATGGTCAGCTGAATATTCGGTGGTTTTGTCGTCTTTACTAACGTCGATCTTTTTGCCCGGTTTTAATTTCCCGGCACCGTCAATTACGTCAATTTTATTTTTTTTCATAAGGAATTGGATTCCTTTGCTCATTCCGTCGGCAACGCCTCGTGAACGTGAAACAACGGCATTAAAATCCTTGTCAAAGTCTGAAACCGTAATCCCGTAATCGGAAGCGTGTTTTAGGTAATCAAAAACCTGTGCTGATTTCAGCAATGCTTTGGTTGGAATACATCCCCAGTTGAGGCAAATCCCACCAAGGTTTTCCTTTTCGATAATGGCTGTCTTAAAGCCTAATTGCGACGCACGGATTGCTGCTACATAACCGCCCGGGCCACTTCCTAAAACTATGATATCGTATTTCATTGGTATGTGTTTTTTCAGTTAGCGAAAATAAGTATTTATTCTGTTTTGAGAAACTTTCGGAGCGACAAACTTCTGTAATGGTTTATACAGAATCGTTCTCGACCAAAAACTGCGAGTAATATAAATTGCGGTAATAACCCTGGTCACGGTTTACAAGTTCCTGATGCGTTCCTTCTTCTACGATCAAACCTTTGTCCATTACAACAATTTTATCAGCGTTGATAATTGTTGCCAAACGGTGCGCGATTACAATTGATGTTCTTCCTTTCGTAATGGTTTCGGTTGCGCGCTGGATCATTTCTTCAGAATAGGTATCGATTGATGAAGTTGCTTCGTCAAGGATCAGGATACTCGGATTGCTCACATAGGCACGTAAAAACGCTATCAGCTGCCTTTGCCCGGATGAAAGCATCGCGCCGCGCTCTTTTACATTATAATCAAATCCGCCGGGAAGGCTGATGATAAAGTCATAAACACCGATTTTTTTTGAAGCGGCAACGACTTCATCCATTGTAATATCCGGGTTTTTGAGCGTGATATTGTTGTAAATCGTATCGGCAAAAAGAAAAACTTCCTGTAAAACCACTGCGATTTGTTTGCGCAGCGATTCCAAAGTGTAATTATTTATGTTTTCTCCGTCGATGCAGATTACGCCTTTATTGATTTCATAAAAACGGTTCAAAAGATTGATTATCGTCGATTTTCCCGCGCCGGTCGCGCCTACAATTGCAACGGTTTCGCCGGGATTTACTTTTAATGAGATTCCTTTGATTACTTCTTCTTCAGGAATATATCCGAAATGAACCTGTTTGAATTCGATTGCTCCGGAAAACGTTGGCGCAACCAAGTTTCCTTTATCCTGAATCTGATCCTGTGTATCAAGAATGTCAAAAACGCGGTTTGCTGCAATCATTCCCATTTGCATTTCATTGAATTTATCGGCAATTTGGCGCAATGGGTTAAAAAGCATTCCGATAAACATGGTATACGAAAATAAATCCCCGAATGAAGTGCCGGTTTCAAGGTTCAGGATTTTTAGTCCGCCGTACCAAACCACAAAAGCAAGCGTCAATGATGAAATGATGTCGGCAATAGGGAAGAATATTGAGTTATACCAAACGGTTTTTATCCATGCCTGGTTGTGTTTCTGGTTGATTTCGCTAAACTTTTCAGCTTCGATATCTTCGCGCGTAAGTAAATTCGGTTATGTCTTTCCCCATATAACTGTCGAGGATTTTTGCAAC
>CAZSDN010000061.1:15267-15718 GCA_964605595.1 uncultured Flavobacterium sp. | reverse complement strand
GAGTAGCTTTATGTTATGGATTATTCGTAGTTAAAAAAAATGTTTTAATAAAAAAAGGAGTGTAAAAACACTCCTTTTTGCATTTTATAGAGAAGGCTCTACAAATCGAATTTTATGCCCTGAGCCAATGGAAGGCTTGTCGTATAATTGATCGTATTTGTTTGTCTTCTCATGTAAATTTTCCATGCGTCCGAACCCGATTCGCGTCCGCCGCCGGTTTCTTTTTCTCCGCCAAAAGCGCCACCGATTTCAGCTCCTGAAGTTCCGATGTTTACATTTGCGATTCCGCAGTCAGAACCTGTAGCAGAAAGAAAACGCTCGGCTTCACGAAGATTGTTTGTCATAATCGCAGAAGAAAGGCCTTGAGCCACTCCGTTTTGCAATTCGATTGCATTTTCAACTTCACCTGAATATTTCAATAAATAAAGCACCGGGGCGAAAGTTTCGTGCT
>CAZSDN010000061.1:0-15257 GCA_964605595.1 uncultured Flavobacterium sp. | reverse complement strand
TGCTGAACGATTCCGAATGAATTATCTGCTTCAGCGATCGCAGGTTTTACGTAGCATCCGCTTTCATAACCTTCACCTGAAAGAACGCCGCCTTCAACAAGGATTTTTCCTCCTTCGGCAACAACCTTCTCTAATGCCTCATTATACATCCTGACCGCATCTGTGTCGATCAGCGGGCCAACGTGGTTATTCTGATCCAATGGATTCCCGATTCGTAATTGCTTGTAAGCGCTAACGATCGCATCCTTTACCTTATCGTAAATACTTTCGTGGATAATTAAACGGCGCGTTGAAGTACAACGTTGCCCGGCAGTTCCAACAGCGCCGAAAACAGCTCCGATAACTGTCATTTTGATATCGGCGTCAGGAGTAACGATGATTGCGTTGTTTCCGCCCAATTCCAATAATGATTTCCCAAGACGCCCTGCAACGGCCTGTGCTACGATTTTTCCCATACGGGTTGAACCAGTAGCAGAAACCAACGGAACGCGTTTATCAGCGGTCATTAATTCCCCGATTTTATAATCTCCGTTTATCAAGCATGAAATTCCTTCGGGAAGATTGTTTTCTTTGATCACTTCGGCGATGATATTCTGGCATGCGATGCCGCATAAAGGTGTTTTTTCAGAAGGTTTCCAAACGCAAACATCGCCAGAAATCCAGGCTAAAGCCGTATTCCATGACCAAACGGCAACAGGAAAATTGAAAGCAGAAATAATTCCGACAACTCCAAGCGGGTGGTATTGTTCATACATTCTGTGCCCGGGACGTTCTGAATGCATTGTCAAACCATGTAACTGGCGAGACAAACCAACGGCAAAATCACAGATATCGATCATTTCCTGAACTTCTCCGTAACCTTCCTGAAGCGATTTTCCCATTTCGTAAGAAACCAGTTTCCCGAGGGCTTCTTTGTGCTTGCGAAGCTTTTCTCCGAACTGGCGTACGATTTCGCCTCTTTGCGGAGCCGGCATCGTGCGGAAGGTTTTGAACGCTTCGGTTGCGGTTTGCATTACTTTTTCATAATCGCCGGCGGTTGACATTTTTACTTTTCCGATAAGCTGCCCGTCAACTGGCGAATAAGATTCAAGGATTTCACCGTTTGAAAAATTGTTTAATCCGGTTGAAGTTCCTTCGTTTATGGCTTTGATTCCGAGTTGTTCCAAAGCTTCGGTCATTCCGAATTGTTGTGCGATTGTAGTGGTCATATTTTTAAATATATCGTTTGCGTGGCAAAAGTAGTTAATAATGAATAATTAATAATTAATAATGGGATTAATTATCGGACTGAGGGTTATAGCCCTGATGGAAGCGGCATCCTTTTTCCCTCGACTGCGCTCGGGATGACAGCAGGTACCGTGGGAAAAGATAGAGCGGACAGCAGGTTCCCGGCTCCTGAAAAAATATTGGATACAGATTATAATGTATAACGCGGATCGGTTTCCATTAGGGTTCCGCATTTATCGCAGGTGCGAAGTTCTTTGGAATTGTAAAAATGTTGGAAATGCGGAAGAAAATCCTGCTCGATGTCGTTGAGCTCAAAATAGACTTCATACAGTTTGTGGTTGCAATTGTCGCAGAACCAGAGCAATCCGTCGTTAAAACCTTTTCCGGCACGCTTGCGTTCGATTACAAGCCCGATTGAGTTTTGAGAACGAACCGGAGAATGCGGTGTTTTTGCCGGATGCAGGTACATGTCGCCGGCATGAAGTTCCATTTCGACGCGTTTGCCTTCGTCTTGTATTATGACTTTTATATTTCCTTCGAGTTGATAGAAAAGCTCTTCGGTTTCGTTGTAATGGTAATCCTTTCGGGCGTTTGGGCCGGCGACGACCATGACGATATAATCGCCGGATTCGGTATAAATATTTTTATTTCCTACGGGCGGTTTGAGCAGGTGGCGGTTTTCGTCTATCCACTTATGGAGGTTGAAAGGTTTTGAAACTGGCATACGTTTATATTTCTATAAAATTACGTTTTTATTTTTAACGTTACAAAAAAGCCGAAATCGTATTGATTTCGGCTTTTTGTGGTTTATTTGGATTCTTTGAGCAGATAGATATACACGGGGAAGTGGTCGCTGAAACCGACTTCATTACCGGAGTTCCTGAGCGGATAGCCTTTATATTGGCCGTCTTTTTGGATTAGGTATGGCTTGTTGTAAATCCCGGCTTTCCAATATTTGAATGATGAATAGCCTTCTCTGATGAAAGGTTCGGAAACCATGATTTGGTCGAAAATATCTCCTGAATCTCTATAGAATAAAGTAGAATGCCCGTCTTTGGCCATTTGTTCAAATGGGTTGAAAATACCAAATTTCTGTACAAGTTCTTTTTTATGCTTTGCGCCTATACCTTGTTTAATGCTTTTGTTGTAAGCTCCGTCATTGTAATCGCCCATTGTAATAATTTTTGCATCCGGATTAATTGCGAAAAGTGAATCCATAATCTTGCGGTTCAAGCGTCCGGCAGCTTCACGGAAAGGGCTGCTTTTCTTTTCGCCTCCGGAGCGCGACGGCCAGTGATTTACCAGAATGCTTATTTCTTCGCCATCGAGTAAACCGGTTACCAAAAGGACATCACGTGTGTAAACGCGATTGTCTTTAGTTACTTCGATTTTATCATCGGTTTCTTCTTTGTCTTTGTCTTTATCTTTGTTCTTCTTATCCGATTCATTTTGCTGATCACGATAAATCATTAACGGGATATTGATATAGCTGGTTGGTTTAAAATGCTTTTTTTGGTATAATAACCCAACATCGATTCCACGCTTGTCGGGAGAATCAAAATGTATGATTCCGTAATTTCCTTTGGCCAATAACGGCTGTTTTATCAAATCTTCCAGCACACCGCGGTTTTCAATCTCAACACCGCCCACAAGGACAGGCATTTCTTTTTGCTTGTCATTCGTCCCGATTTCTGAAATTACCCTTGAAAGATTATGGAGTTTCTTCTTATATTTTTTAGAAGTCCAGTTTCTGGCACCGTTTGGAAGCCATTCTTCGTCGTTGTTCGGATTGTTTATTGTATCGAATAAGTTCTCAAAATTGTAAAAAGCAACGGTGTGCAGAATAAACTTTTTTTCCTGCGCCGAAGCACTTATTATTGAGGAAAAGACAATAAAGGCGGTAATAATTTTTCTAATTCTCATAAAGCAGCATATTAATTTAATATCAAGTTTAACACAAACTTGGCTGCAAAAGTAAATAATATTAATTAATAATGTACTTTTGCGCCGTTAAGAAACATTTAATCTTAACAACAGTGAATTAAATTTAATCTTATTTATGAAAAAACTTGTAATTAGTATTTTATTTGTAATGCAGGTATTTTTTGTTTGGGCTCAGCAAAACCCTACCGTTACCGGTAAAGTTGTTGATTCAAAAACTCAAAAACCATTGCAGAGTGTTGTTGTTGCAATTGAGAACACAACATTATCTACTACAACAAATGCAGCGGGACTCTTTGTCATCGAGAATGTTATTCCCGGCAAACAAGTCCTGAAAGTTAACGTTGCCGGTTTCACGATGCAATTCCTGCCATTGGATATTGTAGCCGGACAAAACCTTGACCTCGGAGTAGTTGTGTTAGAAGAAGACCAGACGGAAGAACAGCAACTGAGCCTTATCACAATTACCGAAAATGATTTGGGTGATGACAACAGCGGTTCTGAAAGTACTTCCGGGCTACTACAGGCAAGCCGTGACGCCTTCCAACAAACAGCGGCTTTTAACTGGGGCCAGGCCCGATTCAGAATCAGAGGCCTTGATAACGATTATGGGGTTATCATGATTAATGGTATTTCAATGAACAAAATTTATGACGGAAGGCCGCAATTCAGCAACTGGGGAGGTTTAAACGATGCTACCAGAAACCAGGAATTCACTATGGGAACCGGGCCGTCCGATTATACTTTCGGAGGAATCCTGGGAACACAAGAAATTAATACAAGAGCTTCTATTTACAGGCCGGGAAGCAGAGTTTCATTCTCGGGTACGAACACCAATTATTCATGGAGAACAATGGGAACACATGCCTCAGGAATGAACCGTGACGGATGGGCTTATGTAATATCAGCTAGTAGAAGATGGGCTCAGGAAGGTTATTTTGAGGGAACCGACTATTCTGCAAATTCTTTCTTTGCAAGTGTTGAAAAGAGAATTAGTGACAATCACAGCCTTAACCTTACTGCCATATATGCTCAAAACAGCAGAGGAAAAAGTTCTCCGAATACTCAAGAAGTTACTGATATTGCCGGAGTTCGTTACAACTCTTACTGGGGTTGGCAGAATGGCAAAAAAAGAAATTCAAGAGATAAGGATATCGAAGAGCCAATCATTATGTTGAGCCACTTCTGGAAAATCAACGATAAGAATAAATTAAACACGAACGTAAGTTACCAGTTGGGATCTATCGCGAACAGCCGTCTGGATTTTTCAGGCGTAAATAATCCTGATCCGACTTATTACAGAAACCTTCCAAGCTATTTTACTTCATTGTATGAAAACAGACCGGATGTTGTAAACGGCATTGATCCTAGTGCCTATCAGCCTGGAGGTTTAGGCGGTATATTTACTCCTAATTATCTTGCCGCAATGAATCCTAACGATGCTAAATTTTTAGGCCAAAGGCAAATCAACTGGAATCAAATGTACCTGGCAAATTCTACTCCGATCATTGAGAACGGAATCGAAATAGGCCGTGCTCCTGCTGAAAGCCGTTATGTCCTGTATGAAGACAGAACCGATGACAAGCAATGGACAGCGAATTCAGTGCTTAACTCTCAGCTTTCAGACAATATCGTTTTGAATGCCGGAGTAATGTTCAGAAAACTAAAATCGCACAACTACCAAAGAATGCTTGATCTTCTTGGAGGTGCTTATTTTAATGATATTGACGTTTTTGGTGTAGGCACTCAAAAACAAACCGATCTTAACAATCCTGACAGACAGGTTGGCGTGGGTGACACTTATGGTTACAACTATAATCTTGCCGCAACCACAATCGATGCTTTCACACAGTTTAAGTTTACATACAGAAAATTCGATTTCTATTTAGCACAGTCTTTCTCACGCTCTGAATACCAAAGAGAAGGTTTATACAGAAACGGTTACTATCCGACCAATTCATTTGGAAAAGGTGACAAAATGGAGTTTGACAACTTCGGTTTCAAAGGCGGGCTTACATATAAATTAACGGGAAGACAATTTTTTGATGTTAATGCCGCCTACATGAGCAAAGCGCCCACAATGAGAAACGTATTTCCAAATGCTCGTCTGAGCAATAACGTTGTCGATGGGATTTCAAACGAGACCATAGCAAGCGTTGACGGAAGCTATATCATCAGAATGCCTAAACTTAAGGCCAGAATAACCGGTTACTTTGCCGAAATCAAGAATGCTACAGAAACCACATTCTATTTTGGAGAAGGCCTCTTTGAGGATGACGGAGGAGACGGAGGAGACGCTTTCGTAGCTGAAACACTGTCTGACATCAATAAAAGACATATCGGAGGTGAGTTTGGTATAGAGTATCAAATTACCTCAACGATTAAAGCAATTGGTTCTATTGCATACGGACAGTATGTTTACACCAATAATCCAAACGTGAGATTGAGCCAGGATGCTTTGGCTACCGAGACAAATACAAATCCTGTAACAGATTTTGGGCGTTCAACACTAAAAGATTATAAACTTGGCGGAACCCCGCAACAAGCCTATGCATTTGGCCTTGAATACCGTGATCCTAAATTCTGGTGGATTGGAGCTAACGTAAATTATCTTGCTTCAAACTACCTGAAACCTGCAGCGGTATTAAGAACTCAGAATTTCTTTATGGATCCGATGGATTATGACGGAAGAGCTTTCCCTGAAGCAACCGTAGAAAGAGCAAGGGAATTATTAAAACAGCAAAAATTCGATAACTTTACATTAGTAAACCTTAGCGGAGGTAAATCATGGAGAATCAACCAAAAAACTTTTGGTTTGTTTGCTACTGTAAATAATGTATTTGATGTCGTATACAAAACTGGCGGTTTCGAGCAGGCGAGAAACGCTAATTACAGAGAATTGAACCAGGATGTTTCCAGCGGAACCCCTTCATTCGCCCCAAGATATTTTTATGGCTACGGAAGAACATATTTCGTAAACCTTTTTCTTAATTTCTAATTTTAAAAGTATTAATACATAGTATATATGAAAACAACAATTTTAAAATCTGCGCTTTTTTTAGCAATTGCGGCCGGTGTATTCACAAGTTGTGTGAATGATGATGATTATGCGATTCCGAATTCAGATTGTACTGAAACATCGCTTGAAGCAAATATTGCCGTACAAGACGTTCCGGCAACAGCAACATTAAAGCAATACTTAGCGGACGACATTATTGAAGCCTATGTGACTTCAAGCGATGAAGGAGGAAACTTCTTTAAAAGCATTTCGTTCCAGACCAAAGACGGTTCAAAAGGATTTAGCGTACCGGTTGACGCAACTTCAACTTTTATCAACTTTACACCGGGACAAAAAGTATTCATCAAGCTTAAAGACCTATACATTGACTCGCCTACAGGTGGAGCAATTGGCATGAGAATCGGAGCTATATTCCTTAATACAAGCGGCGTTGCGGCTGTTGGAAGAATGCCAGAATCTCAGTTCAGAAACGTTGTGGTTCGTTCTTGTGAGATTGTTCCTGAAAGTGAACTTGTTCGTAAAGTAACTATTTCCCAGCTTAAAAACGATGCAAACCTTAACTTGCTTGTAGAGCTTGAAAACGTACAATTCTCAGACGGAGCTATCAATTCTACTTATTATGATCCAAATAACCAGATTGGCGGAGCTACAAATCATACTCTGATTGATGTTCAAGGAAATTCAGTTATCTTCAGAACAAGTAGTTTTTCCAATTTTGCCGGAAAACCGGTACCTGACGGAAGCGGGACAGTAAGAGGCGTATTGTCAAAATTCAATAGCGACTACCAGTTTATGATAAGAACAGAAAGAGACGTTAACCTACAGGAAGAGCGCTTTGAAGTTGACATGTCAGCTCCGGCCCTTGGAGGAACTGATATCGTTTTCAGCGGAAGCTTTACTGAGAATTTCGAATCATACGGAACTACTTCTCCGGCAAACAGAGTTTTTCCTAAATATGTGAATGATCCTATCCTAGGCACAAGATATTGGGCAAATACAACTTTTGGAGGAAACAAATACATCCAGATGACTTCATTTGGAGGAACTCCTGAAGCTAACCGTTCATTATTCTTCGTTCCTGTTGACATGACCGCTGCTAATACTTTCTCGTTCCAGTCTAAATCAGGATTTACAAACGGACCGGCTTTGAAAGTTTATTACATCATGGCTACAGATTATACAGCAGGCGGACCAGTAAACGTTACAAAACTTGTTGACATTACTTCAAGCTTTACAATGTCTCCTGGATTATCCTCAGGATATCCGACAGATTTCACAAATAGTGGAAATTACAGTATTCCGGATTCATTGACCGGAAACGGATTTTTCGTATTCGAATATGCCGGAAACGGAAATGGCGGTGTTACATCAACTATCCAGATTGACAATATTGTTGTAAACTAATAACAATAACCGGCGTCAATAAGGCGCCGGTATTTTTCAAACTAAAAAAGACATGAATAAAAAAATAATATATTTAGCCGCGATGCTGGTTTGCTTTTTAGGATTTGTTTCCTGTGAAGGAGAAGATGATACGAATTATGTTCAGAAGAATTATCTATCCGGAATGTGGAATCTAACACATGTCGGAGCTCTCAATGCTTCAGGAATCCTGAATTATCAAGAAGTTAGCAACCGCGATTGTTCAGACAGTTATCTCTTTAACGAAGATTTGACAGCATCAGTAACTTACAGGGTAACAACCAGTGATGCCTGTAATTCCGAAACGGTTTCAGGGACATACAAAATCGTAAACGGCAATATCGAACTTTTACTTACAGGTGCAGAAACTCCGATGATTTTAGATATGCTGACCTTGACCGACAAAGAGTTGAGTTTTGTTTATACAAGTCCTTCAACCTCAAAATTGGTTTTCCTTAAAATGTCTAAGGCCATGCCGCTATAATCTTTAATTAAAGATTAAAATATCGAAAAAGGCCTCCGTTTTTGGAGGCCTTTTTATTTCAGATCGGGAAATTAAATATTCCTACCTGATGATGGCTTGCAAATTGCGTCAGTGAGATTTCCAAAAAACCAAAATTTAACATGGATGCCTTTCCTTGTTTGAACCGCGGCATAAATGGTTGAAATCAATTCGAGCAGGTTACAGATAAAAACAAGGCCCAGAAATCCATAATATAAACCTGTCATCGGCATAGCATAAAAAAGCACAGAAACTGTCCACCAGAAACAAACCGCATTTATCGGAAAAATTGCAACTTGTGATAACAGCGCCTGTGTGCAATGCCAACGAACAAAATAAGGCCGTTCACGGTTGACAAAATAAAAAGCTACAGTTGCTATCAGGTTAATTATCGGAAGGGGAATTCCTGCAATTACCGCCGCTAACGACATAACATAGCTGTTCGAAGCTTTTTCGCATTCGTGTTCGCTGGGATAATAAAAAAAATCGCTCTGCTTTATCATAATCCTTTTTGTATATTCCAAATCCAGTTCAACATTACTAAAAGTGCCATGATAATTGCTATCCAGCGTTTGGCAATAAAAGATTCACTTCTTTTATAAAAATCAAACAAGGTTATTTTTTTGAAAATCCTATCGCTCACAATCCAAAAAGGTAAAACAAACATAATCACTGCAACAGCCAGCCCAAATGGGTTTGTGAGCAACGATTGTATAATATTTCCATTTAAGAGCAAAAAAACCGACCGCGTGGTTCCGCATGAAGGACAAGGATAACCCGTTACAGCTTTAATGCTACAAGACGGTAAAACTTCAACAGGGAAAAAAAAAGTATACAGCAAATAACAAAAACCGAGAAAACAGGCTATACTGATAGTATTATATAACCTGTTAGCCGACATTATAAAAAAGTTGCCCTCTGGAACATTTCCATATTCTTTTCCCGGGTTGCTCCCATTATCAGGAACCAATCTATAATCGCCCAAATTATAAACCCGCCACAAGTAAGCAATTTTGCAATTCCTAAACCTGTATCGCCAATATAAAAGCGGTCGATCCCGAGTTGTCCTCCCAAAAGGGAGATAATTAGCGCCGTAGTTGGATCTTTAAACTGAATCATCTGAATTGAATTCCATTTTGAATCATTCATTTGCATGAGCGATTCCCTTATGGCACTGAGATGATAACTCTCAAAATACTTTGAGTTCATCATCATGAACATATCTACTTTTTGTGAATCCATAATTATTGGTGTTTTTGTTTTGTCCGCCTAATGTATAAAATTTATATGAATCCGCATAAACTATCATCAAACTCACCGAATCTAATGAGAAACGTAAGCTCTAAAATAATGTGTAATTGTAAATTCAATACTTAATATTAACAAAATATGAGGGATTGCCGTATCATGAAGAATAAATTGTGCGTATGGGATAAAAACTTCCCCTTCCCTGAAGGAAAGATACCATTTTCCCGGCACACGATTTTACGGTAAAACCGTCTTTTTTCTAAATTATGGATAACAAATTTGCTTTACCCAATTATTTTAAAATAACGTTAAAGATAGAATGCTTTGATTTTATCTGAAATAACCTGTGCCAGCCGCTCATGGCTTTCAAAAGTCCAACCGGCAACATGCGGGGATAAAAGCACATTCTCACAATGAAGCAAATAATTAAACGCTTCAGGAATTTCATGTGCTTCAAAAAGAGTTTCAAAAGATGATTTTTCATATTCCAGCACATCAAGCCCGGCACCAAGGATTTTTCCGGACTGTAGCGCATTTACCAAATCTTTGGTAACAATATTTTTTCCTCTTGACGTATTTATCAGCCAGAATGGTTTTACAAAACTATTAATGAAACCGGCAGTAACCATTTTGTCGGTTTCTGGCGTCAATGGAACATGCAGGCTTAACACATCTGATTTTTGCCTGAGTTCTTCAAGCGAAACCTGTTTGGCATCTGCATTACCAACATCGTCTAGAATGTCGTAACACAAAACATCCACGTCAAAACCACGGAGTTTCTTCGCGAAAGATTTTCCCATATTTCCGTAACCTATAATCCCGATGGTTTTCCCATCGAGTTCATGGCCGCGATTGCCATCACGATTCCAATTCCCGCCACGGATTTCCCTGTCGGCAGCATTCAGTTTGTTGAAAAGCGAAAGCAACATCGCAAGTGAATGCTCGCCAACGGCATTACGATTTCCTTCGGGAGCTGCTATAAGATGAATATTTTTCAGGCTTGCATATCCGGTATCGATATTTTCAAGCCCGGCGCCTACCCGGGCAATAAATTGCAGATTAACTGCTTTATCAAGAAAGGCCTGGTCAATCTTAAAACGGCTTCGGATAACAATGCCTTGGTATTCATGGATTTTTTCTTCAATGGCATCTTTAGAAGATTTATAATCCTGATGGTTAATAAATCCTGCTGCATTTAACTGATCAAGCAAAACGGGATGATTGCTGTCGAGGTGAAGTATTTTTACGGCGTAATCCACTTTTTTATTTCCAAAGTTAACGTTTCTTTCATAAAAAAAGCCACACGAATGCGGCTTTTCAACAGGTAGTGGTTTTAGTTTAAATCAGAAAGCTAATCAAGCAGCCTGGTTTTTTTTAATCCTTTTATGTGAGAAATCAAGCCAATAAAATATTTCTTTTCGCTTGGGCTAATCCGGATTTGGGTTTCAGTGCTGTCATTTTTACGGATATACAGTTTGTAGCGTTTTCCTAATGTCGAAAAAATAGGACTCATAAATGCCGGAATATAATTCATCTTGCTTTTTTTAAGATACACGCTCATGATTTCCTCTATCTCAAAATGATAGTTTTGGCCTTTATAATTGATTTTAATGTTTTCGTTTTTAACCTTTATAAAAGGATTTTCTTGAGATAAAGTTAATGTTTTCATAGTGGAGCTTTTATTTATTACAAAGAAAGAAAACAGATATGTTAAAGTGATTGCATGATTTTTTCTAAATGTTACATAGTATCGATACTTCTCAAAAATTGCATTATTATGAATGATTTCTTTATTTAACAATTTTTTATCTAATAAAATTCAAATTATATAAGCCAAACTGGAAATTGCGTAAAAAGCCTGGAATTTACTTGGGCTAATTTTGGATATAAATAATTCTAAACGAAAATTTGCTATGAAAAAATTAAACAACTTGATGCTTGTGGCGGCCGGATGCCTTGCCTTTGCATCGTGCTCGGATGACGATTCAAATGGAAATAATGTAAGCGCTAACTTGGTCGGCACCTATAAACTTACTACTTATAATGTACCCAATGCTCAGGATTACGACAATGATGGCGACAGTTCTAAAAACCTTGTAACCGAAGGAAGCTGTCAGGCAGAATCCTGGATCCAGTTCCATTCTAACGGAACATATAGTGAAAGCATCAGCCGTAGTATTCTTTCTGAAGGCGGAGCTGATCTTAGTTGTGAAACTAAAATCTCATCCGGGACTTATACACAAGATGGTAACAATGTTACTACTACAAGGACTTCAGGAAATGGAAGCGCAACTGCAAATTTCACCTTCAATGCTTCATCTAAAACCTTAACACGATCTGAAAATAACGGTACATATTCAGGAAGAAGTGCTTCAAACGAACTTTGGGCCAATTTAACCGGAAATCTGGATATGACTTTTACAAAAGTATCCAACGGTGATAGCACCAGCGATATTGAAAATGGCCAAAACTCAAATTTTGGATTGGTTGGAGATTTTGACCTTTCGGGATATATAGTTGGCCAGGCGCAGGATTTAGATAATGACGGCGAAGATTCTTTTAATCTTTTGAATGAATCGAACTGTTACGGGCAATCCAACATTACTTTCAAGAGTAACGGAACCTTTGAAGAAGAATTTACTTACAGTGCTCTAAATACTGCAGGAACATCATTAGAATGTAAAACTGTAACCAGATCAGGAACGTACAACCGTAACGGCAGTACACTCACTACAACCCATATTTCCGGGAATACTGACGTAACTACTACCTATAAATTCAACACTGCTACCAATACTATTTCCAGAAGAGACAACAATGGCCAATATCCAAGCTGGAACATTGTAAACTCATTATGGGTTACATTAACCGGAGCCGTTGATTTGAAATACGAGAAAGATTAAACCAAAACTGTATAATTGCTTAAAGCCTTCTTCGGGAGGCTTTTTATCAGAAAATCAGAATAATTGCACAAGGTTTGTTCTTTGAAAAGGAATTTACTATTGCTAATTACCAACTGGTTTTGATAAACCCGCTGAAAAACTCAGCGGGTTTTTATTTATTTTAATTATTATACTGAAAGAATTAGCTTTTTACATTTCGAGGGTTTTCCCTTTTTCAAAAAAGTTCACATAAAAAAACTCTGCGGGTTTAAGCCCAAGCTCCATAAAAGTAGCCTGAAGAATGGTTTGGGTTTCTTCACCATTAAATGAATCCGAGCTCTTCAGAAATTCTATAAAATGATCAAGGTTCTCAAAACGGAAACTCAATTTCGTATTTAAAGAATATGGTGTAATTTTATAATCAAAAGGTTTCCCTGTTTTAGGATGCGTATCCGGTAATTGATAAAAGCCTTCTGTAATCAGTGCATCGATGATGGGCTTGTAAATATCATTCATTTCATTTTGTACTTTAGAGTTGGTTATTGCTAATTTACAATTTTTTTATTGCATTGTAATACAGTATTTCAGGGAAAAAATTACTTTTAGTTTTTTATTGATAAGAAATGATAGCAACAGATTTGCTTTTGGCTTTTGGAGCAAAAGAACGGATTTACGCAAAAGGTGAAATAATTTTCAGCGAAGGCGAAAACGCGCGGTTTTATTTCCAGATGGTAAGCGGCGAAGTAAAATCAAATAATTTTAATGACGAAGGAAAAGAATTTACGCAGGGAATTTTCACAGCCGGAGACAGTTTTGGCGAACCTACGTTATTTATAGACAAACCTTATCCGGCAACGGCAATCGCTAATTCCGAATCAGTTATTCTACAATTAGCCAAATCGAGCTTCTTTGAAATGCTGCATCAAAATCCCGAAATCTCCATAGCAATCGCCACCCGGCTCGCCAACCGTCTGTATTATAAGGCAATCATGGCTTCCGAAATCTCTTCGCAGCATCCCGAACACCGGCTATTGAAACTAATGGACTATTTGAAAACCCATGTTGAAGAGCTTCAAAACAATCAAAAATATGAAGTTCCGCTTACTCGGCAACAGCTTGCCGACCTCACCGGGCTTCGTGTAGAAACGGTAATCCGTGCAGTAAAAACGCTCGAAAAAAAAGGTGAACTTTATATCGATCATCGAAAAATTTACCGATAATTAACCGTTTATGATTCAGGTCATAAAATGATGGTTTATAGCAGTTGTAATTTTACATAAATAAAAACTACTGTCATGAACACTTATCAAAAAACCCTGAATTTATTCGAAAAAGGCTTTATCGGAAATTGTACTCTTGGTGTACTCGTTCAAAGTTGTATGGGATCAATCGCCGTAATGTCAATACTGATGCACGGAACAAACCTGGCACAAATGCTCCAGCTTTTCATTATTGTTAGTAGCTGCATGGCTTTCAATGGTGCGGTGCTTTCTCAACAAAAACCAAAAATTGTTTTCAATATACTGTTATTTAGCATTGGATTCAGTATCTTGTTTTCGGTTTTAAATTTTATGCTTTGATAAAAAAGGATGTTGCCAACCGGGAAGATGTTTCTAAAATCGTCAGGAACTTTTATGATAAAGTAAGAAAAGATGAACTGCTTGGGCCGATTTTCAATGGGATCATAAAAGACTGGGAACCGCATCTGGAGCATTTAACCGATTTTTGGCATATGAATGTTTTTGGAGGAAAAAGTTATTCCGGAAATCCTATTGCCGTTCACCAAGAAGTAGACGATAAAGTTGGCAACACGATAGAAGCCTTTCATTTCGGAACATGGATCGAGCTTTGGTTTATAACTATTAATGAGCTCCATGAAGGTGAAAAAGCCGAAATGATGAAACGGCGTGCACGAAAAATGCAAACAGGTTTAATGGTTACAATTTATCAAAACCGTCACAAAGACAGATAAGTTTTCCGCTCTTAACGAAGTATTAAAACTGTTCAATACCTGAACAAAATGCCTTAATTTTAAGTAAATCCTTAAACTTAACGCCATGGCAAAGCCGAAAGAATTCCCGAAACAACATCAGTCTCGCCCCGGAAAACAGGCTGAAATGAAACCACTGCCTGAAATCATCGGCAAAAACTACTCCGGCAGCAAAAAACTCGAAGGAAAAACCGCCCTGATAACTGGCGGAGATAGCGGGATTGGCCGTAGTGTCGCAGTTCATTTTGCACGTGAAGGCGCCAATATCGTAATTGTTTACCTCAACGAAAAAGAGGATGCCGAGCTTACCAAAACACTTGTTGAAAAAGAAAAACGGAAATGCCTTTTGATAGCCGGCGACCTTAAGGATGAGAAATTCTGCAAAAGCACGATTAAAAAAGCAGTAAAAGAATTTGGCAAACTAAACGTTCTTGTCAATAATGCCGCCGTTCACTGGTCGGCTAATGACATAGAAAAAATTACCAAAAAGCAACTTCAGGAGACCTTTGAGACGAATGTTTATCCATTTTTCTACATTACAAAAGAAGCGCTGAAGCACTTTCAAAAAGGGGATGCAATCATAAACACAACATCGGTAACCGCTTATCGCGGAAGCGAACACCTGCTCGATTATTCAAGTACAAAAGGCGCAATAGTTTCGTTTACGCGCTCGCTTTCGGCTATGCTGGCAAAAAAAGGAATCCGTGTAAATGCGGTTTCACCAGGCCCGATCTGGACGCCGCTGATTGTTTCCTCATTTGATGATGCTACTGATTTTGGACAGGATACGCCCATGGGCCGGGCCGGGCAGCCTTCGGAAGTAGCGCCTTCATTTGTCTTTCTGGCAAGCGAAGACAGCAGCTATATAACCGGGCAAATTATCCATGTTAATGGCGGTGAAATTGTTGGCGGATAAGCCAAAAGCATTGTCCTAAAATAATGTGGAATTATAAATCCAAATGCAAATACTTAAGGTTTTAACAAAATATGTGGAATTACCGTACCTAAAAAATGACGTGTTTTAAA
>CAZSDN010000060.1:0-15973 GCA_964605595.1 uncultured Flavobacterium sp. | reverse complement strand
AACGAATTGATGGAACTTATGCAGCAACGCAATCTCGGCTATCTTGCCGTAAGTTTAGGATTTTATAAAACGCTGTTCAGCGCGCCCGGAACTTCAACATCAAGTGAGATTCCGCTGGATGAGCAAAAAGAAATGGGTTTGACCGATGGTTTGATCCGTTTTTCTATCGGGCTTGATAATGATATTGAGAGAACCTATAAAACGATGCACGAATGCATGAATGAATTGGGAATCCTAAAAAATCCAATTGAAGTTTAAAAACTATTATAAAAATGCCTCAAATTTTAAGTCTGAGGCATTTTTTTATTCTATAATAATATCTTTCTTTGAATTTATCCTGATGACAGCATACGGAGTTGTAATTGCCATTGTAACATTTTCTCCGGGTTTGGGTCCTGTTTCCTTTACTTTTACAATTATATTTTTATCGGTTTCCGTAACTTTTTCTATACCAATGGCATAACCGCCAGTATTTTTTTCTCCGGCGCTAAGGATTATAAAATTTGCTGTCTGAATATCATTGGCAGAAATCTCATTTTTTAATTCGGGATCGTTTTTAATCATCAAAAACTCATCTTCTTGTGAGAGGATCTCAAAAAACCTGACCTGTGCTCCGCCCGTATCTCTTTGTAAAAGGATCTCATATAACGGCTTTTGAGAAGAATCTGACACTTTGGTTGAACTACAAGAAAATGCAAGAATGGCGGTAAAAGATAAAAATATTTTTCTCATGAATTTTGTTTTAAAGCTTTTTGGTAGAGCGCCTCATATAAAGGCAAAATGTTTTTAATGTCGAATTGTTTTGCGATTGATAACGCATTTTCTTTGAATTTATTGAGTGTTGCATCATCCCTGAGGATTTTTAATGCGTTCTCACCCATTGTTTCGGTATCTCCAACATCACTCAGATATCCTGAAATCCCATCAAAATTAACTTCGGGCAAACCTCCTGAATTACTTGAAATAACCGGTACGCTCCAAGCCATTGCTTCCAAAGCCGCAAGCCCAAAACTCTCTGTTTCAGACGGTAGCAGGAATAAATCCGTATAACTCAGAATCCTGTCGATTTCATTACTGTTCCCAAAAAAGATGACTTTATCCTCTATACCTAACTCGCGGCACAAATCTTCGGCTTTCTGTTTTTCAGGGCCGTCGCCAACCATCATTAATTTTGCCGGAATATTTTGCTGGATTTTATTAAAGATCTTTATAACATCCGGGATGCGTTTTACTTTCCTGAAATTACTGATATGCGTAACAATGCGTTCTTCTTTTTTTGCCATAACGGAACGGTGGCACGAAATACTAGGCTCACTATTATTTTTATCCAACTCGATAAAATTCGGGATCACGTAGATTTCGTTCTTGATATCCTTAAAAAGTTTGTACGTATCGTCTTTCAGGCTTTTTGAAACCGAAGTTACAATATCAGATTTATTGATGCTGAAAGTTACCGCGGGTTTATAAAAAGGATGGTTTCCTACAAGCGTAATATCAGTTCCGTG
The DNA here is from genome assembly GCA_964605595.1 of uncultured Flavobacterium sp. GTDB lineage: Bacteria > Bacteroidota > Bacteroidia > Flavobacteriales > Flavobacteriaceae > Flavobacterium. Next base: position 14,468 of record CAZSDN010000060.1, on the reverse strand, counting down.
AAGCGTTGTCACCATTGGGATTTCAATTCCTTCACTTTTGAGCATTTGTTTTGCCATATAACCGGCATAAGCATGCGGGATTGCATAATGCACGTGCAGCAATTCAATATTATAAAGCTTTACGGTATCGACCAACTTGCTCGATAATGCCAATTCATAAGGCTGATAATGAAACAAAGGATATTCAGGGACATTGACTTCATGATAATGCACATTTGCATTCAGAAGCGCAAGGCGAACCGGCTGGCGATATGTTATAAAGTGGATTTCATGTCCGCGGCGGGCCAGTTCAAGTCCTAGTTCTGTTGCGACGACACCGCTTCCGCCAAATGTTGGATAACAAACAATTGCTATTTTCATAATTGATTTTATGTATCGGATTTAATGAAAATTTCCTAATGTCTTTTCATCACTGAAGGCCGATTTGCAGATAAACTGCATTTAATTATTTGATTATTGCTTCCTGAATCACTTTCTGGATATTCTCCCTGACATTATTTTTGGATAATGCATTCGCCGCATTTGAGTCGGGATAAGTCCTGTTTGAAAGGAAAACATAAACGATTTCCGTTTCAGGATCGGCCCACGCATAAGTTCCGGTAAAACCGGTGTGGCCAAAACTCGACATTGATACACAATTGCAGGTTGGGCCATGCGTTCCGGGCAGTTGCTGTTTATCAAAACCTAAAGCTCTGCGATTTCCCTCATCACAAAAATAACAGGTATTGAAATCGTTAAATGTCTTTTCCGAAAAAAAACGGTAACCATCATAAGTTCCTTTGTTCAAATACATCTGCATGATTTTCGCAACATCCATTGCATTTGAAAACAAACCTGCATGGCCGGCAATTCCGCCTTCCATCGCCGCAGCCATATCATGTACATAACCCTGAATTACCTGGTGCCTGAAATAAGTATCGATTTCCGTGGGCGGAATAACATTTTTACTGAACTTCTGCAAAGGGTTAAACATTGTGCTGTTTGCTCCGATTTTTTTATAGAAATTCTCGTAAGATAATATATCAAGCGGCTTGTGCGTTGTCTTTTCTATATAATCTTTTAAAATCATGAATGTAAAATCGCTGTATTTGTACTCCTTTTTGGAAAGCAATTTGCTCACGGCGATCGTTTTCATAATTGTGTCATGATAATCATTCCTGATAAACATGCATTCGGCGACTTGTTTTGAAAACTGCGGATCCGGAATCTCGCGATAATATTTTTCTAATGGCATTTTATTCTGATCCAAAGTCGTTTTATAAAAAGGAATCCAGGCTTCCAGGCGTGCATAATGGGATAACAATTCTTTAAAAGTTATTTCGCTCTTATCGGTATTTTGAAAAACCGGAAGCATTTCACCCAATTTCGTATCAAGATCAACTTTTTCCTGCTCATAAAGAACCATCGCATTTGGGAGCGTTGCAAGGATTTTAGTCAGTGATGCAACATCATAAACATCTGAATTACGGACTTTTATAAGTTTTTCATACGTATGGAAACCAAACGATTTCTGATAAATCACTTTTCCTTTTCTGGCAACCAAAACCTGCGCGCCGGGAGTCATTTTTTTATCGATTGCATTTTGTACGATTCCATCAATTTTTGCCAGTACCAAAGGGTTCATACCTACATTTAATGGCGAGGTAAAACCAATCCGTTCTGTTTTTGAAGTCTGTATTCCGTCATTTACTTTGAAAGAATTGTTTATCGAAACCGGCAGTTTTCCTTTAGCATCGACAGCTCCGAAAATAATCCCGGCTGAAACCTGCTGCGCAACATCTGAATTCTGATACGAAACGATCAAACCTTTAATGTTATCAAAATTTGCAATTTGCAAAAGCGAATATGGTTTCGTAAAAACATCCAGGATTACATTGTTGTTTTTTGCAATCTGATCAAGCCACAACAATTCGGTTTCCGAAAACGCGTGGCTTTTCCAGGCCCGGTCCGATTTATGGAAACCTACGATTACTGTATTGAATTCTTTCAAACGGATATTTAAAGTGTCGATGTTTTTTTCGGAAATTTCAACAACTTCCGTGTAATTCCTTAGTGTATTTACAAATGCGCTGTTACTGTCATCGCCAAGTTTTACATAAGCAACACGTTCATTAAGTGCTTTGATCGGGAGAATCTGATCTTCATTTTTTAAGACCGTAACCGCATTTTCATATAATTCGTATTGCAGCGCTTCATTATCAGCCGGGTTCAAATCATTAAACAAGTTCTCAAGCTGAACCGGTTTATATTTATTCAAACCTGCTTTGTATTTGTAGCTGAGGATTTTTTTGACCGAATACGCCAGTCGGTCTTCCGAAATCAGGCTGTCCTGATAAGCCACGCAGATTTTTTCAACCGCAGTCGGAACATCTTCCGCAAAAAGCAGGATATCATTTCCGGCAAGAAAAGCTTCGAGATCAATTTCGCCGGGCTTTCTGTAGTTTGCAGCGGCTTTCATATTTAATGCATCGGTAAAAATCAGGCCGTCAAAACCCAACTGTTTCTGTAAAACATCCGTTACAATTGCATAGGAAATCGATGACGGATAACTTTCACGCGGCTCTAAAGCAGGAACATTCAAATGTGCGACCATGACCGAAGCAAGGCCTTCATTGAACATTTGTTTGTATGGATATAACTCGACATCGTTTATCCGGTCTTTTGAGAAATTTACAACCGGAAGTGAATAATGCGAATCGGTTTCAGTATCGCCATGTCCGGGAAAATGTTTCCCTGTCGAGAAAACCTGCTGATTCTGGACTCCTTTCATCATTGCAATTGCAGAAGCACTTACATTATCTTTATCTTCTCCGAAGGAACGGAAACCAATAATTGGGTTTTTAGGATTTGTATTGATATCCAAAACCGGTGAAAAATTAAAATGGATTCCCATTCGTTTGCTTTCGCGCCCCATTTGAACTCCTACTTTTTCGAGAAGATTCTTATCTTTTATAGCGCCCAATGTCATATTCCACGGAAAACGGTATGTGGAATCCAGGCGCATGCTTAGTCCCCATTCAGCGTCAATTCCGATAAAAAGCGGAAGCTTGGATTTGGATTGGAAGCGATTCGTTAGCCGTGCCTGGCGCAAAGGCCCGCCCTGAAAAAAAATCAATCCGCCGATTTTATAATCCCGGATGAGTTTATCGATTGAATTTACATGTACCGAATCTTTATTGGAATAAGCCGCGATCATAAAAAGCTGCCCGACTTTCGCATTAAAATCCATTTGATTGTAAACGCTGTCAACCCATTTGGTTTCAGCATCGGAATCTTTCATAAACGGAAAATTATCTTTTCCTGATTTTGTGGCCGTTCCTAAATCGGCTTTATTGAACTTGTGGATAGTATCTTTTATAGAGGTATTTTTTGCAACAGCGACTTTATATACTGTACAATTGGTAATAAAAAATGCTAAGAAAAAAAGGAAAAATAACTTTGGAATTGATTTTCTCATTCAATACATTTTAAAAAAAGCGGCTATGCCAACTGTCTTTTGCCGGAACTTCCCATGAATCGTTATATTCGGCAATATTATTAACGAGATTATTGAACACAATAGTATTTCCCGAAACGGCTTTTTCCTTGGCCATTTTCTTAAATTCAATAAGTGGTTTGTGCGCAATGTGTTCGCCGAGTTTATAAGTGACGTTCATTTTATCGAGCAAATCGACATTGTATTTTTGTTCGAGTTCCTGAATAAATTGTACTGATGCATCGATGGAACAACCTGTTGCTGCTTGCGTTTCCTGATTTACGGCAATGATTATAAACCTATTGTATTTTAATTGATAGGACGATTCAAGGCCGGTTCCGTGTGCTGCCCAATTATCAAGAAATGATTCCAAATCTGTTTGGATTTCTGAAAATTCTTCTTCAGAAAATTTCCTGCTGGACTGATAAACCCAGACTTTTGATTCTTCCGGTAAGCTTTCAAATGGAACGTACATATATTTTTATATTGGATTTTATAATTGAAAGTTCTATTATAAATCTTTTGCGTTAGCGATTAATTCGGCTACATCCATAACTTTGATTTCGCCTTCTTTTTCTTTGTTTTTAACTCCGTCAGTTAACATTGTGTTGCAAAACGGACATCCTGCTGCAATAATCTGCGGTTGTGTTTCCAGTGCGTCTTCAGTCCGCTCGATGTTAACTTCCTTAAATCCGGGTTCAGCGTCTTTAAACATTTGAGCTCCGCCGGCACCGCAACATAATCCGTTTGCGCGGGAACGTTTCATTTCGATCAATTCGGCATCGAGCTTTTGGATCAAATCGCGTGGCGCTTCATAAATTTTATTTGCCCTGCCTAAATAACACGGATCGTGAAAAGTAATTCTTTTTCCTTTGAACTGCCCGCCTTCAATAGTGAGTTTTCCTTCATCAAGCAGCGATTTCAGGAATTGCGTATGATGAATAACTTCATAATTTCCGCCCAATTCGGGGTATTCGTTTTTCAGCGTATTAAAACAGTGCGGGCATGCGGTTACAATTTTCTTCGCTTCATAAGCATTCAGAACTTCGATATTCATCATTGCCTGCATCTGAAATAGAAATTCATTGCCCGCCCTTTTTGCCGGATCGCCTGTACAGCTTTCCTCGGTTCCCAAAACAGCGAAAGAAACGTTTGCACGGTTAAGGATTTTCACAAAAGCCTTGGTGATTTTTTTTGCCCTATCGTCAAAACTACCCGCGCAACCAACCCAAAATAAAACTTCAGGCTGCTGGCCTTGAGCAAGCATTTCGGCCATTGTTGGCACTGTTAAATTTTCTGACATAAATTTTTATTTATATGATAATACTGATGATTTGAGAATTATCAGTACAATTTTATTCGTGTTTGCCATCGTCAAAAACCTGAATGGTAACTTCTTTTTCTATCAAATCGGTAAATTTCCCTCTGTAACGCGTTGCTTTCACCAAATGATTGTCGATCCAATGATAATTTCCGCCACGTGGTTTCCCGAAAACAATTCCATGGTATTTGAATCCATGCATTTTCAACCAGGATTCAGTATTTTCCCTATGCGCTTCCGTTCTGGAAGTGAAAAAGAAAATGACATGTCCTTCATCATACCATCGGTTGAGTGTTACCAAAGCGTCAGGATAAAGTTCGGCCGTAAGCATTCTTTCAGGTTCTTCATTTGGAATATCATCACAAATAGTTCCGTCAATATCGATTAAATAATTCTTAATTCCTTCAGGTAAAATCGGGCTTATTTTTTGTCCGTTCTCAGTTGCCGTGAGCAAATTCTTCTCAATTTCTTCTGTATTCATTTTCGTTTTGTTTCTAATTTATTTTTATAAAATTCATTAAAAACACCCTTAACCTCACCTATAAGAGAATTTTTATTTTACTGATTCTTTATTTTAATTTTCGTTTTTCCAGTTTAGCCTGTCCTGCTGGCTGTATTGCCATGGTGCGCCATTGTTTTCTACGTTTGTCATCATTGCGTTTAATGGCATTGGCGCAGCACTTTGTTCCATAACAAGGTAACGCCTCATGTCCATAATTATTGAAAGCGGGCTGATGTTTACCGGGCAGTCTTCAACACAGGCATTGCAGCTTGTACACGCCCAAAGTTCTTCAGGCGTGATGTAATCATTGAGCAATGTTTTATTATCGGGTACAAAAACTCCTTTATTTGCATCGATATTATTGCCAACTTCCTGAAGGCGATCCCTTGTATCCATCATGATTTTACGCGGAGAAAGTTTTTTACCGGTGATATTTGCCGGGCATGCCGATGTGCACCGGCCGCATTCTGTACATGTATAAGCATTTAAGAGTTGTACCCAATTTAAATCCTGAACATCGCTTGCGCCAAATTTAGACGGAGCCGCATTCGCATCGGGAGCCGGCGCGGCAAAAGGATCTGCGTTTGGATCAAGCATCAATTTTACTTCATTTGTTACAGACTCAAGATTGTCGAATTTCCCTTTTGGATTCAGGTCGGCAAAATAAGTATTCGGAAAAGCAAGTAAAATATGGAGATGCTTTGAAAAATATAGATAATTCAGGAAAATCAATATTCCGGTAATATGAAGCCACCATGCAGCTCTTTCAACAAGAAAAACGGAGCGGTTTGAAAAGCCTTCGAACATAACCGAAATGTATTGGCTAACTGGATAAGAACCAACCGAATGGTAATCCATAAAACCGCCACTGACATTTTGCAAATGGTAATCGGCCGCATTCATTAGCAAGAACAAGCTCATCAAAACGATTTCAAAATAAAGTATGTAATTTGCGTCGCTTTTGGGCCAGCCTTTTAAATCGGAATGGATAAATCTTTTAAGCTTGATAATATTCCTTCGCACCAGGAATGCAATTACTGAAACTAAAACAAGTAATGCCAGTATTTCGAAAGAACCGATCAGGAAATCGTAAAATCCGCCAAGGAAGGAAAAGACGCGATGCGTTCCAAAAAGCCCGTCGATAATTATTTCTAAAACTTCTATATTTATGATTATAAAACCCAGGTAAACAATTATATGAAGTATTCCCGAAATTGGCCTTTTAACCATTTTCGACTGGCCTAAAGCAATCATTGCCATATTTTTCCATCGCTCTGAAGGATTGTCTGAACGATTTATATCCTGGCCTAATTTAATATTGCGGATGATCTTTTTAACATGTATTGCAAAATACCCGATTCCGAGACCAAGTAAAACAGCAAATAAAATATTGTCTAGATAACTCATAAGTTATTTCTTTATTTGAACACTATCACTATCAATAACCGGGGATTTGTATGGCTTGTTCTTCTTTCCGAAAAGTGAAACGTTGATATATCTTGTCGGATTCAGCCTTACATCCTGAAGCAATAATTCGAGTTCTTTTGAAGTCTTGCTAAGATTATTGTAAAGTGCGTCGTCTTTTAAAAGCTTGCCTATCGTTCCTTTTCCGGATTGCATGTCGGCCATTAGCTTATCAACGCTTGCTAAGGTATTCTCTAATTTTTTAACCGTTTGGCCAATATTGGCTTTTGAAAGAGAATCTGATATTTTTGAAAAATTCGCAGATGCATTTTCAACATTTGTCATCGTATGGCTGATTTTGGTCTGGTTATCGGCCAATATCTCATTTGCTTTTTGTGAAGCTGTCCTGAATTCTGCAAGTGTAGCATTAAGATTTGCAAGGCTGCCTTTTATGTTTTCACGCGTTTTGGCATCTAAAACAACATTGAGTTTGGTTAGCAGGCTATCAGCGCTTACAACCATTTTTTCAACTTTTTCCTGTAAAGGAGTCAGCTTTTCACCGACAAGCGCAGTCAATCCGGGAACAGTTCTTCCCTGAAGAAAATCGCCTGATTCGGCCATGGTTTTGTCTTCAAAATTAGGAACAACCTGTATTTGTTTTCCTCCAATCAATCCCGGTTCATAGATGTTTATCATGCTCGATTTTGAAATTGGAAAATCATTTTTTATCTGCACTTCCACTTTTAATTTTCCTGTTGGCTCGATGGTTATCGTAGTAACTTTTCCAATCGCAAGTCCGTTTAAGGTTACTGGAGCCGATGGCGCAAGACCTTCGACATTGTCATACAAAACATAAAATGTGCGGTAATTTGTAAAAAGGTCTTTTCCTTTTAAAAAACTATAGCCCCAAATAAACAAAAGGATTGAAGCTATAACTAATATGGCGGTTTTAATTTCTCTGCTGATTCTCAAAATAAGTAAGTTTTTAACAAAATTAAGCTAAATAATTTGAATCTCGGTCATTTAACAGCTTCCTGGATTGTTATTTTTTTGCCATTTTTAAATGCTACCAGATATGCCGAATCGAAACCTTTTGCAATGGCTTCGGATAAATTTTGCTTTGCCTCTTCATAATCAGAAGTTTCGCCATACATATATTTGTAAAGCGAACCGCCATCGTTTGTAACCGAAATATTTTTTAATCCTTTAAAATTGGCCGGAATCAAATCGAGTTTTTTTCCGCTGGCCGATATTTGTACTTTAAAAATCGCCTCTTCTGTTTTTTTTGAGGAAGTCGCCATATTTACCGTTTCCGGAGATTTATTCGGAACATTATCTTCAACATCATCCGAGCCATTTCCAAAATACTCTTTTTTATAGCTTATAATTGCATTGGCGATTGCACGCGCAATTTCATTTTGTCCTTTTTCTGAATCCAGGTACGCACCTTCTTTTTGATTGGAAACAAAACCCATTTCGATTAAAACCCTTGGCATATACGCTTTATGCAAAACCATATACGGAGCTTGTTTCACGCCACGGCTTTTTTTTCCGATTTGCGATACAAAACGGTTTTCGATTTTCGTGGCAAGCGCAATACTGTTATTCAGATATTCTTCCTGCATAAGTGTAATTCCGATCATGGTTTCAGGTGAATTGGGATCAAAACCCTCATACTTTTCCTTATAATTCTTCTCCATGGTAATGACCGAGTTTTCACGTTTTGCTGCTTCAAGATTGGACTTATTTTTGTCTAAACCCATTACATACGTTTCGGTTCCAAATGCCGCCGTGCTTGCATTGGCATTGCAATGAATCGAAACGAAGATATTTGCACTTGCACGGTTTGCGATGTTTGCCCTTTCGATCAGATCAATGAACACGTCTGTTTTTCGGGTATAGACAACTTGGATATCTGTTTTCTTCTCCAGAATTTTCCCAACTTTTAAAACTACTTCAAGCGCAATTTCTTTCTCTACGTGGCCGTGATAAGAAGATCCTGGATCTTTTCCGCCGTGGCCGGCATCGAGCGCAACTTTGAATTTCCCGTTTTGTGCAAATGATTGCGGCAGAAAATACAAGAAAAAGAATAAGGGAATAATTTTAATCTTTGGATGCATGCGTGATTTTATTCGGAAACTACTTTTGTAAAGCTTCCTGGATACTTATTTTTTTTCCATCCCTGAACGCTACAAGGTATGCCGACTCGAAACCTTTTGACTTTGCTTCTGCCAGATCCAGTTTTGCCTTATCATAACTGGATGTTTCTCCATACATGTATTTGAAAAGAGTGCCGTTATCTGTTGTGACCGAAATATTTTTAAGTCCGTTGAAATTTCCCGGTGTCAGATCCAGTTTTTTACCGCTGGCAGAAATCTGAACTTTAAAAATTATTCCCTGAGAAGTTTCGGCAATCGTTTCTTTTACCTCAGGCTTTGAAACAGTTTCCTGCTTTTGCGCCGGCGCCGGGGTTTCGATAACTCTTTGTGATGGTTTTTCTTCAACATCATTAACCGAGCTTCCAAAATATTCCTTTTTATAGCTGATGATTGCATTGGCGATTGCACGTGCAATTTCCTGCTGGCCTTCTTCTGAATCCAGGTATGCGCCTTCTTTAGGATTTGAGATAAACCCCATTTCAATAAGGACTCTCGGCATGTAAGCTTTATGCAAAACCATATAAGGCGCTTGTTTCACGCCGCGGCTTTTTCTTCCCAAATCGTCAATGAACCGATTCTGGATTTTTGTTGCAAGGGCAATGCTGTTATCGAGGTATTCTTCCTGCATAAGTGTAATTCCGATCATTGTTTCGGGCGAATTAGGATCAAAACCTTCGTATTTTTCCTTGTAGTCTTTTTCCATTGTAATAACCGCATTTTCTCGTTTTGCGGCTTCAAGGTTCGAAGCGTTTTTAGCGATACCCATTACATAGGTTTCAGTTCCATCAGCAACAGTATTTTTATTGGCATTGCAATGTATGGAAACAAAGATATTAGCATCGGCGCGGTTTGCTATGTTCGCTCTTTCAATCAAATCAATGAAAACATCCGTTTTTCGTGTATAAATGACATCTATTCCTGAATTGCTTTCAAGGATTTTTCCTACTTTCAAAACAACCTCCAGAACAATGTTTTTTTCAATGTGCGGTGTGTAAACGGCACCAAAATCTTTGCCGCCGTGACCGGCATCCAGCGCAACCTTAAATTTTTTATTTTGCCCAAATGAAGTAAAGACAGAAAAACATAAGAATAATAAGATAAAAGGGTTAAATTTATATTTAGAATTCATATTTTTTCAAAAGTTAATTTTAATAAAAACGTGTGGTTATAATTTATAAATGTGCTTATTTTGCTGAAAAATAATCTGTAAGTTTGACACTTCAAAAAGTAAGCCTTATTTTTACAAAAATAGTATTTAAACCTTTGCGGACAAACTTATTTAATATCGTTTTATCAGCAACTTTCTTAACATTAGGGATGCCGAAAAGTTACAGTCAGGAGCTTCCAAAAAGAAACGATTCCATACCGGCTCTGCAAACACCAGACAGCCTTGCACTTGCGCCAATTGTACTATTAAAAACCAAAGATTCTACTCTTTCAGACACGACCAAACCAAAAAAGGCTTTCCTTGACGGAATTGTAAAAAGAAAGGCTGTTGACTATGAAAGAATCAACCAAAAAAAGAAAGAAGTAACATTATATAACCAGGCCGAATTATATTATCAGGATATCGAACTCAAATCCGGGATAATTGTCATGAACTATGAGAAGAAAGAAGTGTATGCCGGAAGGATTAAAGATTCAACCGGAAAATTAGTTCAGCGGCCGGTTTTTAAACAGGGAAGCAATGTAGTTGAACCCGATTCGATCCGATTCAATTATGAAACAAAAAAAGTCCTGATATGGAATTCAAGATCACAACAGGGCGAGCTTAATTTTATTTCTGAAAAAGCTAAAAAAGAAAATGATTCGGTTTATTTTTTATGGCGGACAAAATTTACGACTTCAAAAGACATTGATAATCCGGAATATTATTTCCTCGCAAGAAAGGCAAAATTTGTCCCCGGAAAAAAAGTTGTCGTTGGGTTAACCAATATGTATATTGCCGACGTGCCTACACCAATTGGCGTACCGTTTGCTTTTTTCCCGATGACCGACAAAGGCCAATCAGGTGTCATCATTCCAACTTTTCAGGATACGAACCGCCAGGGATATTCGTTACAAAACGGAGGATATTACCTTGCTTTAAGCGATAATTATGATCTTACATTCCTGGGAGATTATTATACGAACGGCAGCTATGCGATGCGGTTTGAGTCATCTTATGCCAAACGCTATCGTTTTCGGGGAAATGTAAATTTACGCTTTGAAAACCAAATTGACAGCGAGCGCGGCCTGCCTGATTATGCTCGCAGGAAAGAATACAACATCCAGTGGAGTCATACTCAGGACGGAAAATCAAATCCAAACTCACGATTTTCGGCTTCGGTGAATTTAGGAAGCAGCACGTATTTCCAAAATTCCCTGAACCAGGTAAACAACAGCGCGCGATTAAACAACACGCTCCAATCGTCGATTTCGTATTCTAAAACATTTAATTCGGTTCCGGCAGTAAACATTGCATTATCGGCAACACATTCACAAAACACGCAAACCAAAGTAATCAATATGACATTGCCGACATTTACAGGTAGTGTCGACCGGATTTTCCCTTTTGCTTCAGGCGACGGCCCTAAAAAAGGATTCATAAAAAATGTAAATTTCCAATATAACGTAATTGGTGAAAACCGTTTTACAACAACCGATTCGTTATTTTTTAAACCTGAAATGTTTAAAGATGCGCAAAACGGAATCAAACATACAATTCCCTTAAGCACCAATTTTAAAATTTTTAAATACTTCAGTATTCCCGTAAGCGTCAATTATAATGAAGTCTGGTATTTTAAAACAATTCAAAAAAGTTTTGACGAAAGCCGCAACGATGTCGTAACCAAAGATGTTGGCGGTTTCGATTCTTTTCGTACCTATTCCTTTAGCACCGGAATCGGAACAACCGTTTACGGAACTTTCAATTTTGGCAAGGACGCAAAAATAAAATCACTCCGCCATGTCGTAAAACCAAACATTTCTTATAGTTACCAACCAAGTTTTAAACAATATTACGATACGTATGCAACCGATGCCAGCGGCAATCTAAGAACAGAATACACACGTTTTGACCAAGGAATTTACGGAAGGCCAAGCAATACTTTTTCTAACATAATCGGGTTTAACCTTAACAATACTTTTGAAGCAAAAGTTGCCGACCGCGACACGACCAAAACCGAGCCTAGAAAAATAATGCTCCTAAACAGCCTGAATTTCCAAACAAGCTATGACGCAACTGCCGATTCGCTCGCTTGGCAGCCATTGCGCGTGAGCGGTGGAACCGTTTTGTTTAAAGACAAAATGAATATCAATTTTGCCGCAACTTTAGATCCTTATGCCATTGATAACGCGGGGAAAAGAATTGACAGGTTTAATGTCGATAACGGAGGAAGTCTTTTCAGGATGACAAGTGCGAATATGACTATAAATTATTCTGTTTCGAGTTCTGACAGTAAAAAAGCTAACGAAAATTCTGATCAGGGTAAAAGAAACGGCGGCCGTGAAGACGATCTTTTTGGAAGGAGCACCGACTTTAGCGACCGAAGGGAAAGCCAGTTTTCTGATGATGACGAAAAGGACGATAAACCTATAGAGTTTTACAATGCCTTACTCCCATGGGATTTAACTTTTGCCTATTCACTTACATACGGAAACGCAATGCGGCAAAATGAGATTACGGGAAATTCACTTATGGTTTCCGGAAATCTCGATATTACGCCAAAATGGAAAGTCGGCGTTTCAACCGGTTATGATTTTGTTCAGAAAGGAGTTACTTTTACACAGTTTCGTTTTGAACGCGATTTATTAAGCTGGCGTATGGATTTTACATGGGTTCCGATCGGAGCTTATACTTCCTGGGGATTCTTCATCGGAATAAAATCAGGAATGCTGAGTGACATTAAATGGGAAAAACGAAATGCTCCCGACAGACGATTAAGATAAACAACCATGAAAAAAATAATCTATACCGAGAATGCTCCTGCGCCGATTGGCCCGTATAACCAGGCAGTTTTAGCAGGAAACACGCTTTATACTTCCGGGCAGATTGCCCTTGATCCAAAAACGATGGAACTGGTTCTTGACGATATCGAGACCGAAACAAAACAGGTGATGGAAAACATGAAAGCCGTTCTGGAAGCGGCCGGAATGACTTTTGAAAACGTTGTAAAAACAACAATTTTCATTATGGACATGAATGATTTTGCAAGTATCAATTCGGTTTACGGAAGTTATTTTAATGAAAAAACCGCTCCTGCAAGAGAAACGGTTCAGGTGGCTTGTTTGCCAAAAAATGTCAATATCGAAATATCAATGATCGCTGTAAAATAATCTTTTACATTGTTATAGCGTTCAAAAGTAATTGTGCCGAAGCTTCATTAGTTGCCAAAGGCACATTATGGACATCGCAAACCCTAATCAGCATATTGATATCAACTTCGTGCGCATGGCTTGAGTTCGGATCTTTAAAAAATAAAACCATTTTTGTTTTTCCTTCCGCAACACGCGCTGCAATTTGCGCATCGCCGCCCATTGGCCCGGAAAGCATTTTCTTTACTCTGAATCCGGCTTTTTCTGCTTTGCTTCCGGTTGTGCCGGTTCCTATCAGCCGTATGTTTTCACTGATCAGCAATTCACGGTTTTTATTCAGGAACTGAACCATATCGGCTTTTTTCTGGTCGTGGGCAATGATGGCGATTTCCATGCTTATTTGTTTAGCGAATGGTATGCGATCAAACCATCAATTGGACGGCGGAGCACATTTCCTAATTTGATTTTATGCTTATCCAAAATAGTTTTCAATTCATCTCTTAAATAAAATGCGATTGAACCGATAAAATGCACCGGAACTTCTTTGTGGTTTTCATATTGCTTAATATAAAGGTCAACAAAATCTTCCATGCACGCAAAAATAATTTTCTTGCAGAACTCGTGCTCTTTGTGCTGGATAAGGAATTTTGCAAATGTTGCCAGATATGCATTCGGGTTTGGCTCTTTATATAGATGATGCTTGATCGTATCGGAATTCAGGTCGTATGCTTTCTCAAATTCTACAGCCAGATCCTTTGGCATTTTGTTGAAGTAATAACCGCGTATCAAATGGCGGCCGAACTGGTTTCCGCTGCAATCGTCCATAGCGATATAACCAAGCGAATCTACTTTTTGGTGCAAAACCGCGCCGTCAAAATAGCTGCAGTTTGAACCGGTTCCGAGGATGGCTACAATGGCTTTTTCATTTTTTGGCGTTGTTGCGTAAACTGCGGCATACGTATCTTCGTGAACAGAAATGATTGCGTTTTTAAAATATTCCTTGAAAATCCCGGCGAGGAAATTGCGCATCCGTTCCGTTCCGCAACCGGCACCGTAGAAATAAAGATGCGAAACGCTGTTTTTATTATGCGAAATATCAAATTTGTCTTCAAGCCTTGAAATAACCTGGTCTTTGCCGAGAACTTCAGGATTCAGCCCTAAAGACTGCGTGGTAAAAAGTACTTTTCCGGTGTCGTCAATCGCAATCCAGTCTGCTTTTGTTGAACCGCTGTCTACTAATAATTTCATGTAATTTAAATTTTAGGATCGGATTTCAGCGTTTGGAAAAAGATCCTGAATTAATATAGTTTG
>CAZSDN010000059.1:0-16487 GCA_964605595.1 uncultured Flavobacterium sp. | reverse complement strand
AACGGTATTATTTCCTTGATTTACCCCGGCTGAACAAGGTAAAAGACTGTAATTTCCATCAGCAGTATTTCTAAATATCGGTTCCACATTGATGTTTGCCGTTCCATCATATACTCCTGTTTCCTTAAGGACATTACTGTATGAAATAGTCAACGGTGTATTGAGATAGTGAATGCTTTTTTGGGCATTATTACTCCAAATTATGGAGTTTGCAATTGTAAACGTAGTCTCTCCATTATTATGCAGGTTATTTCCATTACTGCTGGCGATATTGTCCGCTATGGTACTGTTTACGATTTTTAGTGTAGTACTCGAGGAGACAGCATAAATACCGCCGCCGTTAACTGCGGTGTTTTTTACAATTATCGAATTAATGATTTGTGGAGTTGCCTCAAAAATGAATACACCACCGCCCCTAGACGACGATGTATTTTCAGAAATCACATTGTTATGGAGTATTGCTGATGATGGTCCTACGTATAATCCGCCGCCACTTGACGATGACCTGTTTTTTGTAATGGTACAATTCCGAACGATAAGCCTATCACCTAAATTAGAATTCGTCCCTAGCAATAATCCGCCGCCTTCATTTTGGTTAGTCAGGCGGTTATTGTAGGTAAATTGTCCGCCATTGGCATTTCCTCCTGTTATGGTTAATCCATCGATAATTACGCTAGGTGCCGCTGATAAGGAGTTGGTTACAACCATTACGTGATAACTATTGTCGGATATCAAAGTTGGATCGCCAATTTCACCACTCAGGATTGTAGGATTATTTTTTACGTTGCGTGTTCCGCCGCCGTTTGGATAACCCCCATAAATTTCGATTCCACCGCGGCGCGGAATCAAGAAAGTTGCATTTCTGTCGGTACTATTTTGTGTTTCTGTAGGATAATAAGTTCCTTTTGCGATATGGATTTTTTGGACGTTTGTACAAATCGTCGCCATGTCTAACGCTTCCTTGAAGGTTTTGTAGGCGGTTGCCCAACTTGTTCCTGTTCCCGACTCGGCGATATTGGCATCGACATAAAGATCTGTTCCCGGAATACAATAGGAAGATTCATAAGCGCCCAAATCGACCTTGGTTTTTTGGATACGGGCATCTCCTGCAATGTCGTTCGCAATTCCAGCAGGAACATGCGCGTTGCTTCCTGTGTTTATCGCTGTTGAATTGGAATTAAGACGTAATCCATCATCCGCAGTTCCGAAAATGCCGTCTGCTCCTAAATAATTTGTGATATCCTGAAACGATGGATTTACTCCGATTGAACTATTTACATTTACTATAATACCATCACTACGTATTTCGGGATACATACTACCGGCAGTATTTCCATAAAAAATTGAGTTTATTATCTCCGGTATTGAAGCCGAAAAATTTTCCATGGCTCCTCCCATTTGTTGTGCATGGTTTTTTGCAAACGTGCAATTGATGATTTTTGGATTTGATTTATAATTATCTATTGCGCCACCATATCCAGCAGAATTATTATAAAAAATACAATTGATAAATGTTGGGTTGGCATTATTTAAGTTACTTACCGCTCCACCAGCTGCGACTGCAGTATTTCCTACAAAGACACAATTTTCTATTCTGGGTGAAACCTGACGATTGTTCATGCCTGCTCCAGAATGGCTCGCACCACCTTTAATAAAAAATCCGTCTAAAACCGCAGCATTTGTAAGTCCGTTCTCATAGTTATCTATAACACGGCCTTGGTTCCCTTGGAGTATGGTTGGATTTGCAAACCATTGGCGTTGTGACAAACTGGTTTCAGTCCCTACAAAACCACCGTATAACTTTACGCCTTCTTTCATAGAAAGAGGATGTCCAGAGTTGGAAATATACGTTCCGGCCGCCATCCAAATCTGATCTCCGGGAGCAGCAAAATGGATAATAACATCCAGTTGTCTTGATGCGTTTTGCCAATTATTTGCATTTCCGTTACCGGTTGAAACAGGTTTTACATACCAAATGGTCTGCGCCGAGGCGGCCATAAAACCCAGAAGGCAAATCAACAATAATCCAGCTTTTTTTGCAATAGAAGTTTGGGTGCTTTGCGTAGTAATTTTCATGCTCATGTTTTGTAAGTTATCCCATTGAAATAATTATTTCAAATATGGAAAAACTTATAAAAACGAAGCGTTCAAAAAAGGTTCCGAATCACGGAAAAAAGGTTCGGAATTACGGAAAAGCATTGCTGTTGTTGGTTTCTTTCAGAAAATGTGATACTAACTCATCTCTTTAAATTGCTTTGGAGACATTCCCGTGTGCTTCTTAAAAGCCGTATAAAATGTAGTTCTTGAATTGAAACCCGAAGCATACATTACCTCATTTAAATTAAGATTATTGGTTTCATAAATGAGGCGCTTGGCTTCGTTGATCCGGTAGAAATTGATGAAATTATTGTAATTGGTTTTGGCATAATTCGCAATCGCCGATGACACATATTTTTCATTGCTCTTCACAATCTCGCAAATCTTTGAAAGTGAAAGTTCAGGATCGGTGTAGATTTTTTCATCTCTTAGAGAAAGTACCAATCGTTCAAAAACAGATTTCAGGCTGGTTTGCTCCTCATTGGAATCATCATTATTTATAATCTCATTTTCGGTACCGGTTATGGAATCTTGGTTAAAATTATTCATCAACTCGACATTTCGTGCATACAGATCTTTCAATATCCTGTTTCGGTAGATTAAGAAAAAAACCACGAATCCCATTATCAGAACAATGGCTACGATACCAATGACAAGGATTTTATTTTGTGCTTTTTTTGCCTTTATTTCAACAGCTGCGTTTGCTATCTGTTGATCTTTTAACTCGGTTTGATATTGAATCTCCATTTCGGCAATGGCCTGCTGTTTTTCCTGTCCGAAAAATTGTTTCTCCAATTCGTAGAGCTTGTTATGGTAGAGCAGCGCTTTTTTATAATCGCCAGTCTTTTCATACAAATTTGAATAATGCTGATAAAGTGAAACCTGAACTCTTGGAGCTTTCAGTTCGTTGACATAAATCGTTGCGCTGTCGTATGCCGTTTCAGCCATTTTGTACTGATTCGTCTCAGAATATATATTTCCAAGACTGATAAAATTTTGCATAATTCCTTCAGCAATGCCAAACGACTGACAAAATTCAAGTGAAAGTTTGGTATACTCCAAAGCTTTCGGATAATTTTTCATCTCGAGGTAAATATTGCCCAAATACGAATTAATCCTAGAGATATCTATTTGCTGATTATTTTTTTCCGCAATTGCTAAAGCCTTATTTTCATATTCAAGTGCCTTTTGAAGCGAACCAGTTTGCTTATAAATCAAACCCAGGCTCGAATACATGTTCGAAAGATTCCAGGATGTACCTGTTTTTTCCATCTCATTAATTCCCTCGCTGAAATATTCAATTGCTTTAGGATAGTCCTTTAAATCCTGATACATTAGACCAAGCCTGTTATAAATGATTGCTGCATTCTGAATGCTTCTCAGATTTTTACTTTTTTTATAGAGTCGTAATGCTTTTAAAAAATCATCGGCGGCGGCTTTATGATCGCCTTTTAAAGTTTTAAAATAATTTCCCCTTGCATTATATAGCGTTGCCATATATTCTGTTTTAACCTCTCCATCGGGTTCATCCTGCAATTTTTGAAAGGTTTCCTCTATAATAGGAAGACTTTCAGTAACGTTTTCCATTCCGTCCATAAACACAATAATGGCTGCCAGAATACGTATCTGCTGGATATTGGTCAGTTCCTCCTCATGCTTTTTATACAATTTCTTAACAATCGTTAGCCCGGCAACCGGATTTTCACTAAACAGATACGTTCGCGTTAAAATCGAAGCATAATTAGATAAAGCTTCCAAATCATGGTTCCTGTCAATTGCTGCTTTTATCTTTTTCAGGCATTTATGTGCCATATCAACATCGTGCTCTAAGATTTCAGAACAAATTTGCGTCATCCTGTCTATCTGTACAGTAGTGAGTTTCTGTTTAGAATTTAGGTCATTAAACTCCTGAATCTGCTTGTCCATCGTTTGTGAGAACGAAAAAAGCGGACACAACAAGGCAATGACTAAAAATTTTATCAAATTCGAAACCCAACATTGGGAATTACGAGTATTCTCTTTCATGCAAGTGTTTTGTTACAGATTTATACACAACTATTTACAATACTAATAGTATTGGATGCAAGTGCTAATATAATTATTTAAAAAAATATGGTGGCTTTGTCGAAATAAAATGTAGGATTTTACTTGAATTTATTCCTAAACCAAACTTTTTGCCATTCTCTTTTTAAAATCAAAAATGAAACCTGTCCTGCCAATTCTGAAATATCCGAACCGTCAAGTTTTTTGATTTCGCTTTCGTTAACGTCAACAATATAAAGCAGGTTCAAGTATTCGGCAAATTTAAACTGGATCAGCCTGTAAATTTTTTCGTGAAGCTGCACTTTCAATTCTTCAGGATTTGTACTCATCGGAAAATCGATTCCTTCATTTGCAAGATTAAAATCCTTGTTAATCTGTTCAATCAGATTAAGATATAGATTTTCACTGGCGGCTTCAGCAAGCAATAAATCGGTATTTTTTGGAACGGTGAAATGCATATATTAAACTTTTCGTGCCATTAAATTCTCACCAAAAGATCTGAGGATTTCTTTTTTCTCATTGTCGATGCTGATTTTCTGAAGCGTTTCAAAAGCCAGAAAAGTATATTCCTGGATTGCCGTTTGCGTTGCGGCCGAAGCTCCGGTTTCATTAAAAATTTCCTTTACAGAAGTGATTTTTTCAGTATTATCGCCCGGATGGATCGAAAATAAATGCTGTAATTGCTCCGCCTGGTTTTTATCTGAAAATTCAACCGCTTTTAGATACAAATAGGTTTTTTTGTTTTCGATGATATCGCCGCCAACCTGTTTCCCGAAAGTTTTTGGGTCGCCAAAAGCATCCAGGTAATCATCCTGAAGCTGGAACGCGATTCCGAGATTCAGCCCGAATTCATAAATAAGCCTGCAGTTTTCTTCAGAAGTTTCGGCGATAATTGCACCCATTTTCATAGCCGCAGCAACCAGGACAGCTGTTTTGCATTCAATCATTTTAAGGTATTCGGGAATGGAAACATCATCGCGGTTTTCAAAATCAACGTCCCATTGCTGGCCTTCGCAGACTTCAATTGCGGTTTTGCTGAACAATTTTGCAAGGTCACGAAAAACCCTCGGCTCATATTGCTCAAAATACTGATAGGCTAAAATCAGCATGGCATCGCCTGAAAGTATTCCGGTATTCAGGTTCCATTTTTCATGCACGGTTTCTTTTCCTCTTCTTAGCGGTGCGTCGTCCATGATATCATCGTGGACTAATGAAAAGTTATGGAAAATTTCAACCGCCAAAGCGGCCGGAAGCGCTTTCTTATAATCTGCATCAAAAATTTCAGCCGACATTAATGTTAAAACGGGACGCATTCTTTTCCCGCCATCAGACAAAATATAATCAATCGGACTGTACAAATTAAAGGGTTCCTTAAGCAACCTTTGCTCTGTTAGATAATCTGAAATATACTGCTGATACTGGTAAATAGAATGCATGGTGAAATTTTGGTGCTAATTTACTCTATTCTTACGGCAAATCAAACCATAATTTAAATGTTAAAAAAATGCAAAAACATTGGAAACTATTTTTGTATTCAAAGTTTCCATTTTACATTTGCATCGAAATTTTAACATCTATTTATATTTATGAAAGACAAAATCATTGAAAAGGCTACCGATCTATTTTTGAGGCTTGGCTTCAAGAGTATAACGATGGACGACATTGCCAATGAAATGTGCATTTCTAAAAAGACCATTTATAAATTCTTCATCAATAAAGAAGTGCTCATTGCCGAAAGTACTGCCATAATGCATGAAAACGTCCATCAGACAATGGAAGCGATCATTGCCCAGAATTTCAATCCGATTCAGGAGAATTTCGAAATCCGCAAGATGTTCAAGGGAATTTTCCAGTCGGCCGAAACATCACCTTTATATCAGCTGAAGAAACATTACCCCGAAATCTATGACACGGTTTTGTGCAAAGAGAAAGACGAATGCTACCGTTTCGTTAAGCAAAACATGGAAAGAGGAATGGAAATGGGGCTTTACCGCAAAGAAATCGACATTGACATAATGACTCAGTTTTACTATGACCTGGTTTTCGGGATTAATGCCAACACGGTTTTAGAAAAAGACGCACAGCGTTTGGAACTTGCGGCACTCGAATACCACACGCGCGCTATCGCCACTCCTAAAGGCGTTATCGAACTTGAACGAAATTTATCAACTCCTAATATATAATCAATCAATGAAACAAGTAACATTAATCATTTTACTGCTATTGCTTCCGCTAATCGGTCAATCGCAGGAAAAGCAGCCCCAGAACTATTCGTTTAGTCTGGATCAGGCTATCGCCCATGCGCTGGAAAACAATTATAAAGCGATCAATTCAAGGCGCGATATTGAAATCGCAAAGCAGAAAAAATGGGAAACAACTGCAAGCGGGCTTCCGCAGATAAACGCCGGAGTTGACTATATAAACAACTTTAAGCTTCAGTCACAGGCAATCACGGGTGCTATGTTTCCAAATCCTGACGGAACTCCGGGAGACCCAAACCAGATTACGGTTTTAGCTTTCGGAACCAAACAAAGCATGATTGCAAGGAGCACGCTTAGCCAGCTGATTTTTGACGGTTCTTATATCGTGGCGTTGCAAGCTTCAAAAGTATATTTGACCTATTATCAGAATGCCAAACAGAAAAACGATACTGAAATCCGGGAAATGGTAACCAATTCTTACGGAAATGTACTCTTGGCGGAAGAAAGCATCGCTATTCTGAATAAAAACAAATCTACGCTTGAAAAAACGTTGAAAGACACCGAAGAAACGTTTAAAAACGGACTGATCGAAGAAGAAAATGTTGAGCAATTGCAAATCACTTTGTCTTCAATAAACAGCAATCTGAACAACATTACCCGTTTGCGTGACATTGCTTATAAAATGCTTAAAATTGCGATTGGCGTTGATATTAACGACAAGCTATCTTTGACCGACAAGCTTGACAACCTTACAATCAGCAATCTTGACCTGGCACTGACCGGCATTGAATTCAATGTAAAAGAAAATGTCGATTACAAAATTGCCGATAATTTCACAAAACAACGAAACCTTGAATATAAACTCGAAAGAAGTAAAGCTTTGCCAAGCCTTTCAGCAAATGTGAACTTTGGTTATAATGCATTCAGCAACACGTTTACATTCACAAATACTGACCAGAAATGGTATAACTATTCAAATCTAGGCGTTGGGCTGAACATTCCTATTTTCAGCAGTTTTGCACGAAACTCTCGTACACAGCAAGCTAAAATAGCTTATGAGCAATCGAGGACACAATTGACAGAAGCGGAACAAAATTTAAAACTCCTGTTTGAAAGTGCAAAAAGCGAATACGAATTCAGCGTTGAAGAATACAATACCGCAAAATCGAACCTTAATTTAGCCGAAAGAATCGAGCGCAAGCAACAGGTAAAATTCACCGAAGGCTTGTCATCAAGCTTTGACTTTGCCGAGTCGCAACGACAACTTTACACGGCGCAGCAAAACTACCTCCAGTCGATGGTCGATATCATTAATAAAAAAGCAACTTTAGAAAAAATCACCAACAACAAATAATCAAATCAATGAGACAGCTATTTTTATATTCCGCATTTTCACTTTTCCTGCTTTCGTGCGGGGGAGACAATAAAAGCACCGATACCGTTATCGCTTCAAAAGACCTTAATGCGATAAAAGCCAAAAGAGCCGAACTTCAGGCAGAAATGACGAAAATCGATGAAGCTTTAGGCCAAATGGATAAAAAAGTCGATGAAGCCTTGGTAAGTGTTTTAAAAGTCAACGACACTGTTTTCAATCACTATATCGAAATTCAGGGTAATGTTGACACTAAAGAAAACCTGATTGTTTATCCTCAGTTTTCAGGGACACTAATAACACTTGATGTTTCTGCCGGGCAAAAAGTTTCAAAAGGACAGGTTATCGGCAAAATTGATGATGGCGGACTTGGGCAACAGGTTGCACAACTTGAAACGCAACTGGCTTTGGCAAAAACAACTTATGAAAGACAGAAACGCTTATGGGATCAGAAAATTGGTTCTGAAATTCAATACCTGCAAGCACAAACAAGTATGGTAAGCCAACAAAAAGCAGTTGCTCAGGCAAAAGCTCAACTTGCAAAAACCGTTATAACTGCTCCAATTTCGGGAACTGTTGATGAGATTATTACCGATAAAGGTTCGGTTGTTGCTCCGGGACAGGGAATCATCCGCGTGGTAAATCTTTCAAATATGTACATTTCCAGTTCAGTTCCTGAATCATATATCGGCAAACTCAAAATCGGAACTCCTGTTGATGTAGAATTGCCCGCTCTTGGAAAATACTACAAAGGAAAAATCCGCCAGGTTGCAAATAACATTAATCCAAACAACCGTACATTCGGCGTTGAAATTGCTGTTCCAAACAGTGATAACCTTCTTCGCCCAAACCAGGTTGCTAAACTTAAAGTCACCGATTACACTAATAAAAATACTATTGTAGTTCCAACAAATGTAATTCAGCAAGATGCCGAAAATAATAAGTTCGTGTTTATTGCAACTAACGTAAACGGAAAAACCGCTACTGCGAAAAAGGCCATTATAAAAATTGGCCAGTCTGCAAATAACGTAACTGAAATCTTGAGCGGATTGAACACGGGCGACATTATAGTAACCGAAGGCGTGAATACTATTTCAGAAGGAATGAAACTCAATTTCTAATAACCAGACTATGAGCCATAACAAACATGAATTCAGCATATCAAGCTGGGCTGTAGACAATCGAGTTACAGTTTACATTTTCACATTGCTGATTGTGATCACCGGTGTGATTGCATATATCACGATGCCTCGCGAAGATTTCCCGGAGGTAATCGAGAATAAGATTTACATTTCATCTGTTTTTCCTGGAAACTCAGCCGAAGACGTTGAAAAACTCATTATAAAGCCGCTTGAAAAAGAAATCAAGAACATCAGCGGCGTTTACAAAATTACTTCCAGCTCATTTCAGGATTACGGAATGATCATTGTCGAATTTGATGATGCCGTAACCATCGAACAGGCAAAGGAAAAAACTAAAGACAAAGTTGACATCGTTAAAGCTGACACCGACTGGCCAAACCTTGACAACGGCGGAAAAGTCGAACCGAGCGTTTTCGAGCTTAATATTTCTGAAGAAGTTCCGATTCTGAACATCAACCTTCAGGGAAATTATACTACGCAACAGCTTAAAGATTATGGAAAACTGATCCAGGACGATCTTGAAGAAATTGCAGAAGTCAAAAAAGTCGACATTCTCGGTGTTGATGATAAAGAAGTTGAGATCGCTGTCGATATTTTCAAAATGCAGGCGGCACAGGTTTCTTTTGATGAAATCCAGAATGCTGTAAAATATGAAAACATGACGCTTTCGGGCGGAAATTTAATTTCACAAGGCTCGAGAAATAACATCCGAATCATCGGTGAAATCAAGGATCCGAAAGAACTTGAAAATGTTATCGTAAAATCCTTCGGCGGAATTGTTTACCTGAAAGATATTGCTACAATAAGCTTTAAAGAAAAAGAAAAAACAACTTATGCCCGTGAAAAAGGTAAAGAGGTTGTAATGCTCAGTGTCAAAAAGCGTTCAAATACGAACATGATTTCGGCAATCGAGCAAGTTAAGGAAAAACTCGAAGCGGCTAAATCGAATTACCTTCCGGGCGATTTGAAAATGCAGCTTACCAACGACCAGTCGTCGCGCGTTGAACATCAGGTTGATGAATTGTCAAACCACATTATTTTCGGAATTATCCTCGTAATGATTGTTCTGATGTTTACAATGGGATTACGAAATTCACTTTTCGTCGGAGCCGCTATTCCGCTTTCGATGCTTATTGCGTTTAGTATTTTATCGGCGGCAGGGTTGACATTAAATACGATGGTACTTTTCGGATTGGTAATGGGGCTTGGAATGCTGGTTGATGACGGAATCGTTGTTGTGGATAACGTTTTTGCGAACATGAAAAAAGGAATGAACCGCTACGATGCCTCGAAAATCGGAATCGGAGAAATAGCCTGGCCGGTAATTTCCTCAACAGCAACCACTTTGATGGCGTTTCTTCCTTTCCTGCTTTGGCCTGGAACAATGGGGAAATTCATGAAATATTTCCCAATTACGTTGACAGTAACCCTGACGGCTTCTTTATTCGTAGCCATGGTTATAAATGCTGCGATGACTGGTGGTTCAATGGACATTGAAGATAAAAACGTAACTAAAAAATCTGCTAAAAGATATTCGATCTTTTTTACAATCATTGCCATAATATTCGTGATTCTTGGAAATGTTTACGATTCAAAACTTGCACGCGCAATCGGGCATTTGTCTATCATTTCATTCGTTTTAATGTGGCTGTACCGAATCAAGATATATCAATGGACACAAGATTTTCAACACGGTTTTTTTCCAAGGATGGAAGAAAAATACAAACGTTTCCTTGCTAAAATCCTTACCGGAAGAAGAGCTTGGCTTTCGTTAGTGGGAATCATCGGAATGTTATTTTTCTCATTCATATTGCTTGGGATTTTCCCAAGAAAAGTATTGTTCTTCCCTGACAATATTCCTAACCAGGTAATAGCATACATCGAATATCCACAGGGAACCGATATTGAGAAAACAAACAAAGCGACATTATTTGTTGAAAAACAGTTCATTGATATCCTTAGCAAATATGTCGACCCTCAAGATAAAAACGAAAATTTCTTAGCTGAATCTATTGTATCACAAGTTGGTGTTGGAGCCGGAAATCCTAATGTTGATGCCGGTTCGCAATCAGAAACACCTTATAAAGGTAAAGTTTCGGTTAATTTTCGGGAGTTTAAATTCCGACGTGGAATAAACACTGCTGATATTTTAGAGGAAATACGTGGCAAAGTGAAAGCAATCCCCGGAGCTTCGGTAACTGTCGAAAAAGATGCAGCAGGCCCACCAGCAGGTTATCCAATCAGTGTTGAACTGACCGGAATGGATTATGACGCGATGCTGAGAGAAGCCGATAAAATGATTGCTTTTATCAACTCTAAAAATATTCCTGGAATCGAACGCCTGAATGTTGACGTAAACAAAAACAGCCCTGAACTACAGGTGAAAGTTGACCGTGTAAATGCGGGAAGCCTGGGCGTTTCAACCGGACAATTAGGTTTTAACCTGCGCCGTTCGCTATACGGACAGGAAATTTCAACTTATAAAGAAGGTGACGATGATTACAATATTGTAATGCGTATGCAGGAAGACCAGCGCAAAAATGAAAGTATCCTTTTCAACCAGTCGATTACTTTCAGAAACCAGAATAATGGCCAGATTGTCCAAGTCCCGATTTCGGGAGTTTCTTCTACCGAAAAAACCGAGACTTATAGCCAGATAAAGCGTAAAAACCAGAAACGGATCATGACGATTTATTCAAACGTCCTTACCGGATTTAATGGTGATGAAATCACAAAGCAAATCGCAGCCGATTTAAACGGTTACAAAATGCCTACTGGAATTTCCTATTCGTTCTCCGGAGTTCAGGAAGAGCAGGCAAAAAACCAAGGCTTCCTTTTATATGCGTTGTTCCTTGCGTTGGCCGGAATTATGATTATCATCGTATTACAGTTTAATTCAGTTTCGAAAACTGTAGTGATTTTATTTACCGTATTGTTGAGTTTTAGCGGCGTATTTTACGGATATGTCATCGCAAATATGGATTTCGTAATCCTGATGACAATGATGGGAATTATATCGCTCGCCGGAATTGTAGTAAAGAATGGGATCGTGCTAATGGATTTCTTCGTATTGCTTCTTGATGCGAAAGTTCAGGAAAATGGTGTAAAATCACACGATGACTTAACTTTAGAAGAAATCAAGGAAGTTATTATCGAATCAGGAAGATCACGTTTACGCCCGGTATTACTTACAGCTTTGACTGCAGTTTTAGGTTTAATTCCGCTTGCTATCGGACTGAACTTTGACTTCTTCGCATTAATTACCGATTTGAATCCACATGTATTTCTTGGTGGCGACAACGTAATTTTCTGGGGCCCATTGGCATGGACAATCATTTTTGGTTTGACTTATGCTACGGTATTAACCTTAGTGATGGTTCCCGTAATGTTCTATTTGGTGAAACACACTAAATACTGGTTGCGTGATAGAAAACACAAAAGAGCCGCTTTAGAAAATCAATAAAGTAAAGCAATAAAAAAACCCGCTCAGTTTGAGCGGGTTTTTGTTTTAATTTTTCTCTAGTTACGGTTAACAATCGCGTCTTCTTTCCAATTCTTAACAGCTGCGATGCGGCTTTCAGAATAATCAACTTCGCTTAAAATTGCATTGTTCCAGAAGAACCATTTTCCGGTTTTCGCTCCGTCAGTATATTCACCGATTGCTTTTTTATTTCCGGATTCATCATATGAAATCCATTTTCCGTGTACTTTTCCGTCTTTGTAAAAACCTTCCTGACTCACTTTCCCGTTTTCATAATAATAAGTAGATTTAACCATCTCACCTACTACTTCGTGTTTTGGTTCTATATTTTGCGCTGAAATAAATCCCGATACCAGTAGAGCGCCAATTATCATGTACTTTTTCATAGCTTTATGTTTTAAATTTTTAATAATTACATAACAAATGTAAACATTAATTTACATTAAAAACACTTTGCCTTAACAATTTGGTAACATTAGATAAAAACTTAACATTGGAAAATAAAAAACCCGGTGAAATCACCGGGTTTTATAACTTTTATTTAAAAGGATTATTTCAACAACTTGTCCAATTGCGCTACAAGCGACGGATCTGAAGGCCTTGCAGCATTTGCATCAACAACATTTCCGTTAGGATCTATAAGGATAAACCTCGGAATAGAGTTAATTCCGTAAGCCGTTATAAAATCAGAAGCCCAGTTTTTATCAGCAAAAAGCTGAACGCCACCCAGATTTTTATCTTTTACAAATTTCTGCCATTTTTCGTGATCCTTTATATCATCGATCGAAATACTAACGAATTCGATATTTTTTCCGTGATATTTATCCTCAACTCTTTGAAGATGCGGAATCTCAGCACGGCATGGGCCGCACCATGTTGCCCAAATATCTAAGTAAACATATTTTCCCTTTAGGTCGGTAAGTTTGGTTTTACCGCCTTTATAGTTTTCATAATCGAATAAAGGCGACGGTTTTCCAGCCAATTGTTTGGTTTTCATTGCCTGCGTAAACATCATTGCCATTTGTTTGTCTTCACCAGCCATCATTTTTTCGGCCAGCGCTTTAAAATCCGGATCGATTGATTTATCCGCAAGCATCGTTTCAAGCTTTTTATTCCTTTCGGCAAAACCTTTATCAAAAGCCGCTTGATCAGAAAAACTTTCCATTGATTCTTCAAACTTTTCGTCTATCAATGCTTTTTGCGCGAGGAAATTATTTTCTTTTTCACCTTTCCCTTTGTAGACAATAGTTTCGTCAAACATTTTTGCGTCCATTGTAAGGTTTAAATCAAAACCTGGTTTTAGATATAATAAAGTCATTTCTGATCCATCACTCATTTGATAAATTCCCGGAGACGCTTCAAAAGAACCTGTAAAAACACCTTTGTCATTTATTTTGATTGACTTCATGAAATTCCTGCCGCGAAAAGCAATTGAATCGCTATTGCGGTTTTGGATTTTAGCAGTAAATTTTACTTCCTGAGCAAATGATCCTGCGAAAGCAAAAAGAAAAAGCAACATTATTTTTTTCATATTCTGATGATTTAAGTTTACGTAAATGTAGGATTATATTGTGAAAAAAAACAAGCGGACGAAAAGTATTTATGATCGCCGCGTTAGGGATGGAAGCGGCATCTCCCGATTTAGAAAAACAAGGCGCAAGCCGTAGTTTTTGTTAATTCGGGAATATAGCGAACAGCCCGACCCGCAGGGAAACGCCCAAAAAATAAAAATCAAAACTCACTGCTTAATTCAGTAAAAATTGACAATTATAATTAAATTTGCACTCTAAAATTTTGACAATGTACAGAAGCCATAATTGCGGCGAACTAAATGCCGCTCACATCAATACAGAAGTTACGCTTGCCGGATGGGTCCAGAAATCCCGCGATAAAGGTTTTATGAATTGGGTCGATTTGCGTGACCGTTACGGAATTACGCAATTGGTTTTTGACGAAAGCCGCACCGATAAAGCTGTTTTTGAATTAGCAAAAACACTTGGCCGCGAATTTGTAATCCAGGCGAAAGGAACTGTAATTGAGCGGGAAGCGAAAAACAAGAATATTGCGACTGGCGACATTGAAATTTTAGTAACTGAACTCAACATCCTGAATTCGGCAATAACTCCGCCGTTTACTATTGAAGATGAAACTGATGGCGGTGAAGAAACGCGAATGAAATTCCGTTACCTTGATATTAGAAGAAATCCTGTAAAAAATAGTCTTTTGTTTCGTCATAAAGTAGCGATGGAAGTCCGCAAATATTTATCGGATAAAGACTTTTGTGAAATCGAAACACCTTATCTGATTAAATCGACTCCGGAAGGTGCGCGGGATTTCGTTGTGCCAAGCCGTATGAACGAAGGCCAGTTTTATGCATTGCCGCAATCGCCACAAACTTTCAAGCAATTGTTGATGGTAGGCGGAATGGATAAATATTTCCAAATCGTAAAATGTTTCCGTGATGAGGATTTACGTGCTGACCGTCAGCCTGAATTTACTCAGATCGATTGCGAAATGGCTTTTGTTGAACAAGAAGACATCTTGGACACTTTTGAAGGTTTGACACGTCATCTCTTGAAAGAAATCAAAGGAATTGAAGTGGAAAAATTCCCAAGAATGACCTACGACCACGCGATGAGAACCTATGGAAATGACAAACCGGACATTCGTTTCGGAATGGAATTTGGTGAATTGAATGACGTTGCAAAACACAAGGAATTCCCGGTTTTTAATTCGGCCGAATTGGTTGTTGCAATCGCAGCTCCAAAATGCGGGGAATATACACGTAAGGAAATCGATGCGCTTATCGAATGGGTAAAACGCCCACAAATTGGCGCAAGCGGAATGGTTTATGTAAAATGCAACGAAGACGGAAGCTTTAAATCTTCTGTAGATAAATTCTACGATCAGGAAGATTTGGCTAAATGGGCACAAATTACCGGAGCAAAAGCCGGCGATATGATTTTTGTACTTTCAGGTCCGGCTGATAAAACCAGAACACAGTTGAGTGCTTTGCGTATGGAATTGGCAACCCGCTTAGGTTTGAGAAATCCGGCAGAATTCGCACCGCTTTGGGTTATAGATTTCCCGTTATTGGAACTTGATGAAGAATCCGGAAGATGGCACGCGATGCACCATCCGTTTACATCTCCAAAACCGGAGGACATGAAATTATTGGAAACCGATCCGGGGAAAGTCCGTGCAAATGCATACGATATGGTTTTAAACGGAAATGAAATTGGCGGAGGTTCCATTCGTATCCACGACAAAGCAACACAACAATTGATGTTCAAATATTTAGGTTTCTCTGAAGAAGAAGCCAAAAACCAATTCGGATTTTTAATGGATGCATTCCAATATGGCGCGCCTCCACACGGAGGTTTGGCTTTTGGTTTGGATCGTTTGGTCGCTATTTTAGGCGGACAGGAAACAATTCGCGACTTTATTGCATTCCCAAAAAACAATTCCGGGCGTGACGTTATGATTGACGCGCCTTCTGTGATTGATTATAAACAATTAACAGAATTACACATAAAGCTAAATCTGTAGCCACTTTTTATAACAAAAAAGCTAAAAAATTTGAAAATCTATATTTTTTTTAATTTTTTTTAACATCCATAGTTTTTCGTATTATAATAAAGATTACATTTGCGCTTTAACAATTTATTATTTTATTACAATGCGCACAGGTACAGTTAAATTTTTCAATGAGTCTAAAGGTTACGGATTCATCACAGACGAAGAAACAGGAAAAGACATTTTCGTTCATGCTTCAGGAATCAAAGCGGAAGAACTTCGCGAAGGTGACAGAGTATCTTACGAAGAAGAAGAAGGAAGAAAAGGTAAAGTTGCTGCTCAAGTAGTAGTAGTTGACTAAATATATATTATTTTTAGTTCCCAGAAAGCTTCAAACGCTCCGAATTTCGGGGCGTTTTTTTATTTGAAGCTGTTCACTAGTACGTTATATTTTTTATTTAAAGATTGTCCTGAAACAATATATAATCCTGAAAACTTAAAGTTCTCAACATTTAATTTTATGAAATATGCGGTTTTTCCGTAATTGAAGAATATAATTTTTTCGTAGGGACGAATTCGCCCCTTCCCTGAAGGTAAAATACAATTTTTCCGCTATAGCATTTTACGGAAAAACC
>CAZSDN010000058.1:0-16851 GCA_964605595.1 uncultured Flavobacterium sp. | reverse complement strand
GGATGATAAAGTAGTTAAAGGAAAGTCTCCGAAAGAAAAAGTCAATTCCTGTCCATTAAAATGCCAACCCAAAAAGAACCTGAATATTCAAAATATAGAAGTTCCAAACTTAAGAAACTCGAAAAGTTTGTGGAAAATTGAATCTGAAACGAAGGATTAAACTTCAATATCCTTAATGTATTCATCATATTCTAAATAGAACATCTCAAAAAGGTTCATCTTTTCATAAAAGAAATCAAAAATAACATCCCAATATTTACGGTTGCTTACACTAATATCCCTTTTTTCTACCCAAATCCGTGAGATTATTTTTCCGTTTTCGAGGTAGAAATTCCGTTCAAAAACCAGATTGGATATAAATTCGTCTTCAAGAATGCTTTTTAAAGATTCGAGTTTTTCAAAATAAGCAATCCTTTTCTCTTCGTTTCGATGCTCTATATCAAGCATGACTTGCGCTTTGCGGTTATCAACAAAAAATTTAAAGGAGAAATCTTTAATTTTTGTATCGTACAGAATCCATTTCCGTGGGTATTTTTCAGCAAATGAAACCCAGAATTCCTGTTTTAATCGTTGTGTTTCTTCGCGGCTGTACATGTTTGTTTTTAATTTAGGCTTGTGAATGAGAAATTTCCGAATTATATTTATAATACAAAAATAAGCCTTGAAAATGGATTTTGACACATTCCTGAAACTTCTTCCGAAAATAAATCTGGAAATCCTCCCCGGTGAATCTGCTCATATAAAAATGGCTCCGTTAGAGAGGCGAGGTATCATGAAAACATTGGATCTTATAACCATAAATCCGAGGAAAGCCGCTGTAATGATGCTATTTTATCCAAAGCAAAATCAGGCACATTTGGTTTTGATTGTAAGAAATTCTTATCCTGGAGTGCATTCATCGCAAATCGCTTTTCCGGGCGGAAAAGTTGAAGATGTAGATAATTCAATGCAGGAAACTGCTCTGCGCGAGACTTTTGAAGAAGTTGGTATCCCGGCTGATAAAATTACCGTTGTCCGTGAGTTTTCGGATGTTTATATTCCGCCGAGCAATTTTATGGTCTCGCCTTTTTTGGGCTATAGTGAGGAAGAATTGCAGTTTATTCCTGATCCTTCGGAAGTTGCCGGAATTATTGAACTCTCTTTGAAGGACTTTCTCGATGATGTAAATGAGGTGGTGAAAAGAATGGCAACATCCTACACAAGTGATATTGATGTACCATCATTTAAAGTTGGAGAATATATTGTTTGGGGCGCCACAGCAATGATGCTCAGCGAGCTTAAAGAAGTACTAAAAAGGGTGTTATAAAGATTAAGTTTTTGTAAGTTTGCTGTTCACTTTTCAAGAAAATTATGGGATTGTTCAAACGAAATCCTTTCGGACATATACTTTTTATTAAAAAATGGCTCATTCGTGTTTTTGGAGCCGTAACACATAGGCGTTACCGTGGGTTTAATGAACTCTATATTGAAGGTTCAGAAATAATTAAGTCGCTTCCGGATACAAACGTACTTTTCATTTCTAATCATCAGACATATTTTGCCGATGTTGTAGCAATGTTTCACGTTTTTAACGCAAGTCTAAGCGGCCGTGAAGACAATATCAAAAACATCGGTTACCTGTGGCAGCCAAAACTGAATATTTATTATGTTGCAGCAAGAGAAACCATGCAGGAAGGCTTACTGCCAAGAATATTGTCCTATGTCGGGGCAATTACAGTCGAAAGATCATGGCGTGCTAACGGGCAGGACGTACAGCGGGAAGTAAACCTGAATGATACAGAAAACATAAAAGTTGCGTTAAAGGATGGCTGGGTAATAACATTTCCGCAAGGAACGACAAAATCTTTCAAACCGGTCAGAAAAGGAACCGCGCACATTATAAAAACACATAAACCTATTGTAGTTCCCATTGTCATTGACGGTTTCCGCCGCTCTTTTGACAAAAAGGGGTTACGTATGAAAAAGAAAGGAATCCTTCAGTCTTTTATAGTAAAACCGCCTCTCGAAATCGATTATGAAAATGATACAATCGAAGAAATTGTAGAAAAAGTAGAATATGCGATCGAACAGCATCCATCATTTTTAAAAGTAATTCCAGCCGAGGAAATTGAGGCTGAAGAAGAGCTCAACAAACAGCGCCGATGGAAAACCGACTAAAAAAGCCGCAGATCTGCGGCTTTTTTTATAAATCTATTTTCTTTAATTCGTAATAATTTCGATGTAATTTACTCAGAAGTATTCCGTACAATAATCGGTAAAACAACCAGAACAAGCCAATAAAGACCGCTACAAAAACGACAATAAACAAAATGCACAGAAACATTAGGAGCGCGTGGTTTCCATCGCTTAGCTTTACTTTCAAATCATAAACCTGCGGGTTATAATTAAAGGCAAGGAAAAAGCCAAAAAATAAACAAAATACCATCATCGTAAGGTTGTACGCAACATAATACTGAACCGTTTTTCTGGTCTTCAATATGTCTTTCATCAGCTTTTTTGTAGAAACCGTAGTAGAAATATTCATGTAGTTCTTATAAAACAAACATATAAATACCAGGATTACCGAATAATTAAAGTAATTGATTCCCGTAAAAACCTGTTTCAGGTTTTCAAATTCAATCGTATTGAGATAATCGTCCGTATTAAAGATAATGCTTATAGACGCCCATAATGCGACCTCAAGTATGCTGATAATCAAAATCCATTTTACAATAGATGACGATTTTTTATGCAGCATGCCGTAGATTTCCTTTTCAGAAACCTGGTTGAAAGAATTCTCTTTTTTCTTCCAGTCTTTTTTTAATAAATCAAGCTCTTCCATATCTGTGAAATCCGTTACGGATTCAATATTTTTTTTAGTTTTCCTTTAATCCTGTTCATTTTCACCCTTGCGTTCACTTCGGTGATTCCCAACGTTGTAGAAATCTCTTCATAATCTTTATCTTCAAGATACATGAAAACCAATGCTTTTTCAATGTCATTCAGCTGATATACCGCCTGGTACATCAGTTTTATCTGTTCTTCTTCTTCATAATTGTAATCTTCTTCTTTTATGAAATGGCGCGTGTTGTCATATTCTGTCGTAGCGATCGACCGCGTGCTCTTTCGGTAAAGTGTAATTGCAGTATTCAGCGCGACACGATACGCCCAGGTCGAAAATTTACTTTCGCCCCTGAATTTCGGAAAAGCCTTCCAAAGCTGGATCGTGATTTCCTGGAATAAATCCTTGTGCGCGTCTTCACCCGAAGTATATAACCTGCAAATCTTGTGGATTATATTCTGGTTCGACTTCAATTGCTGCACAAATGATTTCTCTAAATCGTCGCTCATGTTGGGGTTAGTAGTTTTGAGTTTGGTTTTGTTACACTTATTTTATTTTTTGCAGCAATTTCCCGCTTTCTGCTTTATCTTTTTATTTTTAAAGAAAAAATAAAAAGGATATCGCTTCAATCGGGGCTGGGCATTGTCATAACTTTTCGGTTTTGTAATAATTCACGATCAGTCCAACGAATTTGCTATAACCTTCCATTCCGTCTTTCTGCTGGTTCATTTTCAGGAAATTGTCGTAAAATGCTTCAAATCCGTCTTCAATAAACGTGCTGTGGCTTTCCCAGAAAATCTTGCTTTCCTCAAAATTCTTCAAAATTCCAGGCCGGATCAACTCTAAATACGGCTTGCTCTTTCCTTTTTCAATCTTTTCAAGAGTGTTCAAGCAATAACGCAAAGCCATCGTATAGCCGGAATATCGGATATAAAAATCCTTATTCTTAACCGAAGCAAGATAACCAATAAAATTAGCCTCGCTTTCTGAAGCATAACCAATCTGGTGTGCCATTTCGTGATTTGCCGTCGCCGGAAACTGATACATCGGCATCATATCATTCACCTGCGCTTCACCAGTAAACGGATTCAAATAGCCCGAAAATCCCATATAGGTAAGTGGCAAACTCCAGAGCGATTTTTTTACATCCTGATGCGAATACGAAAAATACGGATGAATTTCAGAAAGCTCTTTGTAACCTTCAACATTCATTGCAAAAATTTCTTCCTGGGAATAAGGCATGACAATTTTTAAACTGTCATTGCTCTCAATTGCCGAATGGATTTCGTTGGTTTTTACAATCATTCTTCTGGTAAATGAAATCAATTCTTCTTCGGTGAATTCCTTGTCTATTTTCATTTTTTCATGCAAAGGTTCGCGGTAATAATTGAACGCCCATAGAAAATGAAACATAAAATAAACAACCGAAATAAAACCTGAAATCTTCAATAAACGGTTTTTCCAGTTTTTTCTGAAATCTTTCCGGTTTTGGATTATCCATTTCAAAATGAATAAAATTAAAAGCAGGTAAGCGACATCTCCAACCGAAAACGGAATCCAGCCCAAACTAATCCGGAGCATTTTTGAAACCGGGACATAAACCCCGTTACTGTAAAAACGCTCGACAAATTCAGGGAAGAATTTTAGAATCTGCAACACAATAATCTGGAAAACCAAAAAAAGCGGAAGTATATATTTTCGTTTCAAGGATTTTTGTTTAATGTTGTTTTCAAACGCAAAGTTCGCAAAGTTTTTTTAAACTTATAAGCTAACCAAGCTGATTGCGACCTTTGCGTAAATCTTGCGAACTTTGCGGTTAAACTTTAAGTAAATATCGCAAAAGAATTCCAACTTTTAAACGTTGTAACTAACAGACTTTGTAACTTCGCAAAAACAAACCTTCAACTTAAAACTAATGAGTCAGGAAATAAGAAACCTTGAACCAAAAGCACTTTGGAATAAATTCGCCGATTTAAATGCGGTACCGCGTCCGTCTAAAAAAGAAGAACGCGTAATCGAATTCATGAAAAATTTCGGCAACAGCCTCGGGCTGGAAACTTTCGAAGATGAAATACGCAACGTAATCATCCGCAAACCGGCAACTCCGGGGATGGAAAACCGTAAAATGATCGTAATGCAAGGCCATTTGGATATGGTGCACCAAAAAAATAACGATACCGTTTTTGATTTCGACACACAGGGAATCGATATGTATGTTGATGGCGATTGGGTTCGTGCAAAAGGAACTACGCTTGGTGCCGACAACGGGCTTGGAGTTGCAACAATCATGGCGATTTTAGAGAGTAAAGACATTCCGCATCCTGCAATCGAAGCGCTTTTTACAATTGATGAAGAAACCGGAATGACCGGTGCTTTGAATTTAAAAGGCGGAATTTTAAAAGGTGAAATCTTGTTAAACCTTGATACTGAAGAAGATGACGAAATTGACATTGGCTGTGCCGGTGGAATCGACGTAACAGCAAACGCAAGTTACACCGAAGAAGAAACTCCGGAAGGTTCAGTAGGTTATGTAATTACTGTAAAAGGCCTGAACGGCGGGCATTCCGGAATGGACATCCACAAAGGTCTTGGAAACGCAAACAAAATCATGAACCGTCTTTTGTTTGGTGGTTTTGAGAATTTCGGATTGCAAATTGCTGAAATAAACGGCGGAAGTCTGCGTAATGCCATTCCGCGTGAAAACGTTGCAAAAGTAATCATCGCTGAAATGTATGACGAAGCTTTTGTATTTGACATGCAGGAAGTTATCGGTGATATCAAAGCTGAATTTAAAACAACAGAACCAAATCTAACAATAGAAATTGTAAAATCTGATTTGCCGAAAAACGTAATGGTTGTTCCGGCTCAGGAAGGAATTTTACGTTCAATTTATGCGGCTCATAATGGCGTTTACAGAATGAGTGCCGACATGGCTGATTTGGTTGAGACGTCGAATAATATTGCTCGTGTAATCATCAAAGACGGTGAAATTACAATTGGCTGTCTAACACGTTCTTCAGTAGAATCTTCAAAAATGGATTTGGCCGAAGCATTGCGTTCTGCATTTGAATTATGTGGTTGCGAAGTGACTTTCGGAGGTTCATATCCGGGTTGGACGCCAAATGTAAATTCTGAAATCCTTGATGTTTTGGTAAATATTTACGAAAAGCAAAACAACGAAAAACCAAAAGTTGTTGCCTGTCACGCTGGTCTTGAATGCGGAATTCTCGGAACGAATTATCCCGATATGGATATGATTTCATTTGGTCCAACGATTCACGGCGCACATTCGCCAGACGAAAGGGCCAGCATTTCATCTGCACAGAAATATTGGAAATTCGTATTGGAAATCCTCAAAAACATTCCGGTTAAGAATTAACAGAATCGATAGCTTGTCCGGCAATCTATATGTAGTGAATACTTTATCGAAAAAAATAGAAAAGAAACGGTTTTTCCGTAATCGTATGTTTTAGGAAAATTGTATATTACCTTCAGGGAAGGGGAAGCATTTATCCCTACAAAATAGTCTGTTTTCAATAATGTGGAAACCCCACAAATTTTGTTAAATATTGATCAAGTTAATTTGATGCTATTTAGACTGTTAACTATAAAAAGAAAACCCGTTTATCACTAAACGGGTTTTCTTTTTAGGTCGTAAATACTTATTGTCGTGGTTCGTCATAGTTTACCATCCAACCAACGCCAAACTTATCGATGAACATTCCAAACAACGCCGCCCAAAATGTTTTTTCAAGTGGCATGGTAACTTTTCCTCCGGCTGAAAGCGCGTCAAAAATACGCCTTGCTTCTTCGGGATTTTCTACATTTACAGAAAGAGTGATATTGTCTCCAAATTTTGTTCCGCCATAAGCTGCCGGGCAATCGCTTCCCATCAAAACCGTTTCACTGCTTATCGGAAAGCTAACGTGCATGATTTTATCTTTTTCGTCGTCAGGAACCTGATGTTCGTCCGAAGGAGGCATTTCGCCATAACGGCCGATGTATGTGAAATCTCCGCCGAAAACTGATTTGTAGTGGTTAAATGCGGCTTCGCAATCGCCATTGAAATTTAAATAAGGATTAACCTGTGCCATAGTATAAAGGGTTTGTTTGTTATTTTAATTTTTTCATCGGAAAGCTTTCCGTTTTCGCCTTACCTTTTTCAATCCCGGAAATTTCAGCGACAAGGCTGTCATTTTCGAATTTATTGTAAACGATTTTTTGCGGATAATCGTGTTTTGCATTTTCAAAAACCAAATTGGTTTCCGTTGATGAAATTAATTCGAATGCAACCGGTTTTCCTTCGTTCTGGCCTGATGCATTAGCTATGTAATGCAGTTTGCCCGCTCGTTCTTCCAACGAAACGGTTTCTGAAAATACAGTATCTTTCCCGATAACAAAATAAGTCCTGGCAGAAAATGTTGAATCGTTGTCTTTTGTCCAGGTTTCGGTTAAAATGCCGCCGTCAGGATATGTGCTTCCCCATTCGCCAAGAAACCATTGCGCTTTTTGCAATTGTTCAAAGGTTTTTGCAACGGGTTCAGTAATTTCGGTTTCTTTTTCCTTCTTGCACGAAAGCAGGATAGCAATTACTGAAAACCCCAAGATCAAAGTGTTTTTTTTCATAATATGTAATTTGGTTTTATTTTAAGCAAACATCGTTTATTCATATTCGATTTAATTGTAAAAAATCGACATTGGGTTTAAAGATTGAAAAATTTAACC
Source organism: uncultured Flavobacterium sp. (assembly GCA_964605595.1). Lineage (GTDB taxonomy): Bacteria > Bacteroidota > Bacteroidia > Flavobacteriales > Flavobacteriaceae > Flavobacterium. The sequence goes on along the minus strand of CAZSDN010000058.1, from coordinate 9,305 downwards.
ATTTCAAGATTTTCTGAGAAATATTGCTTCGGGTTCAATCCGGTTAATTCCTTGAAATCCTTGATGAAATGCGCCTGGTCATAAAAGCCTCTGTCATGTGCTACATTTGTAAAATTACTGAAATTTTTATTGTCAATGAGTTGCAAAGCTTTGTTAAATCGTATGATCCTTGAATAAACTTTCAAACTTAATCCAACGCATGAAAGGAACATTCGTTCAAGCTGACGCTGACTTACATCTGATTTATTCACGATTTCAGTTATCGAAACCGTGCCCTCAGAATTTGTAATCTGCTCAATGCAAAATTGCGCAACAGCTTCATTTTTTTGTACCGGATTTGATTTGCGCTTCAGAAATTTTTCAAGAATTTCAATCCTTTCTTCATTTGATTTTGCATCAAATATTTGTTTTTCTAAAATTTCGCCATCTTTTTTCCAAACGTCTGAAACCGAAATGATTGTATCGGTAATCTCGTTGATGTCAAAATTTACAAAACGCCGTAATCCGTGAGGTTGAAAACGCACGCTGAAAATTCCTATTTTACCCGTTCCTTCAAGTTCTATGAATTTAGTTATTTGTCCGTGTATGAATTCTTTAGGTTGAGTTTCGGCTGTTCCGTCAGGATAAAATTTTCTAAAATAATCGCCATAATGAAACAATAATTCGATGCATCCGTCAGGAAAAACACGCTCTCGAGAATGCGGTGCATCGCCTTGTAAATCTTCGAGGCTCCAGAAATATTTAACCGTTTCGGAGAGAAAACCAGAAGGCTTGTAAGTTTTATATTCCATTTGATAGAAAGCTATTTTTATTTTTCATAGAACTCAATCGGTAGCTTATCCGGATCTGAAATGAATGTGAATTTTTTTCCTGTAAATTCATCAATCCTGACCGGTTCGGCCTGAATCCCTTTTGCCGAAAGCGATTTTATTGTTTCCAAAACATCATCAACTTCAAAAGCCAAATGGCGCAATCCGGTTGCTTCGGGTTGTGAAATCCGTTTTGGCGGATCAGGAAATGAAAATAGCTCGATTGCATAATTTTCACTTACGGATAAATCCAGTTTGTATGATGCGCGTTCTTTGCGATAAACTTCCCGGATGATTTTAAAACCAAGTATTTCGGTATAAAAATGCTTCGACACTTTGTAATCCGAACAAATAATGGCAATGTGATGAATTTTACTGATTTTCATAGTGCAGGTTTTCCAATTACTAAAATAGTAAAACAAACAACAGCTTTAACTTAATTCTTCGCAATGAAATCCGTGATTTGAAACGATTTCGATAATTTCGCTTTCTGAATGTTCGTACGAAACAATTCGAAGCACGTGGTCACAGTCGCCTATGTCAACATTCCATTGCAGGATTCCGTGCATTGTCGAAAATAAATTTTGTACAAACGGAAGGTTTTCTTTCTCAATGTTCGTTTTAAAAATGTGGATGTGGTTAAGGATTTCCATAGTTTGCATGATTTGAAGCAAAGGAACGACCGGAAAGTGACAGCCTTATGTCAGGAAGTTTTTTGATTTACAAACTTTTTGCAATTCCGGCAATGAGCTCACGGATTTGTTTCTTCATGTAAACCGGTTCGATGATTTCAGCCTGGTCGGCAAACATCAGGAACCAACGCGCAAAACCTTCGGGGTGAAGGGTTTTAAAAACCATTCGGATATTTTCGCCAGAATCGGTTTCAGAAACAAATCCGTATTGGTATTTCTGGTTTTGGATATAGGGCAAAATCTTTTTTGAAACCACGACAACAACGGTTTCCAGGTTCAGTTTTTTCTCGGAAGTTTCGAGATAATCTTTCAGTGACGGATGTTTTTTCCTGAATTTATCGTTTGTTATGGTGATTTCATTCAGCCGGTCAGTCCTGAAATTCCGGTATTCGTTTCTCAGATAACACCATGCCAGAACATACCAGAACTGCGTTTCATAATAAATCCCGACGGGTTCAATGAGCCGTTGGGTTTTGTCATCGCTGTTAAAAGCCGTATAATTTATTTTGACAATGCATTTATCGGCAATGCTTTTGAGCAAAATATCGAGCGTGTTTTTAGGCGCTTTTGGATTTTCTTTGAAACGTTTCCGGATTTCAATGCTTTCGCCGATATTTTCTACCAGGTCTTTTTCATCGCTTCTCAGAACGGCTTTTATTTTATACATCGCCGACTGATAACCTGATTTCGTTCCCACGTCAGTAAATTGTTCGACGAGCTTTTCGGCCGTTACAAACGTCATTGCTTCTTCGCGGGTAAACATGACCGGCGGAAGCCTATAGCCGTCAACAAGCGAATAACCGATTCCGGCTTCGCCATAAAGTGGAACTCCAGCTTCTTCAAGCGAACGAATGTCGCGGTAAACGGTTCTCAGGCTGATATCAAACCTGTCGGCAAGATCCTGCGCTTTTACAATTTTCTTGGATTGTAGTTGAATCAAAATCGCAGTAATCCTGTCGAAACGGTTCATATAATCAGATTTTTTTCTTGGAAATCGTTTCGTGTATTTTCAATGTTTCCTGCAAAGCGGCGCTTGCGTACCAAAGTGTAAGTTCGGCTTCGAGAAGCCCGGCTTTTATTGCGGGATCAGTTTCGGTGAGCTGTTTGGCTTCTTCAATTGTTGTCACATTAAAGATATAGATTCCACGGTAATTCCGGTCATTTTTCATAAATGGGCCGGCAACAGAAAGCTTTCCTTCGGCGGCTAATTTGTTGATATTTGACATGTGTCCTTCAAAAAGCTGTTTGGTTTCTTCAGGAGTTGCGGTCGCGTTCGAACCCGATTTGAGTAAACAAAAAACATAATTCTTCATTCCGTAATCATCGGCGTTCAGTGATTTTGCCAGTTCGGGATTAAATTCATTTTTTGTTTGTGAAAATCCGATTGTTGCCGTAAGCAAAACCAGAAGCAGGATTCTTGATTTCATATCTTAAAATAATTTGTAACTGAAAATAATTCCAATCGATGAATATTGGGCTTTCCATGGATTTTTAGGAGAAAGGATTCCGTTTTTGAAAGCATATCGGGCTTCAATCCAGTAATTGTCCGAACCATAACCAAAACCTGTAAAAAAACCAGAGGACTTTTCTATTTTAGTTTCAACTTTTCCTGAATTGGCCTGATAAGTAAAATTAGAATTTAGCGGAATATTTAGTGCGAGTCCGGCATTCAGGAACAGCTTTGATTTTTCGTTTAAAAACATGTAATGCCTGATTCCGATTGGAATTTGAAGCAAATTGTATTTTGTTTCGAAAATGTAATTCTTAGTTTCGCCTTCATCGTTAAAAACCTGATAATTCGGATTTAAAAATAACGACCATTTATGCTGATTAAAAGGCAAAACCAATTCTGTTTCAAAACCAATCCCGAAAGCTGCTTTGTTACTGTCATAATGATACAAGCCCGGATGATCCATTACATTTAATTTGCCCATAAACGCTGCCGCGGTTATTTTAAAATTGAAAATATTTTTATTTTGCCTGGAATCAAGATTTGTAAAAGCTACATTTTCGATTTCATTATACCTGATGAAAAGTTTGGTAAGGTCATTTTTATTATAGGAAATGTTTTTAAAATCAGATTCAGATAATTCAGGAGATTTTAAAGCCATGAAAAGCTGCTGGCGGAAATAATTATTTGTGAGGATATCAGTATTGTTTTTTTCTGTCAGATAGATTTTATAGACTAATTGCTCTGCTTTTTCAGCATTTCCCTGACTGATGAAATAACGTATCAAATTAAGTTCTTCATATTGATACAAAACGGCCTTGCCTTCAATGAGTGTTTTAAGAAAAACGGTTTTGGTTTGAAAATCAGGTGATTTATTAACGCTGAGTTCACTGGTGTTGTTTGACGAATAATCGATTTCGGTGGTAAAACGCTTGTATTTATAACCGTTTCCGGCAGAAAACTCACTGACTTCCTGAATAGTTGTTTTTTGAGGATTTTCTCCTTCTGATAAAATATATTCAAACGTTTCCGGATTATTTTTCCATGCCAAATTCCGGATTAGGCACTCTGTTTTTTTACCGTTGTTGTCAATAAAATAACCGGGTTCAAATTTTATTTGTGCTATTGCTGCAACTCCAATCAGTAAGGTAAGAGCAAGAAATATTTTTTTCATCAGCCGGATTTGGTTTATGCTAATTTACTCTTTTTGACTTTACATTAACAGTTCATCCGCGAAATTCTACAATTCGGTAACAAAGAATTTTTATCTGCAAAATCCCAACGCAAATTTGCTTCATCAAAACACACAAACCATGAAAACTATTTTGACATTTTTAGTAATGCTGGCCTCGGGAATCACATTTTCGCAAGTAACTTTATCAGGAAAAGTGACCGACCACAAAGGATTGCCATTAAGCGGAGCTAATGTTTACCTTGAAGGAACTTATGACGGAACATCTTCAAATGACGACGGAACATTTTCGTTTACAACTTCTGAAACAGGAAGCCAAACACTTGTGGTCACATCATTGACTTATGAGCCGTTTTCAGAAATCATTGATATTGCCGGCTATGTTGCAAAAACATTCAAAATGCGTGAAAGCATTAACAGCCTCGATGCGGTTGTAATTAATGCAGGAACTTTTGAGGCTGGCGACAGAGCGCGTGTTTCTGTATTGAAACCTTTGGACATCGTAACCACAGCCGGTTCAGCAGGCGATATTGTAGCGGCTTTGCAAACTTTGCCGGGAACTCAAACTGTTGGCGAAAGCGGTAGGCTTTATGTTCGTGGCGGCGAAGCTGATGAAACGCAAACATTTGTTGACGGCGTTCGCGTGGCGCAGCCTTATGGCGCTTCGGCAAATAATATTCCGGCCCGCGGAAGGTTTTCACCTTTCTTGTTTAGCGGGATTTCATTTTCTACGGGTGGTTATTCGGCTGAATATGGAGAAGCTTTATCAAGTGTCTTATTGTTGAATACGATCGACGAACCGGTTCAGGAACAAACCGATATTTCATTGATGACCGTTGGTTTAGGTGTCGGAAACACTCAAAAATGGGAAAAAAGCTCGTTGAGCGTAAATGCCTCTTACATCAATTTAGAACCGTATCAGGCAGCTTTTCCGCAGGAAGTTGATTGGAACAAGCCTTTTCAGGGCGCATCAGGTGAAGCGGTTTATCGCTACAAATTTGAAAGTGGTTTACTGAAAGTTTATGCAGCATTTGATTCTTCTACATTGGATTTAAATCAGGAAGATATCAACCAGACTGAAAAAGTACGCTTCGATTTGCGCAACAATAATTTTTATTTTAACACGACTTATAAAGGGTATTTTGGCGAAAACTGGGCCTTGACAACCGGCGTTAGCTATGGCTTCGGACAAAATAAAATCGGGATCAACCTTGATGATGTTGAAACTACGGAGCACGCTTCGCACTTCAAATTAAAATTGAAAAAAAGCTTTTCAAACTATATAAAACTGACTTTCGGAGCCGATTATTTCATTACAAAATATGATGATAGCTATAGTAGGAATCTTGGCGAAACTTATTTTTCAGGTTATGATGCAAACATTGGCGCAGCTTATGCAGAAGCTGATGTTTTTCTTTCGAAGAAATTCGCGTTAAAAGCAGGTTTCCGCGCCTCAAACAATGATTACTTAAACGAATCAAATTTTTCGCCACGCGCTTCTTTAGCTTATAAAGTGAGCAAATTCGGGCAGTTTTCGTTTGCGTATGGCGATTTTGTCCAGGCGCCACGTTTGGATTACCTAAAATTTTCAAACCGTTTTGAGACTGAAAAAACATCACATTACATCCTGAATTATGAATACAACCGGTCTGGAAGAACTTTTCGCGCAGAAACCTATTACAAATCGTATTATGATTTGATAAAATTTGATACCGATGTGGCGCAGTTCGATTCTGATTTCAACAATTCAGGAAGCGGTTTTGCAAAAGGTTTGGATTTATTCTGGAGAGATAACAACAGCATCAAAAATATGGAATACTGGTTTTCGTATTCGTTCATCGACACACAGCGCAATTACAGGAATTTCACAGAAGAAGTTACACCGGGTTTTGTTGCAAAGCACAGTTTGTCAATCGTGACAAAATACTGGATCAACGACTTGAAATCACAGGTCGGATTAACGCACAGTTTTAACTCAGGCCGTCCTTATGATAATCCGAACCAAGCAGGATTCATGGCTTCGAAAACAAAAGCGTTCAATAATCTTAGTTTAAGTTGGGCGTATTTGTTGAGCCCGCAGAAAATTTTATATCTATCGGTTTCTAACCTTTTAGGAACGCAGAACGTTTTCGGCTATGAATATGCAAATTCGCCAAATCCAAACGGAGTTTACAACAGGCGTGCGATTACGCCAACCGCAGATCGTTTCTTCTTCGTGGGTTTCTTTTGGACAATCAGCAAAGACAAGAAAACCAATCAGTTGGATAACTTATAATATTTTACGGTTCATCATCAAAAAACGACAGTTCAGTCAGCTTTAATTTCAAATCAAAACCCGTCAATCTAAATTTGTTTCATAATTAATTAACCACTTAAAAATAAAATACCATGACAAAAGTTATCATCACAATCACATTATTTATTTGCGGAACCCTTTCGGCGCAGACAAAATTCGACGAAGGAATGGGAAAGGCATTCCAACTTTGGAGCGAAGGAAAAAGCACGGAAGCTTCGGCAATGTTTGAAAGAATTGCCTCGGCAGAAAAAAACAGCTGGCTTCCGAATTATTATGTAGCTTTGGTAAATACGACAGCTGCTTTCGGAACAAATGATAAGGAGAAAATCAGCGCATTACTCGATAAATCCCAAAATGCCCTTGACGCCGAAATGATCAAAAACCAGGAAAACGCCGAACTTCATGTAATGCAAGCAATGATTTACACCGCCTGGATTATTTATGATCCGATGGCAAACGGAATGAAATATTCAGGATTGGCTATGGAAAGTTATGCTAAAGCAGAAAAAATAGCACCTGATAATCCTCGCGTAGTTTTCGGAAAAGCCGAATTTGAAATGGGCGGGGCAAAATACTGGGGAAAAGACATTAAGCCAATGTGCGCGCAAATTGACAGAGCAATCGGACTTTTTGCTACATTTAAACCTGAAACGCCCTATTCGCCAAAATGGGGATTGGACAGGGCTTTGGAAGCGCAAAAGCAGTGTAAAAAATAATTGTTTTAAAGTAAAATAACAATGATGCAAAAGATAATCAAGTATATTTTTAAAGCTATAGTTGTCGGAATCGTAGTGAGTTGCGCAGTAGCAGGAATCTTGATGACAATTGAAGTTGTACTGGGCCGCCAGATTAGTTTTGATCAGAATCTGATCAGGGAACTTGGTTATTACATGATCTACGGGGTTGTCCTGACTACAATTAATTCATGGTTTTTTGATTATCTGAATACAGAAGTTATTTGGGGCAAATACAAAAAAAACCGTATAATCATTGGAGTTGTAGGAAGTATAATTTTAACGCTCGTGGGCATATTTTTCATAAGGATGTTCATTTCGCTGGTTTTTGAAAAGGAAACCATGACAGGATTCCTTCAGCAGCAAACGGTTTCAAATTATTTAGTCCCGCTTTTGATTACGCTGGTTATATCGCTTTTTTTCCATGCGGTTTATTTCTACAAAAAATCGCAGGAGAAAAAAGTCATCGAGCAACAGATCATCGCAGGAACGGCTTCAGCAAAATTCGAGACTTTAAAAAACCAGATCGATCCGCATTTCCTTTTCAACAGCCTGAATGTATTGAGTTCATTGATCGAGGAAAATCCGGATAACGCCCAAAAATTCACTACTTCATTATCTAAAATCTATCGGTATGTTTTAGAACAAAAAGACAAAGAACTGGTAAATATCGAAGAAGAGCTTTCGTTTGCAAAAACCTACATGAACCTGCTGAGAATGCGTTTCGAGAACAGTTTATCATACGAGCTTCCGGAAGTTATTCCAAATACTGAAGCCAGAGTTGTACCGCTTTCACTTCAATTGCTTCTCGAAAATACGGTAAAGCATAACATCGTAAGCGAACAAAAACCGCTTCATATTAAAATTTATATTGAAAACGATTACCTGGTTATTCAAAACAATTTCCAGAAAAAAGAAGTGCTTCAGGACCGCAAAGGTGTCGGAATCCAAAACATTGTCAATCGTTACGGTATCATCACGAACCGCAAAGTCCTTATTGAGCAAAATGAAAAACATTTTTCGGTAAGCATACCAATTTTAACTAAACAAATCAGCGTTATGGAAACAACATACAACAATGACGAACAAAACAGCTATTATAAAGCACAAAAAAGAGTAGAAGACATTAAAGGATTTTACGGAAATTTAGGATCGTATGTCATTGTAAATATTGGCTTAGCAATACTGAACTTGGTCACTGCGCCGCAATATCTGTGGTTTATATTTCCTGCGATAGGCTGGGGAATAGGCGTAGTTATTCACGGATTATCAGTTTTCAATTACATTCCATTTCTTGGAAGCGACTGGGAAGAACGCAAAATCCAACAATTAATGGATCGCGAGAAATCCAACAAATGGCAATAATTAAAATAGAAAAGCATGGAACAATTTCAAATATCCGAAGAACAACGCTATAAAAATGCCCGGAAAAAAGCCAAGGAAATACGCGAATTTTATTACCATCTCACAGCATATTGCATAATAATCCCTATAATCATTACGATTAATCTGGTTTTCGTCCCCGATTTCCATTGGTTCTGGTTCTCAGCTTTCGGATGGGGAACCGGATTGGCAATCCACGGATGTACCGCTTTCGGTTATTTTCCTTTCTTCGGAAAAGACTGGGAAGAACGCAAAATCCGTGAATTCATGGAACAAGACAAACAACGTAAAAACAACCACTCAATTAAATAAAATGGAAAATCTAGATCAAATCGAACAGCAAAGATTCGAAAGGGCAACAAAAAGAGTAAAAGCAATCTCAGGATTTTACAGGCATTTCATCGTGTATCTTTTAGTGAACATTTTTTTCCTGACGTTAAAATATTTCAAGCTCGGCCCAAATCAGGAATTCTGGAACACCGGCAATTTTTCAATGGCAATTTGGTGGGGTTTGGGCGTCGCTTTCCACGCAATCGGCGTTTTCGGACCCGGTCTTTTCCTTGGCTCTAATTGGGAAGAACGCAAAATCCGCCAGATTATGGAAAAAGAAAAAAACAACAAATGGGAATAATTTGGGCGTGTCCCTGCGGGTCAGGCTGTACACTGCAATCTTTTGTCTGTCACCCCGAGCGCAGTCGAGGGACATTTTCCAAAGCAAAAGGATTTCCGTTTCCATCCTTCACGCAGAT
>CAZSDN010000057.1:15307-17088 GCA_964605595.1 uncultured Flavobacterium sp. | reverse complement strand
TGGAATTTATACCGGTTCATTGTTCAGTTTACCGAATTGCATCAACTGCCGCGTGGCGTTTTACTTCTGAAAGACATCAAAACCAGCCTGATGGATTTTTTTATCACAGGTCGCGGCGACCACAATCACAAATTCGAAAAAATAAAACACATCCTGGAGTTTTACCCGAATCTTTGTTATACGCTTTTGGGCGACGATTCACAGCAGGATCCGTATTTATATGAAGACATTTGCAAGATTTTCCCTGTAAATGTAAAAGCGGTTTACATCAGGCAAACCGGAAGCGAAAAGAAACCGAAAGCCGTTGCGGCTATGAAAAACATCGAAAGCCTGGATGTTGCGGTTTGCTATTTTAGTGACAGCAATGAAGCGATTGCACATTCAAAGCGGATTGGATTGATTTCGTGATTTGAAAACCAATGCCTAGCCCCGATTGAAGTGGAAATCCTTTTGAGATTTACTGATTAAGTAAATCTCAAAAGATTGAAGCGAAAAGCGGGAAATTGCTCTTGAAAATTATTTTGTGTTTTCAATCTCTTCCTGAACCAAAGCCCATTCATCAAGCAAATTATCCAGATCCTTTTTCTTTTTGTTGTAGGCCATGAAAAAAGCGGCGTCTTCGATGTGTTTGTCGTAATTTGAAGCTAAAGCCTTATCATCATTCTGAATATTGCGCTCCAATTCCTTAATTTGGCTTTCTACTTTGCTCAGGCGGTTTTGCAGTGCTTTTCCTTTTTTTTGGTCTTCGTAGGAAAGTTTGGTAACTTCTTTCGGAATTTCTTTTTTTGCGACGTCTTTTTTCTCGACTTCGCGCATGCTTTCAAGGTTGCGCATTTCGAGGAAGTAATTGATATCTCCGAGATATTCCTTGATTTTTTGGTCTTTGAATTCGTAAACGATGTTCGACATTCCCTGAAGGAAATCCCTGTCGTGCGAAACGAGCAATAGCGTTCCTTCAAATTTCTGAAGTGCGGCTTTGAGAACGTTTTTCGATTTGATATCAAGGTGATTCGTTGGCTCATCCATTACCAGAACATTGATTGGCTGAAGCAAAAGCTTACAAAGCGCAAGCCGGTTTCGTTCTCCTCCTGAAAGCACTTTTACTTTCTTTTCCACGTCGTCACCACGAAAAAGGAATGATCCTAACATGTCGCGCACTTTCGTCCGATTGGTATCTGTTGCGGCGTTTTGCATTGTTTCAAGCAACGTGATTTCGCCATCAAGATATTCGGCCTGGTTTTGTGCAAAATAGCCAACCTGAACATTATGTCCGAGCTTTATAACGCCTTGAAATTCGAATTCGTTAACGATTGCCTTTATAAATGTGGATTTTCCTTGTCCGTTTTGACCAACGAAAGCAATTTTACTTCCGCGTTCAACGAGTAAAGAAATATCTTTTAGAATGGTTTTATCACCGTATGCTTTGGTTACATGTTCGGCTTCGATGACAACTTTTCCGGGAACTTTTGAAACGGGAAACGAAATATTCATAACGGAATTGTCATCTTCATCGACTTCAATTCGTTCAACTTTATCAAGCTTTTTGATAAGCGATTGCGCCATTGAAGATTTTGTGGCGCTGTAGCGGAACCGTTCAATCAGCTTTTGGGTTTCTTCGATTTTCTTTGCCTGGTTTTTTTGTGTGGCGAGTTGTTTTTCCCGGATTTCATGGCGTAATTCGAGATATTGCGAATATGGTTTATTGAAATCGTATGCTTTTCCGAGTGAAATTTCTATTGTACGATTCGTTACATTATCCAAAAACATTTTATCGTGCGAAA
>CAZSDN010000057.1:2619-15297 GCA_964605595.1 uncultured Flavobacterium sp. | reverse complement strand
TACGAGCGAAGAAAATTTTCGAGCCAGATGATACTTTCGATTTCAAGGTGGTTTGTTGGCTCATCCAGAAGCAAAATATCATTTGCCTGAAGCAAAAGTTTCGCTAATTCGATACGCATGCGCCATCCGCCTGAAAAAGTTTCTGTCAGATTATTAAAAACCTCACGTTTGAAACCTAAACCGAGAAGGATTTTTTCGGTATCTCCAACATAATTATATCCTCCAAGCAATTCGAAACGATGCGTGTAATCGGATAAATCTTCGATGATTTGAGAATATTCCTCACTTTCGTAATCAGTTCTTGTAACCAATTGATGATTGATATCTTCGAGTTTTTTCTCAACCTGCTTAATCTCAGCAAATGCTTGGTAAGCTTCTTCAAGAACTGTTCTTCCTTGCTCAAAATCGATATCCTGGCGAAGAAAACCGATGCGGACTTCTTTTTCGGTTGCGATTTGCCCAGAATCGGGTTGAATATCACGGGCAAGGATTTTGAGCATTGTTGATTTTCCAGCGCCATTCTTCCCAACTAAACCAACTCGGTCACCGGCACCCATCCTGAACGTAACTTCTTCGAACAAATAGGTTCCGCCAAAAGAAACCGACAAATTATGTATATTAAGCATTTATTGTATTTTATCTGTAAATGTATGTGTAAATTTGTCCTTCTTTAATCCCGAATCAAATTTTTTGCAAATGTTAAAAAAAGGATCGAAACTATATAGCATTTTAACAGGAACTTGTCCTAAATGCCATCAAGAGAGCATGTATGCCGACCAAAACCTGCTCCATGTGAGCAATTGTATAAAAATGAAGGATCATTGCAGCCGTTGCGGATTGAAATATATGATCGAGCCATCCTTTTTTTATGGGGCAATGTATGTGAGTTACGGATTGAATGTTGGATTGGGAATTATTGTTTTTTTGATTACCTACACATTCTTCAGCTCGAGCATGATTACTGCTTTTATAGCGATAATCGCGTCAATGCTTTTACTTTTCCCGATTGTAATGCGCTTGTCGAGAAGTATTTACATCAATATGTTTGTCTCTTATGATCCCGAAACTAAGAAGTAATTACTTTTTTTGAAAGCGGATGATATTGTTCTCCCTTTCGATTGGCTTCCCTTTTTCGATATGTTCAAAAAGTAAATTTGCCATATAAGGGCCGAGCATTACACCACGCGTTCCTAATCCGTTTAAGATGTGGATATTTTTGTAATCGGGATGTGTTCCTAAAAGAGGCTTTCGGTCTTTAACCGTTGGACGGACGCCGGCGAGATGTTCTATAATTTCAAAATCACATTTTAGAATTTCCTTTATTTTTTCGATGAGTTCTTGTTTGCCTTCATTGGTAGGATTTGCGGTTTTATCTTCCCAATTATAGGTTGCGCCAACTTTGAACAGATTATCGCCTAATGGGAGAATGAAAACGCTGGTATTTACAATTACGTCTAAATTCAGATCCGGGGCTTTAATTATAAAGAGTTCGCCTTTTGTGCCGTCAAGCGGAAGATGTTTGAAAAATGGATTTGAATGGATTCCGAAACCTTCGGCAAAAATTACGTGTTTAGCTTTATGGCCTTTGTATTCGATATAATCTTCATGGATCTGAATTTGGGAATAATCTAAAGTTTCGTTAACCAATGCATTAATTCCGTGTAAGTAATCTTGATATACATTGAGCAATTTGGCAGTATCAACATATCCGGTTTGAAAAACTTCACCATAACCGAAAGGCGAATCGATTCCTGAAAATTCCTTCTTAACGATTTTAGTCGAAAGAAATGGGGACAAACCTACTTTATCGGAAGCTATGAACCAATTATTTAGCTCTTCTACTGAGAATAATTTACGCAATAACGGCAATGGAAAATTCACTTTTACATTCAGTTTATTTTCAATTCCTGAATAAAAATCGTGGAGAAATAAAATTTGTTCCTGTGCACTATTCAACGCACTAAATCTTTTCAGGATTACAGGATTATATAAACCTCCTGCGACCACTGAGGAATTTTGTGAATGGTCATTGTAAACCAAAATCGATTTATCTTTTTTCAAAACGACCTCGGAAAATGAAATTCCGGCCAAACCACAACCTATAATCAAGTAATCTATCATTTGGTAAAAATAAAAAACTCTTACCAAATGGTAAGAGTTTTTATAAAATTCGAACTATTATTAGTAGTTCCACATGTCTTGCTCAAAGTTACGGATCTTATCTTTGATTCTTTCTGATTCCAGTAACTGCATTTGGGCATTGTCTTTCATGTAATCTTCGATTAGACGGTCACCATAAACGTTTTCTTCTTCATAAATAACAGAATTGAAACGTCTAGAGTTCAACAAATGATCGAAAGTAATAGGCATTGCAGAATTCTTATCGTTGAATGCATAATTAGCATGCAAAACATCTCTGGCAGCAGGGAAATATATCCAGAACAACTCAATAACATCAGGATTCTCAGCTGTTGATTCTTTTGCTTCGGGAGCCAAAGGGCAAATACCCAACATTCTATATTTCATTTCGCCTTGACGTTTATCAAAATACCAGTAGCCTTTGATTTTATAGCCTGAAATATTATAAGAAGACAATACTCTTTCATCGATAAACTGAAGATCTAATTGTTTTTGAGCCGGTACTTCTCTAGCTTCAGTAGCAGGAGAAATAATTTGGCCTTTTTTATTTTTCTTAGCAGGCTGAGCCGCTACTTTTTTCCCGTAATAAAGATCACGGTTAGCGTTAAGTTCATCTCTACCGGCATCAAGAGTATCTCTGAATTTAAAAGTATTTTCTAGCTCAGACAAAGGCCTCTTGGTGTTGAAGTAACTATCAGCGTAAACCTCTGTGATTTTTCCTTCTTTGATTCCTTTGATAATTACGTCATATAAAGATCTTCTGTCTTTACCAATATTTGCCGTGTCAACAGGATAATATAATGGAAAGTTGATTCTTTCATCCAAGTCAATAATTTCCCAAACAGTTTTCCCCATCATAACATCTCTGTCATGCACATACCCGTAAGGTAATGGCTTATCATTGTCAGAATTTAACTGAGCTGCTGTCTTTTTGCCTATTTCATCAGGAGTTTTTGCATTCAATAAATTAGATTGTGAAAAAGAAGCCACGCTTCCCATCGCAAAAACAACTACTACTAAAAATCTTTTTAAATTCATGATGTTTATATTCAATGTTTGAGAATAACGTCAAACTTATTGTAATTATTGTATTTCGTAGATAACCGGCGCAGTTTGTCTTAAATTGATATCAGAACCCTCAAGTTTTGTTTTGATTTCAGAGATTGTAACCTGATCACCTCTCGTTGCTCTAGCCAAAGCAGCTTTACATTGGGCATTAACCCGGTCACCGTTAACAACAACTGTTGGTTGTCCAGGAACTTTTAAACTGAATTGTACAACTCTAAGATTAACATTAAAATCGAAATCTGGTAAAACCGCAGTAACCTGAGAAACTTCTAATCTTGATTTTTGGCCTTTTGTCATACCCATAACTCCTCCAATAGCGCCTTGTGGAGCAGGAATATTTTTGATACGAAAAGGTTTTTTATCAGAAACTGGTTTCCCATCAATCTTAGCAGTAACATTGATCATGACTTCGTTACCTTGGCCTGGATCCATATTATATTTTCCAACTCCTCCGGCTTTTGTTAATCCTGGTGCAGTCGCTGAAACATTATTATCAGAAACCCCCGCAAAAGAAATTGTCATAGGATTAATAACGCCACGAAATACAACATTCATTTTATCTGCTGAAATAGTGGCAGACTTTGGCTGCGGCACTACAACATAATTCCCTTTGATTGGAAGACTTACAACTTTTCCGCCCTCGTCAAAGTTAAAAGACCCATTAATATCATGTTCTCCGACTGCACCAGCCGTAAAAGAGAAATTAGCTTCTCCGGCTTCTGCTTTCACATTTTGTCCGTTTACAACAACTGATTTTGCAACTAATTCAGGATCAAACTTACCTAAAATAATCTTTCCTTTTACTGTCTCTCCTTGGAAAAAAGCAGTCTTTTCAGGAACTACTATAGGCTGATACTTTGTTAATGATGCAGCTGAAATTAAACTTGTTTGAAACATTCCGGCAATAACATCACTTTCAGTCGTTTTAATATCGGCTTGTAATTGTGATAATTTAGTGATCGATGCAATTAAAGGAAACCCTTTGTAATTATAATCAAGCCACGGTAATGTAGCTCCAGCTTTAGCAGACTTAACTGGCTTTGTGGCAAATCTGTCTTCAAACTTCTTAACTTCATCAGCAGCAATAGAACTACCTCCAATTGCTTTAATCTGTGTTGGATAGTTAGCTATTTTATCTAGAAACTCTTTACCTTTCGGAGATACTTTATCTCCGTTCCAAAACATATTATCAATTAAGTCGCCTTTATCCATTTGTTCGAAAGGCAAACTTCCTTCACTATCCTTTTCAAAACCTTTTGTAATCTCGATCTTAATATTCTCAATGTATTGATAGAACTCTTTTGACAAAGCCCTGATTTTATCAACTTTAAGCTTCTTGTCCGCAAACTGTCCCGGTTGGTCAGCAGCCTGTTGTGCCAATTGACGGAAAGCTTCGTCATTACGAACGGTTGTAAGTTTATTAGATTCTTCTATTTTATTATTCAAGATTCCAAATGCAGACAAAACTTCTTTGGACATATTTAGTGCCAACATCGCAATGAAAACCAAATACATCAGGTTAATCATCTTCTGCCTAGGGGTTAATTTTCCTCCTGCCATTTTTCTAATTAGTTTGTTTTGTTATTAAAATAAATACTAGTTTAAAACTAATTATCCTTTATTACTCATTGCAGAAAGCATACCTCCGTAAACATTGTTTAATGACGCAATGTTTGCTGTCATAGACTGCATTTGCTCTTTCAATTTAGCAGCATTATCAGCAATTTCTTTGTTAGCTTCAGCGTTTCTTGAAGCACTCTCCAGCTGCACTTTATATAGACTGTTTAACGACTCCATTTGTGCAGCAGCCATAGATAATTCTTCACTATATCTTTTTGTAGCGGCAATTCCGTCAGCAGCAGGAGAAATTCCTTTCGCTGCAGATTCAAAATTTTTGATGCTGTTCCCGAGGCTTGCCATTAATTCACCATCAACTTTTGCTTCTTTTAGCATAGCATCAAGCTTTTGAGACAATAATCCCTGAGCGTCTTTTGGATCTTCTTTTTTATCCCTTGCTTTGGTCTCACCTCCTGCTAATTCAGGATAAACCAAAGACCAATCTAACTCATTATCAACTGGCTCGAAGGCTGAAAGCGCAAAAATCAAAGCTTCAACTACAAGACCTATTGTCAGCATTAAGTTACCAGTAATTGGACCTAATTCGATATGAGTAATTTTAAATAAGGCGCCTAGGATTACAACCGCTGCTCCCATACCATAAGCGAAATTCATTGCTTTTTTGCTCAATAATGCCATAATAATAATTTTTTTGTTAATTTAGATAGTTTATAAAGTTGGTTTAATTTTGGTTATCTTGGGGCGTTACCCGTAGTTTGAGTACCCATATAATCTTGTACCGTCCTGAATCCGATATAGCTTCTGGCAGTATCTGCATATTCAAAATCACGCGTACTCACCTGAAGGTAATAAGAAACATCTTTCCATGAACCGCCACGCACTACTTTACGCTGATTATTAGAATCAGGAACATTTGGGTTCATCGTAGACACATACTCATATGACCCCGGATCGTAAGAAGAATCAGTCCATTCTGCAACGTTTCCTGCCATATTATAAAGATTATAACCATTAGGATCGAATGATTTTGCCTCTACAGTATATAAAGCACCATCTGCCGCATAATCTCCTCTGTTAGGTTTGAAATTAGCCAAAAAGCATCCTCTGTCATTTTTAGCATAAGGACCTCCCCAAGGATAAGTTGCTGACGACAGGCCGCCTCTTGCAGCATACTCCCATTCTGCTTCAGTCGGAAGACGGAATGAATTAATAAGATCCTGCTTTTTCTTTTTAGATTTTATATATGAATTTTTATTCAAGGTTCTCCATGCGCAAAACGCTTTAGCCTGTTTCCAGCTTACGCCTACTACAGGATAATCGCTATATGCCTGATGCCAAAAATAGTCGTTATGCATTGGCTCATTATAAGAATAAGCAAAATCTTTAATCCACGTTGTAGTATCCGGATAAACTGCTACCTGCTCAGTTTTAATAAACTCTTTTCTTTTACCAACTTTAGCTTTAGCGGCAGCGCCAATATCCATCCAAGAATAGCGGAACTTCAATTTTGACACATCAATTGTACGCAAACCATTATAAGATTCAGCTACCGGAATATACATAGAATCCATAACCTCAGTATAATATTCATCCGGATATTTTGCTGTATTTGTAATTAGCTTGATTTTTTTGTTAAGCTTTCTGCCAGCATACATATCGTCCTCAGTACCAACACTGTAATAATTTTCATACATATACTTATCGTATGGAGTCATTTTTGCAGGATCAGCATCATTAAAAGCATAATCATTTATACTTCCTCCCGTCTTGCCTTTTTTTCCTCCAGTACCAGCAGAAGCCCCACCTCCTACTTCGTCTGCCAATATCGCCAAACGAACACGGATCGTTGAGTCTTTAACCCATTCTACAAATTGTCTGTACTCACTATTGGTAATCTCTGTTTCATCCATGTAAAAAGAACGAACAGTAACCGTTTTAGTTGGAGCATCACCAATATTAGCCAAATCATCGTCTGATTTACCCATAATAAATGAACCTCCAGGAACCAAGGTCATACCATACGGTTTCTCAGGATTCCATTTTTTTCCTCTAACTCCTACCAGTTCCCCTTTATCGCTCGAACCACAGCTAAACAATAATGATGATAATGCTGCAAATGCAATGAACTTCTTCATAAAATTTGGGTTATAAAATATTCTTAATTTTAAGGGCGTAAACCTATCTATAATTTTTTTAAAAAACAATTTTTTTATTCACAAAAACTTAAAAATATGTGAAATCAAATTCTATATTTCTAATTTTCATATAAATAACAACGCTAAATTACATTTTTTCTTTGTGCCTTCCACCATCTTTCGGGAATTTCCTGATTACAGGCTCCTAAATAATCGTCGTAAGAACATGGTAATAACGTATTTCTTTTTAGTTTATTATTAACATTTGAAATAAATGGTATTTCAATCCACCACCTGTCAGTTTTATCGCTTTTATAAAACATTAACTGTTCGTCTTCAATAGGAACGATGTATTTGAGGTAATTTTCCTTACTCCCAAAAGGATACTCATTGGAACGATAGTGGAAACCTTCAATAAAATACCAGATAATCTGGGCAATCAAAACGGATTCCTGTACGGAATTATTGTGGTTAAAAATCCCAAATAAAGAAACTTTATCGCTTATTCCGGCATATCTCGACAAAGAGCATATTTCCTTACCATTAAACCCGTTAGGCATAAAAGTACTGAAATTACCTGAATCACAAGATTTTACAGACGTTAAATCCAAACTTATAATGTCCGCATCCCTGAAAACAGGTTCTGAAATCGATATATTCGCAGATATTTCACCCAAACGATAAGCATCAAAAAACAACTTTTCTGCCAAATCTATTTCTTCTTGTGAATTATAATAAGTCTGATAACCAACATTACTGTAGTTAAAAAGGTTATTCGGTTCGTCAATTATAATCTTTGAAAGATACGATGATGATGAAATCTGCCGATCATGCTTTCCGAAATCAAAACGGCTGTCAATCGCAACCAGATTCACCATTTGATCCAAGTTGTCATAGGCCCGGTATAAAGCATACGTTAAATCCTGAGAACCGCCGATAATAATAGGAATAATCTTCTTTCGAACCAATAACGCAATAACTTTCTGCAATGCGAAATAGGTATCTTCAGACGTATTTCCCTCATGAATATCTCCTAAATCTCCAATTGAAGCAAACCAGTTTCCCGGAAAAAGCGAATACAACTCCTTACGAATCGGATTCAAATCCACATCTTCATACTGATTTTTATGCCCCCGGTTATCCAAAACGCCTACAATTGCAATATTGATTTTATCCAAATCAGGAAAATCTTTTTCAGAATGCAACACAATCTTACTGCCTAAATGCTGCGATGACAAGTCGCCTGCAAAAGCAACAAGTTCATTATCGAGCGGAGATAAAAAATCGAGTCCCATTTCTTATTTCTTTTTTGCCGCAGTTTTTTTTGCTGCCGGCTTTTTAGCAGCAGTTTTCTTTGCCGGCGTTTTCTTTTCAATCATTTCCTGAACCTGGACCAATGTCAGCTTTGAAGCATCGACATCTTTGCTCAGCTCAATTTTGATTTTTCCTTTCGTAATTACAGAACGTCCCCAACGTGCTTTTTCAACAAGAATTCCTTCTTCTTTCCAATGATGGATAACTTTATCAATATCTTTCTGTAATTTATCTTCGATCAGTTGTTCGATATCCGATTGCGAAAGATTATCGAAATTATACTTTTTGCTGACATTGATAAAAATTCCGTTCCATTTGATAAACGGCCCGAACCTTCCAACGCCTTTCTGAACAGCTTCATTTTTATAATGTGCAATCGGCGCATCAGCTTTTGCTTTTTCGTCAATGAGTTCCTGAGCGCGTTCCATGTTAACATCCAGTGGCTCTTCACCTTTTGGAAGCGAAATGAACATTTTTCCAAAACGGACATACGGGCCAAAACGGCCATTGCTCACTTCAACTTCTTCACCTTTATATATACCGAGGTTTTTCGGAAGCAGAAATAAGTTCAATGCGTCTTCCAAAGTGATGTTTCCAATATTCTGATCTGAACGAAGACTTGCGAATAATTTATCGTCGTCTTCCGGCTCGCCAATTTGTGCCATGGGGCCAAATTTCCCTAAACGCACAGAAACCTGCCTTCCTGTTTTCGGATCTTTTCCTAAAATCCTTTCACCGCTTTCACGTTCCGCATTTGCTTCAACTTCTTTAACATTCGGATGGAAATGATCGTAGAATTCCTGCATCATTTTCGCCCAGTTTCTGTTTCCTTCAGCGATTTCATCAAAATCCTGTTCTACTTTCGCCGTAAAATTGTAATCGAGGATACTTTCGAAATTCTTCACAAGAAAATCGGTTACAATGGTTCCGATATCCGTCGGGACTAATTTTCCTTTATCAGAACCTGTATTTTCTTTGAGTGTTTTTTCAGCAACACTTCCTGATTGTAACGTTAGTTGCGTATAATTTCTTTCCTGGCCTTCGAGATTTCCTTTTTCAACATAATTCCTGTTTATAATTGTAGAAATAGTGGGCGCGTATGTTGACGGACGCCCAATACCCAGCTCTTCAAGCTTTTTAACCAAAGAAGCTTCCGTATAACGAGCGGCCGGGCGCGAATATCTTTCCGTAGCCGTAATATAATTATTCTGTAATTTTTCGTTGACTTTCAGTACCGGAAGCATTCCTTCCTGTTCTTCTTCATCTTCATCATCACCTTCGAGATATACTTTCAGGAAACCTTCAAAAAGCAAAACTTCTCCTGTTGCAGAAAAAATTTCGCTATGGTTATTCGCTTCAATTTTAACATTTGTCCGTTCCAATTCTGCATCGCTCATTTGCGAAGCCAGCGTTCTTTTCCAGATAAGATCATACAAACGCGCCTGGTCACGGTCAATATTTACCGTATGAAGGGACATATCCGTCGGGCGGATCGCTTCGTGGGCTTCCTGTGCTCCTTTGCTTTTATTGGCAAAAGTCCGTGGTTTTGAAAATTCTTTTCCGTAAGAAGAAATAATCTCAGCCTGCGCCGCACTCATCGCTTCCTGCGAAAGATTCACGCTGTCGGTTCTCATGTAAGTGATAAGCCCGGCTTCATATAAACGTTGTGCCAACTGCATCGTTATACCAACCGGAAGATACAATTTCCGTGCGGCTTCCTGTTGTAAAGTTGAAGTTGTAAATGGCGCGGCCGGGGATTTTTTGGTCGGTTTTGTTTCCAGATCCGATACCTTATATATAGAACCGATATTTTTATTCAGGAAATCTTCGGCTTCTTTTTTCGTATTGAAGTTTTTCGGCAACCTTGCCTTAAATGATTTTCCGGCTTCATTTACAAACTCAGCAACAACCGAATAGGTCGCAATTGCCTTGAAACCCTGTATTTCGCGCTCGCGTTCAACAATCAAACGCACAGCAACCGATTGTACGCGGCCGGCTGAAAGCCCGCCTTTTACTTTTCGCCACAAAACCGGCGAAAGTTCATAACCAACCAAACGATCCAAAACGCGTCTTGCCTGTTGCGCGTTGACTAAGTCGTAATTGATTTCACGCGGATTATCGATCGCTTTAAGAATAGCCGTTTTTGTGATTTCGTGAAAAACGATACGCTTGGTTTTTTTGCTATCGAGTTTTAATTCTTCGGCCAAATGCCAGGAAATAGCTTCTCCTTCACGGTCTTCATCACTTGCCAGCCAAACCATTTCAGCATTTTTGGATAAGGTTTTAAGCTTGCTGACCAGAGCTTTTTTATCGGATGAAACTTCATATTTCGGTTTGAAGCCATTTTCTACATCAACTCCGATTTCTTTTGACGGAAGATCGGCAATATGCCCGTAACTTGACTCAACCTGATATTCGCTTCCAAGGAATTTTTCTATTGTTTTTGCCTTCGCAGGCGACTCCACGATCACTAAATTCTTTGCCATAATGCTTATGTTTACTAGGTCAGTTGGGCAATATAGCCTTTCTGTTTGACCGCAAAAGTATAGGTTTTTTTTAAATATTGGTTTTTATTTTTTTGAGCCGGGTATATAAACATCACTATTTTTTCAGTAATTAGGCTTAAAAACATTGTTAAACTAAATCTGCCATCTTGTCAGATTGTCTTAAATAATTGTATCTTTGAAACCTCAAAAAAGAATGCGTAAATACGCTTATGGAAAAGATTATTGAAGAAAACAAACAAGGTGAAAGCCTCGTACTTGAAAACAAACCATCGAACACCAAAAAGCTTTTTATAGAAAGTTATGGTTGCGCGATGAATTTCTCCGATAGCGAAGTCGTTGCTTCGATTCTATCCCAAAACGGCTACAATACGACGCAAATCCTTGAAGAAGCCGATTTGGTTCTTGTCAACACTTGTTCCATCCGTGACAAAGCCGAACAAACTGTTCGTAAGCGTTTAGAAAAGTACAATGCCGTAAAAAGACGCCAGAACCCAAACATGAAAGTTGGTGTTTTGGGCTGCATGGCCGAACGCTTGAAAAGCCAGTTCCTTGAAGAAGAAAAAATCGTCGATCTTGTTGTTGGCCCTGATGCATATAAAGATTTACCAAATTTATTAGCTGAAGTTGAAGAAGGCCGCGACGCCATCAACGTTATATTATCTAAGGAAGAAACTTATGGCGATATCGCTCCGGTCCGGTTGAATTCGAATGGCGTTTCTGCTTTCGTTTCCATAACGCGTGGCTGTGATAATATGTGCACATTTTGCGTTGTTCCGTTCACGCGTGGCCGCGAAAGAAGCCGCGAACCACAAAGCATTATGGAAGAAATCCAGGATTTATGGAACCGCGGATTTAAAGAAATCACACTTCTCGGACAAAATGTTGACAGCTATTTATGGTATGGCGGCGGTTTGAAAAAGGATTTCATAAAAGCTACCGAAATGCAAAAAGCAACTGCTGTAAATTTTGACCAGCTTTTAGAAATGGTCGCTTTGGGTTTTCCAAAAATGAGAATCCGGTTTTCAACTTCGAATCCGCAGGATATGCACGAAAGTGTTTTGCATATTATAGCGAAACATCCAAACATATGCAATCACATCCATTTGCCGGTTCAGTCGGGAAGCGACAGGATTTTAAAGGAAATGAACCGTTTGCACACACGTGAAGAATACATGAGCTTGATTGACAAAATCAATAAAATTCTTCCTGATTGCTCAATAACCCAAGATATGATCGCCGGTTTCCCAACAGAAACCGAGCAAGACCATCAAGATACTTTGAGCTTAATGGAATATGTAAAATACAGTTTCGGATACATGTATTCCTATTCTGAAAGGCCGGGAACATTAGCCGGAAGAAAAATGGACGACGACGTTCCCGAAGAAACCAAACTCCGCCGTTTACAGGAAATTGTAGATATGCAAAGAAAACACAGCGCAATCCGCACGAATGAATTTGTCGGGAAAACCATCGAAGTTTTAATCGAGAAAGATTCAAAACGATCGGATAAAGATTGGTCCGGAAGAAATCCGCAGAATATCATGGTTGTTTTCCCGAAAGAAAATTATAAGGTTGGCGATTTCGTAAATGTAAAAATCACCAGTTGCACCAGCGGAACTTTATTAGGAGAAGCTATCGGTTATTCGGAGATGAATTCAGAAAATTAATAATTAACAATGAATAATTAATAATGAGTGATTGCTTACCGCAATTATTAAATTATTAATTATTAATTATACATTGACAAATGGAATCAGTTCAATCCATAAAACAGCGGTTCGAGATTATCGGAAATGATCCGAAGCTTAACCGTGCAATTGAAAAAGCAATCCAGGTTGCTCCAACCGATATTTCCGTTTTGGTTGTCGGTGAAAGCGGCGTTGGAAAAGAAAGTATTCCAAAAATCATCCATTCGCTTTCGCACAGAAAACACGGGA